>NZ_LMFX01000017.1:0-77982 GCF_001426985.1 Caulobacter sp. Root1472 | reverse complement strand
ACCCCGGCAAGGGTTCCATCAAGACCAAGATCAAGCGCGCCGGCTGGGATGAAACCTTCCTGCTCTCACTCCTGGGTCATATGCGATAGCCCTGCCCCACAGGGGGAGGATCTGGTGGGCCGACACCTAGCCCCCGCTGTACCCGCCGATGATCGGCAGCACCTCGCCGGTGATGTAGCTGGAGGTCTGGGGCGAGGCCAGGAAGACGTAGGCGGGGGCGATCTCCTCGGGCTGGGCGGGGCGCTTCATCGGGGTCTGGCCGCCGAACTGGGCCACCTGGGGCGCCAGCTTGTCGGCAGGGTTCAGGGGCGTCCACACCGGGCCCGGGGCCACGGCGTTGACCCGGATGCCCTTGTCGACCAGGTGGGCGGCCAGCGAGCGGGTGAAGGCGTGGATGCCGCCCTTGGTCAGGGAGTAGTCCAGCAGGTCCTTGTTGCCCAGCATGCCGGTGACCGAGCCGGTGTTGATGATCGCCCCGCCAGGCGGGATCACCTTCACCGCCGCCTGGGCCATGTGGAAATAGCCGTAGAGATTGGTCTTCAGCGTGCGGTCGAAGTGCTCGGGCGTCAGGTCCTCGAAGGCGGTGACGTGCTCCTGGAAGGCGGCGTTGTTGACCAGGACGTCCAGCTTGCCCAGTTCGGCGACCGTGCGCTCGACGGCGGCCTTGGCGTAGGCGGGATCGGCCACGTCGCCGGGCAACAGGATGGCGCGGCGGCCTTCGCGCTCGACGGCGGCCCGGGTCTCGGCCGCATCCAGCTCCTCGTCCAGATAGGCGATGGCCACGTCGGCGCCCTCGCGGGCGAACAGCACCGCCACGGCCCGGCCGATGCCGCTGTCGGCCCCGGTGATCAGGGCGACCTTGCCCTCCAGCTTGCCCGAGCCCTTGTAGAACGGCGCGTCGTACATCGGGGCCGGATCCAGCTTGGCCTCGATCCCCGGCTTGACCTGGTGCTGCTCGGGGAAGGGCGGGGCGGGATAGGGGCGGGCGCCGGCCTGCATGGCGGGCTTTTCCTGCTTCTGGTCGCCGTCTTGGCCCTTCCCCTGAAACGAGCGCTGCTCCTTGGCGTCCAGCGGGGCCTGTATGTCGCGCTCGGCCTGGGCGGCGCGCTCGGCGGCGGGTTCGAACTGCGGGGTTTCGACGTCGGGCATGGAGGCCTCCTGCGGCTGACGACGGCGAAACTGACGGGCGGCGCGGATGTTCCAAGCGGCAGCGCGCAAGCGGGGGTTGCCCAAAGCTGGAGCATCGGTCACCTTCCCGGCCTCTTGGAAAGGCCCTGAAGATGTCGCGTTCCGCGGCCGCGCCGGCTCCCCGCCCTGGGAAGCCGCACGGCGTCATTGTCTCCGACCTGATCGAACTGCTGCGGCTGGCCGGGCCCGTGGTGCTGTCGCGCCTGGGCATCATGGTCATGGGCCTGACCGACGCCATCGTCGTCGGCCACTTCTCGGCGACGCAGCTGGGCTTCCACGCCATGGCCTGGGCCCCGACCTCGGTGTTCGTGACCATGACGGTCGGCCTGCTGGTCGGGGTGCAGGTGATGGCCTCGCGGGCCACCGGGGCGGGCAAGCCGCACGAGACCGGCGCGGTGCTGCGGCGCGGCGTGGTCTACGCCCTGTGGCTGGGCGTCGCCGGCGCGGCGTTGTTGGCCATCGCCGGGCCGCCGCTGATGCACCATGCCGGCCTGGACACGGCGCTGGCCAACGGGGCCACGGCGCCGCTGGTCGTCTTCTCCCTGTCCCTGCCGCTGTTCGCCCTGAGCGTGACGCTGAGCTTCTGGCTCGAGGGCCTGGGGCGGCCGGGCCTGGTGACCGTGGCCATGTGGATCGCCAACCTGATCAACCTGGCGGCCAACCTGCTGCTGGTGCCGGGGACGTTCGGCCTGCCGGCCCTGGGCGCGGTGGGCGCGGCGTGGTCGACCTTCGTGGCGCGGGCGGCCTTCGCGGCGATGCTGGCGATGGTCATCGTGCGCCTGAAGGACGCCAGGGCCATGGGGGTGTTCGACCGGCCGGCGCCCGACCTGGCCGCCGCGCGCGAGCAGCGCCGGATCGGCTACGGGGCGGGCGGCTCCAACCTGTTCGAGTCCGGGGCCTTCGCCGGCATGAGCCTGGTGGCCGGCTGGCTGGGCGGCTATTCGGTGGCCGCCTGGGCGGTGGTGCTCAACGTCGTGGCGGTGATCTTCATGGTCCCGCTGGGCCTGTCGACGGCCACGGCAGTGCAGGTGGGCCGGGCGTATGGCGCGCGAGACTCCAAGGGCATGAGCCGGGCCGGCTGGGTCGCCTTCGGGGTGACCGCGGCCTTCTCGCTGCTGGTCACGGTGCTGCTCTATCCCCTGCGTCACCTGGTGGCGGGGGCCTACACCACCGATCCGGCCGCCTTGACCCTGATCGCGCCGGCCCTGGCGCTGAGCTGCCTGTTCCTGATCCCCGACGCCGTCCAGGTGGTCTGCGCCCAGGCCCTGCGGGCGCGGGGCGAGGTGTGGATCCCGACCGCGACCCACATGATCAGCTACGCCCTGGTCATGGGCCCCCTGGCCTGGTGGCTGGCCCTGCCGATGAAGCTGGGCGTGAACGGCATCGTCTGGTCGGTGATCATCACCAGCTTCCTGGCCGCGGGCCTGCTGCTGGGGCGGTATCGGATGCTGGACCTGAAGGAACGATAGCCGCCATGGGTCCTTCGAGGCCCGCTACGCGGGCGCCTCAGGATGAGGAACTCTGTGCTGATTGCCTCATCCTGAGGTGCGAGGCGTAGCCGAGCCCCGAAGGACGCACGGCGTTTCCGCCTAGATCGCCGCCCCCAAAATCCAGCCCTCTTCGGTCTGGGCGTCCACCACCAGGTCGGCCGGGGCGTCCTTGCTCGGGCCGAACAGGGCGGCCAGCTTGCCGGCCTCGTCCAGCTTGGCGAAGTGCTCGGCCAGGGCGCGCACCTGGGCGGCGTCCTTGACCTCGCCGGGGGCGGGGGTGGCCTTGACCAGCGAGGGGTAGACCTCGGCGATCACCACCTGCACGCCGTCCAGGTCGGCCTCGGTCAGGGCCTTGAAGCCGGTCTCGAACGGCCAGACCCGGGCGGCGTCGCCGCGGGCGTCCTTCAGCCGGCGCGCGGCCGGGATGCCGACGATCGCCTGCCCGCCGACCGAGCCGTTGTAATAGAGCTTCCAGATCGAGGCCGCGCCTTTCGCCGCCAGGTCCGCGTGGCGGAACTCCGGCAGGTCGCCCGGCCCGTGCTCGCGGGTGCGCTTGGGCTGCAGGGTGGTCAGGGCGTCCTTGGGCGGGCAGCCCCAGAACGGGAACGGCCCGCCGGTCAGCCGGCGGTTCAGCTCCGAGCCGACGCCGAAGCGGTTGTTGGTGTTGTCGGCCTTGTCCTTGACCATCTTGGCCAGCTGGTCCCAGACCGCGCGCCAGGGATGCTCGCCCTTCAGGGCCAGGGCCGCCGAGACGCCGCGCGGGAAGCCCAGCGGGAAGTCGAAGCCGACCAGGGCCCGCTCGCCGCGCTTCTTCAGGTCGTCGAGGATCGTCGCCAGCTTGGCCTCGGCCTCCTGGCGGGTGGGCGGGTTGAAGCTCTCGAAGGTCAGGCGGAAGCGCACGTCGCGCTTCATCACGCCGATCCACACGGAATCCGCCCCCGTGGTCGGCTTGGCCGCCGCGCTCCAGTCGACGATCACATAGGCGCTGAAGAGGCGCGACACGGCGGACGCTCCGTTTGGATTGAACGAAGCGCGCTTCTACTCCGGTCGGGCGAAGGCGACCACCCTTAAGCGAGCATAGGCGCTATCGGACGCTGGACCGATAAGGCCCTAGGCGGCGTTCCGTTCCGCCGCCGCGTCGGCGATCAGGACCGGGGCCGGCTGGCGGCTGAACCAGCGGGCGGGCGGCTCGCAGGCCGGGCCCAGGGCGGCGCGGACGATGGCCGGCGGGCGGCGCTCTTCCGGGGTCATGAACAGGCCGTTGGACTTGACGCCGAGGCCGGCCAGCTTGTGGGCCCCCAGCATGGTCAGCGGCACGGCCAGGATCAGGCCGGCCAGGATCGGCAGGGTGGCGGTCAGCAGGTCGGGCGTGAACCAGAAGGCCACGGCCAACACCACGCCGGTGACGCTGATCCAGCCCATGGCCGCGAAGGCTTCCTTGCCGGTGACCTTGTCGGCGTCGCGGCGCTGGGTGGCCCAGCCGCCGACCTTGCCGGCCAGGATCTCGACCAGGGCGCGGGTCTGGGTGAACATCAGCATCGGGGCCACCAGGGCCGAGAGCAGCATCTCCACGCCCAGGCCGGCCAGGATCCGGCGGCGGCCGCCGAAGCCCTTGATCTCGTTCTTGCGCGAAAAGACCAGGATCGAGCCCAGGATCTTGGGGCCGAACAGCAGGACGAAGGTGATGATCATCGCCCAGGCGGTGGCCTGGATCTCGCGCCAGTCGATCAGGGCGTGGGCCGCGGCCTGCAGGTCGGCCATGGTGAAGGCGGCCTTCTTCAGCTCGGGCATCAGCATGCGCGAGATGATCCCCGACGACAGGGCCACGAACCACAGGGGCGAGAGCACGTAGCTGAGCACGCCGATCACCAGGTGCAGGCGGCTCATCCAGTGCAGGCCGGGCAGGCCGACCAGCGGGATGTGCTGCACGTTGCCCCGGCACCAGCGGCGGTCGCGGGTGGCGAAGTCCAGCAGGTTGGAGGGGCTCTCTTCATACGAGCCGCCCAGATAGGGGGCCAGGTGCACGCCCCAGCCGCCGCGGCGCAGCAGGGCGCTTTCCAGGGCGTCGTGGCTCATCACCTCGCCGCCGAACGGCTTGGGGCCGTCCAGGCTGGGCAGGCCGCAGGTCTCGGCGAAGGCGCGGGTGCGCACGATGGCGTTGTGGCCCCAGAAGCTGCTCTCCGAGCCCGACCACCAGGCCAGGCCCGTCCAGGCGACGCGGCCGTAAAGGCGGGTGGCGAACTGCAGCGTGCGGGCGAAGATCGTCTGGCCGTTGATGATCATCGGCATGGTCTGGATCAGGCCCACGCGCGGATGGCGCTCCATGGCGTCGGCCAGGCGAACCATGGCCTCGCCGGTCATCAGGCTGTCGGCGTCCAGCACCAGCATGTGCTCGTAGTCGCCGCCCCAGCGGGCCACCCAATCAGCGATGTTGCCGGCCTTGCGGCCCGTGTTCTGGGTGCGCTTGCGATAGAAGACGTGGCTGTTGGCCTCGCGGCGGAAGCGGGCGAAGCAGGCCTGCTCGGCCAGGGCCACGGCGGCGTCGCGGGTGTCGCTGAGGATGAAGATGTCGAAGGCGCGGCTGGCGCCCGTTTCGGCGATCGAGGCGTCCATGGCGCGCAGGCGGGCGAATACCTCGGCGGCGTCCTCGTTGTGCACCGGCATCAGGATCGCCGTGCGGGCCTTGGGCTTGGGCATGGGCGAGGCGGCGCTGTCGTCGATGCCCAGCGGGTCGCGGGGCTTGCCCAGCAGCACCACGAAGCCGACCACGGCGGTGCAGAACCACAGGGCCAGGGCCAGGAACAGCGGGACCAGCAGGGTCAGGACCACGGCTTCCAGGCGGGTGACGCCGCCCAGGGCGATGGTGTCGTAGGTGGCCCGCCAGCCGGCGAAGGCCATGATCGCGGTGGCGACGAACACGCCCCAGCGGCGCAGCACCAGGTTTTCCTGGGCGGTGGCGACCGGCTTGGCCTGGCCCTGCCAGAAGGCCAGCGGCTGGACCGGCATGGCCAAGGGTGCGTCGGCGGGGATCTCGACCCGGTCGCTGGTGGAGACTGCCATGTCGTAGGCGACGCTCCGCGAGGAGGTCAGGTCGAAGAAAGCGCCGCGTTCGCTCATCAGGTCCATCGTCTCGGCTGTCCGGTTCGGATGGATCCGAGGGCCGGGCCTCTCCGAAGGGGCTCGAGAGGCGCAAGGCCGGCCTTCACGGGACGCGCTATGATCGCTAGGGATGGAGGTCCTCTAGGATCGGCGTGCTCGGTTCGGGCGGTCCGGCGTGGTCTCGACGACCGGCGTGGAGAGCCGCCGGCAGGCCTTAGAGTAAAACTTCGATCACAAAATCGCTACCACAATCGCCGGCCTTTTCGCACTTGCGGCAAAAAACCTTGTATGAGTGACGTGTTCGGATCGATCCGCCAAATTTCCAAAACTGATAAGCTCATGAAAATAAAAGCAATATCTGCCGGTTTCCTGATGGTGGCGCTTGCCGCCTGCGGCCCGGTCAAGCCGGCGAAAACCGCGTCCGAGGCCCCGGCGACGACTGCGGCGGCGCTTCCGGCGGGCCCGGAATACGATTCGACGGGCGTCATCGCCGGGCTTGAGGGCCAGGCGGTAACGCTCGATCACGAGGGCGCGAGCGCGGCGAAGCTGGCGCCGGGCCGTACCGTTTTCCAGGCCTATGGCGACATCCTGGCCGAGGCGCCGCTGACGCCCGGCGCGCGGATCGCCTTCAAGTTCCACAAGGTTGGCGAGGCCTGGGAACTGACCGAGTTGAAGGCCCGCTAGGCAGTTCCCCAGCTCGGCCATGGAACGGGGGTCGGAGGCGGCCGTTGATCGGGTCCAACTTCAAGGACATCACCATGGCTGACGACACCGCGCCGCAAGACGGCTCGCGCCCCGGAGTGCTGGGCGACTTCTCCCAGGCCCAGGACCTGGGCCAGCCCGGCCATCCCGAGGACCGCGTCTCCGAGACCGACGTCAAGGAGGCCTTCCAGACCGCCGACACCCCGACCAGCCGCAAGGTCGAGCCGCTGCCGGAGGGCGAGAAGCCCGACCACCTGGCCGAGCACGTCGAGCAGGCCGAGGACCGCCAGGAGGCCCTGATCGACGAGAGCCTGGAGGAAAGCTTCCCCGCCAGCGACCCGCCGAGCGCCAAGCACATCACCTGAGGCGGACCCGCCAACGCGAAACGCCGCCCGGTCACAGACCGGACGGCGTCCCGCTCTTTGGCTTGGCGCATTTTCGTCACGCGAACCGGCGTCCACTCCGCTTGAAAATGCCTTAGCCCTTCACGCAGACGACCTGGCGCAGCGTGTGGACGATGTCCACCAGGTCGCTCTGGGCGGCCATGACCGCGTCGATGTCCTTGTAGGCCATCGGCGTTTCGTCGATCACCTCGGCGTCCTTGCGGCATTCGACGCCGGCGGTGGCGGCCACGTGGTCGGCGATCGTGAACCGCCGCTTGGCCTCGGTGCGGCTCATCGCCCGCCCGGCGCCGTGCGAGCACGTGCAGAACGAGTCCGGGTTGCCCCGGCCGCGCACGATGAACGACTTGGCGCCCATCGAACCCGGGATGATTCCCAGCTCCCCGTCCTTGGCCGAGACCGCGCCCTTCCGGGTCAGGTACACGTCCTTGCCGAAGTGCTTCTCCCGCGACACGTAGTTGTGGTGGCAGTTCACCGCTTCCTGCGTGACCACGAGGTCGGGAAAGGTCCGCTTCAGCACCCCCAGCACCTGCTCCATCATCACCTCGCGGTTGGCCCGGGCGTACTTCTGCGCCCAGGACACGGCCCGGACGTAGTCGACGAAGCCCTCGCTGCCTTCGGCGAAGTAGGCCAGGTCCTGGTCGGGCAGGTTGATGTACCAGCGCTTCATCTCGTGTTTGGCGCGCTCGATGAAGTAGGTCCCGAACCGGTTGCCGACGCCGCGCGAGCCCGAGTGCAGCATCACCCAGACGTCGCCGGCCTCGTCCAGGCACAGCTCGACGAAGTGGTTGCCCGTGCCCAGCGTGCCCAGGTGGCCGAAACCGCGCGGGTGGGCCGCCTTCGGATGCCGGGCCACGACGTCGTCATAGCCGGCCTTCAGGCCTTCCCACTTGTCGGCCGCGGCCGCCGGCGGCTCGACCTGCCACGCGCCCGTGTCGTTGCGCCCGCCGTCGTCGGTCCGGCCATGCGGCACCGCCGCCTCGATGTCCGAGCGGATGCCGAACAGGTTGTCGGGCAGGTGCTCGGCGCGGATCGAGGTGCGCACCGCCATCATGCCGCAGCCGATGTCGACGCCCACGGCGGCCGGGATGATCGCCCCCAGGGTGGGGATCACCGAGCCGACCGTCGCGCCCATCCCCCAGTGCACGTCGGGCATGACCGCCACGTGCTTGTGGATGAAGGGCAGGGCGGCGACGTTGCGCAGCTGCTTGAGGGCGGCGTCCTCGATGGGCACGCCCCGCGTCCACGCCTTGATCGGCGCGCCGTCGCTTTCAATGTGTGTGAAGCCGCTCATGGGCTTCTCCTTTTCCAAACCGCCCCTCCTGGCGACATGGTCGGAAAGCCTCTCGCACAAAACGAAGAAACCCCTCCGGCCAGGCCAGGAGGGGTTCCTACGAATATCCCGAGTTCAGACGAACCCTAGACCGGAACCCCTACCGACGCGCGCGCGCCCATCCGTTCGACCTGGCGGTCGAGCAGATTGCTTGCGGGCTTATAGGTCGGGGCTTTGTGCGCCATGGTCCTCATCCTTCGGGAGGCGGGCGATTACAGCGTTCGCCGAGCGGTGGGAAGGGACGATGGTGAAGATCAGCTGGGTGTGGCGCCGAGGTCACGGTCGCGGCGCCGGCCGTCGCTAGGCCCGTTCGGCCCGGTCCAGCTTGTCTTCCAGCCGGCGCAGCGCCGCCTTCAGCTCTTCCTGCTCGGCGTGGCTGAACTCGTTCTGATCCTTGACGCAGCGCGAGCAGATGTTGCCGATCAGCAGCGGCAGGATGAACAGCAGCGTCACGTGCATCAGCACCACGGCGACGACCCGGCCGCCGGTCGTGGCGGGGTATATGTCGCCGTAGCCGACGGTGGTGGCGGTGACGCAGGCCCACCACAGCGCATCGAGGAACGGCTTGTGCTCGAAGGCGGCGTAGGCGCCGGCCCCGGCCACGAGCAGCAGCGCATAGAGCGCCAGAAGTTCCTTGATGCTGTCGACGTATTTGAGCATGGGCCCCTCCCGAAAGAGGCTGACCTTAGCCAAGCCTCCCGGAACGGGTCCAGCGCCAACTCAATCCCTGGTCGTTCGTTTGGGTCAGATCGAGCTTCGGCCGGAGTGAAAACCTGGTCCTTCGACAAGCTCAGGATGAGGTTTTCTTACCGCCGAGCCTGCAAATGGTCCTCATCCTGAGCTTGTCGAAGGACGAGGGCCACGCACCGCCTTGAGGATCGATCCGCCTAGTGTTCGGCGGGCGGGGTCTGCTCGCCCGTCGACGCGGCCGGGCGCGCCTTCATGCGGGCCATGCCGGCTCTCAGCTCCTCCAGGGAGACCTTGCCGTCGCCGTCCGTGTCGGCCTGGGTGAAGCGCTTTTCCTTGCGGCCGGCGGCGATCCACTCGTCCTTGTCGATCCCGCCGTCGGCGTTCTTGTCCCAGGCCTTGAAGATCTTTTCGGGCGACGGCATCCGGGCCTGGGCCGAACCGGCGGCGGCGAGGGCGGCCAGCGTGGCCAGGGCGAGGGCGGTGATCTTGCGGCGCATGGGGTGTCCTTGGCGGTGCGTCCCTGTGGCGGTCATTAGGGCTGGGTGTTGCGGCGGTATTGCGACCTCGGCGACATTGAGCCGAGCCTACCAGACGCTTGATGGACCGGTCAGTTGGGAATGGCGTCTTTGATGACGCCGACCTTGTGCCAGCCCGCGCCGCGCAGCCGTTCAAGCACCGCCATGTAGGTCCCGTATGTTACGGTCTCGGATGCGCGGATCATCACCTGTTGCTGGTTCTTGTCCCGCGTTGTGGACACGGCGCCGACGTCGCTGGCCAGGGTGTCCAGGCTCGAAGGCCGGCCGTTGACCTGGATCGCGCCGTTGGCGTCGATGGAAATTTCGACTGGCTTGGACGCAGCGGGTTTGGAGGGTCGGGCCGGCGGCAGGTCGACCTTGATCGACACCGTCGTCAACGGAAGGAACAGGCCCCAGACCACCAGCGCCAGGACGATGGACGCCAAGACCAGGCCCAGGATGCGCTTCCAGCCCACCGCCTAGTGCTTCCCGCGGTCGCGGCCGAAGTTCGGCTCGGCGCTTTCCTGGCCGGCGGCGACGATGCCGCGGCGGATGGCGCGGGTGCGGGTGAAGTGGGCGTGCAGGGTGTCGGCGTCGCCCCAGCGGATGGCGCGGCTCATGGCCTGCAGGTCCTCGGTGAACCGGCCCAGCATCTCCAGCACCGCGTCCTTGTTGGCCACGAAGATGTCGCGCCACATGGTCGGGTCGCTGGCGGCGATGCGGGTGAAGTCGCGGAAGCCCGAGGCCGAGAACTTGATCACCTCGCTCTCGGTGACGTTCTCCAGGTCGGCGGCGCTGCCGACGATGGTGTAGGCGATCAGGTGGGGCAGGTGGCTGACCACGGCCAGCACCAGGTCGTGGTGCTTGTCGTCCATCAGCTCGACCTGGGCGCCGAACGCCCGCCAGAAGGCGCTGAGCCGGGCGACGGCGGCGGCGTAGGCCTCGTCGTCGCTCTCGGCCGGGGTCAGGATGGTCCAGCGGTTCTCGAACAGCTCGGCGAAGCCGGCGTCGGGGCCCGACTGCTCGGTGCCGGCGATCGGGTGGCCGGGGATCACGAACGCCTTGGACAGGTCGAGCGCCTTGAACGCCTCGACGACATTGGCCTTGGTCGAGCCGACGTCGGTCAGGGTGGCGCCCGGCTTCAGGTGCGGGGCCAGGGCGGCGGCGACCTCGGCCGTCGACAGCACCGGCGTGGCGATGACCACCAGGTCGGCGTCCTTCACGGCCTCGCCGATGTCGCCGGTCACGTGGTCGGCGATGCCCAGCTCGATCACCCGGGCGCGGTGCGCCTCGCTGGCGTCGGCGACGGTGACCTGGCCGACCACGCCGTGCTCGCGGGCCGCGCGGATGATCGAGCCGCCGATCAGGCCGCAGCCGATCACGGTCATCTTGGGGTACAGGATACCGGGGCGGCTCATCGCGAGACGAACTCGCGCAGCAGGTCGACCACGGCCCGGTTGTGCTCCTCCAGCCCCACGGTGACGCGGATGGCGTTGGGCAGGTTGTAGTTGCCCACGGCGCGGACCAGGTAGCCCTTCGAGGCCAGGAACGCCTCGGCCTCGAGCGCGGTCTTGCCGGGCGTGGCGGGGAAGTTGATCAGCACGAAATTGGCCGCCGACGGGGTGACCTCCAGGCCCAGGCCGCCGATCTGCTGGGTCAGCCAGGCGCGCCACTGCTCGACCAGGGCGACCGAGCGCTGCTGGAAGTCCAGGTCGGCCAGGGCGGCGATGGCCGCGTCCTGGGCGGGGATCGAGGTGTTGAACGGCGGGCGGATGCGCTCCAGCGGTTCGATGATCCCGGCCGGTCCATAGCCCCAGCCCACGCGCAGGGCGGCCAGGCCGTGCAGCTTGGAGAAGGTGCGGGTGACGATGACGTTCTCGGCGTTGCGGGCCAGGTCCAGCCCGTCCTCGAAGCGCGGGTCGGTGCAGAACTCGGCATAGGCCCCGTCCAGCACCAGCACCACCGAGGGCGGCAGGGCCGCGTGCAGGGCGCGGATCTCCTCGCCGGTCAGCCAGGTGCCGGTCGGGTTGGCGGGGTTGGCGACGAACACCAGGCGGGTGCGCTCGTCCACGCACTTGACGATCTCGTCGACGGCGACGCGCTGGCCCGGCTCCTTGGCGAAGCGGACCTCACCCTGGCAGGCGCGGGCCCCGATGGCGTAGGCGGCGAAGCCGTGCTCGCCCTGGACGATGTTGTCGCCGGGCTCCAGATAGACCTGGTTCAGCAGGGCGAAGATCTCGTCGCTGCCGTCGCCCAGGGTGATGCGCTCGACCTCCAGGCGGTAGTGGGCGGCGATGGCGGCGCGCAGGGCCGAGCCCTTGCCGTCCGGATACATATGCATCCGGTCGACCGCGTCGCGATAGGCGGCCTTGGCCTTGTCGCTGCTGCCCAAGATGTTCTCGTTGCTCGACAGCTTCACCGGATGGGCGACGCCCTCGATCTTCGACTTGCCGCCCACATAGGCGGCGATGTCGAGGATGCCCGGCTTGGGCGTGGGGCGCGGCGCGGCGAAGCGATCGGTGGTCGGAGCGGTCATGGGCGGATAACCTGGAAACTCGGCAGCGAAGAGGCGGCCTTCTTACACGCCGCCGGACCGTAACGTCTAACCCTTGGCCCGAAATCCTCGTCCTTCGACAGGCTCAGGATGAGGATTTCTATTCCGACCGGCCCGTCAGTCGTCCTCATCCTGAACTTGTCGAAGGACGAGGACGTCGCAGGCGCTACACGTCGAACTGGGTCGGCGCAGCCCCGATGACGCCCGTAAGGGAACCCGGCGCGCGGGCCAGGCGCGCGTCGCCGGCCTGGTAGAAGCCCAGCAGCGCGAACAGCTTCAGCCCGCCGGCCTCGGCGACCAGCTCGGCGGCCACGCCGTCGGCGGACAGGGCCTCGATGATGGCGGCGGCGGCCTTGGGGCTGTCGGTGACCCAGAAGGTCTGGTCGCCGCCGGTCGGCTCGACCTCGACCTCGGCGACGGCGAAGGCGACCTGCGGGCCCCAGCGCTCCAGGCAGGGCAGGGCGGCGAAGATCTTCAGCCGCGGCTCGGCCAGCAGCCGGCCCCACCAGGCGTTGTCGGGGACCAGGCCCAGGACGCCGACGCCCCACGGGGTCTTGGCGGCGGCCAGGGCCTCCCTGTCGGTGGCGGCGACGGTCATCGGCGGCGCGACGCCGAACCGCAGACGGGTCAGCTCGACGGCGCGGGCGGGGTTGGAGCCGCCCCAGACGGTCAGGTGATAGGGACCCTGGCGGGCCAGGCTGTCGGCCATCAGCTCGCGCCAGACGCGGATGACCAGGGCGTCGCTGGCGGCCTTGCGGGGCGCCTCGACCAGCTTGCGGACGATCAGGGCCTCGCGGCCGGGACGCAGGCCAAAGCCGGTGTCGCCCGCCGCCTGCTTGGCCGCCGCCACGGCGCGCGCCAGGCCGGCCCGCTCGTCCAGCAGGGCCAGAAGCTCACCGTCGATGGCGTCGATACGCCATCGGACCTCGTCCAGCGAAGGCGTCGCGTCGCCTGCGTCGCTACCCATGATTTATCCCCAAAATTGGAGGCCGGACCATAGACTTTGCCGCCGGAGGCGCAATAGGGCGCGATGACGGGAATAAAGTTGCGTGGCGCCCTGTGCTGAATCCGCCCATTCCGGCGGATCTGATGGTCTCAATAGACCCGCGGCGCAGGCCCGGTGTCGAACAGGCCAAGGCGGGTGCGGCCGTTGTCGAACTTCAGGGTGGCCGACAGGGTCGGGTCGCGGCCCAGAGCTTGAGCCACCGCCGCAGCGGCGGCTTCCGGGCTCTTCAGCGCCTGGTCGGGCGAGGCGACCTCACGCACCGTGACGTCCAGCGCGCCGCGCAGGCGGCCGTCGTCGTCGACGGTCAGCGCTCCTGACTTGGCGTCCAGCAGCGCCTCGCCCGCGGTCAGCCGGCCCTGCTGGACGGTCAGGGTCCCGCCGGCGTCGGACCAGTCGCCGACCGCGTCGGCCCAACTGGCCCCGTGCAGGGCGCTGATCTTGCTGATCTTGGAGTCCCAGATCAGGTCGGCGGTGCGGTCCGCGGCGATGCGGCCCAGCAGGCCGGTGAAGCGGGCCTTGGCCCCCTTGGCCTCGAAGAAGATCGCGCCTTGGTCGTCGGGGCCGGGCCGCACGTGCAACTGCAGGCCCGCCGTCGACAGCAGGGGGAACGGGGCGGCGCCCGGCGCGGGCGTGAAGACCAGGTTCGCGCCCTCGATCGAGATGCGCGGCGGGTATTGCTTGAAGCCGGCGAAGCTGGCGCGCAGGGCCTGGCCAGTGATCTGCACGTCGCCATTGACTGGCCGGGTCATGACCACGCCCCGGGGCGCGACGATCACCCAGTGGCCGATGTCGTAGGCGTTGGCCTCGCCGTTCAGTTCCGGCGCCCGCACGGCCCAGCCCGACGGCTCGGCGACCCGGGCGTTGACCAGCCGCACGTCCATGCGGAACGGATAGCCGGTGAAGGTCCGGCTCTCCCACGACAGGTCATAGCCGCGCGACTTCAGCGACAGGGCCGTGGCGTCCATCCGCTGCTCGGCCTGGCCGCGCAACCATAGCCAGGCGACGCTCCAGCCCAGAGCAACTATCAGCAGCAGCACGAAAGGCGCCAGCAGACCGCGACGCCGGGGCTTGCGGGACGGGGCGGCGGCGTTATGGGTCATGGAATGGGCGGCTCCGTCGGGAACAGTAGATGAGCGTTGCAGGCAGCGAAGACCGCTGGGTGTTCGGATATGGATCGCTGATGTGGCGGCCCGGGTTCCCGTTCATAGAGCGAAGAACCGCGGTGCTCCATGGCCGACGCCGCGCCTTCTGCATCTATTCGGTCCACCATCGGGGCACCTACGAGCGGCCGGGCCTGGTGCTGGGCCTGGCCCCCGGCGGCGCGGTGCGCGGTGTCGCCTACCGGGTGGCCGGGGCGCAGTGGCCGGAGGTCTACGCCTATCTGCGCGAGCGCGAGCAACCGACCGAGACCTATTTCGAGGCCTGGTCCGAGTTGAAGATCGATGGAAACGGCAAGGTTAGGTCGCTGGTGTTCCTCTCCGACAGGAAGCACGGCCAGTGGGCGGGGGCATTGACCCTGGAGCAGCAGGCCGAGCTGATCGCCGGCGCCCAGGGCCTGTCGGGCCGCAACATCGACTACCTGCGCGACCTGGTCATGCACCTGCGCGAGGACGGCGTGCGCGACCACGCCATGGAGACCCTGCTGAAGATGGTGGAGGCCCGGGAAGGGGCCTGAGCTCTCTTAGCGGATCGTTTCAGAACGCCGTCATCCCGGGCCTCGTGCCCGGGACCCCTCTGTCCGCCGCTGGTGCAGTGGGGGCGATTCGCTGGCGAACCGCTGGCGTCTCACGTGGAAGCTGAACCAGGGGTCCCGGGCACAAGGCCCGGGATGACGGCGTGAAAAGGGATGACTCAATCTCCCGCCGCCCGCATCGCCTCCAGCCGCCGGTACACCGCGTCCAGCCGCCGTTCGCAGACTAAACGCAGCGCCGGGGTCGCCGCCTGTCGTTTGTCCAGGCCATCGGGCGTGAAAACCTGCTCGGGGGCCTTGGCGTCACGGACGCCGGCGGCGCGCATGGCCTGGATCTCGGCCTCCGAGGGCGTCACCCCGAAGTGCGGCAGGATCTGCGTGAACAGCGCCTCGGGCAGCTGGCTGTAGTTGACCAGCCGGCCGCCGCCGACCGGATAATGCCGCACGGCGCCCTCGCACACCGCCGCCAGCACCCGCGCGCAGTAGTCGTCGTCGGGCACGCCGTCCGGCAGATCGACGCCGAAGGTCGCCGGCGGCACCAGGCTGGGGACCATCTGCACGCCGCGCCGCCGGGTCTGGGAGACCATCACTTCGACGGGCTCGCGATAGAGGAACACCCAGGGCGTGTCGGGAAAGGCGCGCCGGAACAGCGGCAGGTCGCGGCTGTGCCAGCAGTCCAGCTTGAGGAACAGGCGACTTTCGCCGTTCCGCGCCTGGCCCAGGGCGGCGGCCATGGCCCGCAGCAGGACGGCCTTGGCGTCGTCGTCCAGGTCGCCCCGCCGAGTGACGGCGTTGAGCGGCGCGGCCTCGGATACCACGACGTTGGCGGGCGAGGCGGCCAGCACCTGGGCCGCCAGGGTCGAGCCGCAGCGCGACATGTGGAAGATCAGGCCGGTCGGCTGCTGGGCGGGCAGGGCGGCGGACCAGGCCGCCAGGTCGCTCAGGGCGGTGCGCACGCCGAACAGCCGGCTGAACGGCAGGAAGCGCCGGCGGACCAGGGCGTCGTCGTAGAACGGCTCGTCCAGCCGCCGCCGGCCGAAGCGCATCCAGGTGATCGCGGGGCGACCGCCGACCTCGCTCACCTCGGCCGGCAGCCAGCCGGGCGTCGGCGTCAAGCCGTCGATGACGGGCGGCCGGGGCGAGGCGTAGAGCAGGTCGCGCACAGTCTCGGCGTCGAGGTCGAGGCCTCGGGCCTGCGCCGCCTCGGCCGCGCGCTCGGCGAAGACCGTGAAGTCGTTGATGTCGCCCAGCGCGTCCTGCAAGGCGACGTCGCGCAGGACCAGGGCCCGCAGCGTCGTCAGAGGATCCGCAGTCGACGTCGTGGTCTCCAGCCTGGCCGGCATTGGGTCTCCCGTCGGGACTTGTGAGGCCGCTCGCGGCCCGATAGCGTCACTGGATGGCGTTCCCGGACAGATTGCAACTGCCGCTGAGCTTCGACCCGGCCCGGCTGGCCTGCGACCTCGACGCCCTGGCCGCCGCGCCCTGGACCGCCCACTACGTCCAGCAGAACTACGAGGGCGACTGGAGCGTGATCCCGCTGCGCTGCGCGGCGGGCGAGACCCACCCGATCCGGATGATCTATTCGGACCCGACCGCCACGGCCTTTGTCGACACGCCGATGCTGGCGGCCTGTTCCTACTTCCAGGACGTCATCGCCGCCTTCGTCTGCGAGGTGCGCGCCGTGCGGCTGATGCGGTTGAGGCCGGGCTCGGTGATTAAGGCGCATACGGACCTGGACCTGGACATCGAGTCCGGCGCGGCCCGCATCCATGTGCCGGTGGTCACCAATCCCGATGTCGATTTCCAGCTCAATGGCTCGCGGATCGAAATGGCGGCGGGCCAGGCCTGGTACCTGCGCCTCAGCGACCCTCACGCCGTGGCCAATCGCGGAGCCGGCGACCGCGTGCACCTGGTGCTGGACCTGGTGGCGGACGACTGGCTGCGAGGGTTTTTCAAGCCTTCCGCCGGGGACATGCCCTTGCGGCGTGTCCCCTGACCGGGCGTCGAGCTGTCGATGGGGACATGCCGCAAGGGCATGTCCCCGACTCTACAGCCCCTCGTCCTCCAGGGCCTTGGTGGCGGTGTCGATCCGGGTCTGCAGCTCGCGCATGAATTCGCCGCGCTTGAGGCCGGCGGGGATCGGCGGCAGGTATTCGAAGACGATCGTGCCCGGCGGGCGCAGCCAGCCGCGCGGCCAGTGCACGCCGCAGTTCAGGGCCAGGGGCGTGACCGGCAGGTTCATCTCGCGGTACAGCGCCGCGATGCCGGGCTTGTAGTCGCCGGGGACGCCGACCTCGCCGCGCGTGCCTTCCGGGAAGATCACGACCTGGCGGGTCTCCCTCATGCGGTCGACCGCGTCGCGCACCAGCTTCTTCAGCGCCGCCGAATGGCCGTCGCGATCGACGACGATCATCCGGGCCTTCAGCCCGTGCCAGCCGAACAGCGGCACCATCAGCAATTCCTTCTTCATCACGAAGCAGGCGTCGGGCAGCAGGGCGAACTGGCTGAAGACGTCGAACATCGACTGGTGCTTGGCCGCCACCAGGGCCGGGCCGGTGGGCCGGTACGGCTCGCCGCGCACCTCGACCTTGATGTCGGCCAGCCAGCGCAGGGCCCAGATCAGGCCCTTGGACCAGGTCGACAGCGACCAGGTATTGGCGCGGCGCGGCAGGGGGTAGGTGACGATCATGCCGATCGCCCAGACCACCGACCATAGCCAGAAGAATAGCTGGAACAGGAACGAGCGCAGATAGATCAAGAGGCTTCCTTCGCCGGTTTCGGGTCGGCCTTGTCCTGGGGACCCAGCTTGAGGAACGCCTCGCGGCCCAGGATCGCCAGGTACTTGCAGTATTCCACGATCATCCGCCGCGCGCTCGTGCCGCCTTTCCACCAGCGGTGGGCGTTCAGGCTCTCGGTTACGACGGGGTAGGGGTGCAGAGTCACGTCGGGCATGGCCGCGTGCAGTTCCAGCATCGAGCGCGGCATGTGGTAGTCGGCCGTGACCACGATCAGGCTGTGATAGTCCTTGGCCTTGGCCCATTCGGCGCTTTCGCTGGCGTTCCCGATGGTGTCGGCGGCCGCGTAGCCCAGGTCGACGCAGCAGTCGTAGATCGGCCGCACCGCCTTGGTCACGCCCAGCACGTCGTCGCGCGAGGCCTCGCGGTTGACGCCCGAGATCAGCAGGCGCTTGCCCTTGCCGGCCTCCAGCAGCTTGGTCGCCTGTTCCAGCCGCACGTTCGAGGCCCCGGTCAGCACCACCACCCCGTCCGCCACGGGCGGTTCCTGGGCCGGGGTCGACTGGTCGACCCGGCTGGTGAAGGCCAGCAGGCCCACGAACCAGATCATCACCAGGATCAGCAGTGCGGCGAAGCTTTTCACGGCATGCCTCTCAACAGGCGCAGGGAGGCCGCGCGCGCGGCGATCCCGGCCACCAGCGCCGCCACCAGCGGGCAGGGCAGGGGCGCCAGGAGGTCGATCCAGGCCAGCGGCAGGACCGGCGTCAGGCCCTGGCCGCCCCCCACGAGCCGCGCCGCCGCCCCGATCATGGCCGCGCCCGCCCCGCCCAGCAAGCCGGCGAAGAAGGCCATGCCGGCGAAGCGGTTCTGGAACAGGTTGGCGATGAAGCCGTCCTCGGCCCCCGACAGGTGCAGCACCTCGACGATGTCATGACGCGCGGTCAGGGCGGCGCGGGTGGCGAACACGATCACGGCTCCCGCCGCCGTGGCGATCAGGCCGAACACGCCGATGGCCGCCCAGCCGGCCAGGCGCGCGGCGCGCTCGATGTCGGCGATCCAGCGGCTGTGGTCGTCGACCACGGCGTCGACATTGGCGTCCTTCAGCGCCTTGTTCAGCACCGCGGCCGTGGCGGGCGCCTTGGGGTCCAGGTCCAGGGTCACCAGGCGCGGCACGGGCAGGTCGGCGATCAGCGCTTCGCGGCCGATCCACGGTTCCAGCAGGGCTTCGGCCTTGTCCTTGGACAGGGCGCGGGCCTCGGTCACGCCCTTGACGCCCGACAGGGTCTCGGCGGCGCGGGCGGCGGCGCTGTCGGGGCTCTCGCTGGCGCGGGGGCGGACCACCACCGTGGCCGAGCCGGTCAGCTGGGCGGTCCAGCCGGTGGCGGCGCGGGTCGAGGCCAGGGCCGCCAGGGCCGTCAGGCAGGCCAGGAAGCACAGCACCGCGACCACGAACACCAGCGAGCCGTCGCGGGCGTCGCGCGGCGGAAGCAGCTGGCCCGGCTTCCAGCGGGCGACGGAGAAGGCGCTCATGCCTCGTCCTCCGCGTCGTCCTCGTCGTCATAGCCCCGGTCATAGTCGGGCTCCGGCGACGCGTCGGCGACATCGACCAGGCGGCCGTTCTCCAGGTGCAGGGTCGGGCGATTGGCGCGGGCGACCAGGTCCTCGTCATGGGTGGCGATCAGCACCGTGGTGCCCAGGCGGTTCAGCTCGACGAACAATCGCAGCAGGCGCAAGGACATGGCCGGGTCGACATTGCCGGTCGGCTCGTCGGCCAGCAGCACGTCGGGACGGTCGACCACGGCGCGGGCGATGGCCAGGCGCTGCTTCTCGCCGCCCGAGAGGGTGGCGGGCAGGGCGTGCATGCGCTCGCCCAGCCCCACCCATTGCAGCAGCTCGGCCACGTCGTCGCGATAGCTGGCCGGCTTGCGGCCGGCGATGCGCAGGGGCAGGGCGGCGTTGTCGAACACCGGCAGGTGGTCCAGCAGGCGAAAGTCCTGGAACACCACCCCGATCCGGCGCCGCACGAACGGCAGGTCCTCCGGCCGGGTCAGGCTGATGTCGCGGCCGAACAGCTCGACGCGGCCCCTTGACGCACGGTGGGCCAGGTAGATCAGCTTCAGAAGCGAACTCTTGCCCGCCCCCGACGGTCCGGTGAGGAAATGGAAAGACCCTGGGTGTAGGGTGAACCTGAGATCGCTGAGCGTTTCCGGCCCCCGTCCATACCGCATCGAGACCCCCTCGAAGCGCACGACGGGGACGGTGTCGCCATCCTGGACGTCTGCGGTGCGCAAGGGTGTGTCGCTGGGTCGTGTGGACATGGCTGGCAAAATCGGCGACCTCGTGTGTAGGAGCGGGGAGCGTCCGATTCGCGGCCATGATACTGACCTGTCCCGAGTGCGCCAGCCGCTATTTCGTCGATGACTCCAAGGTCGGCGCGGCTGGTCGTGTCGTGCGTTGCGCGGCCTGCGGGACCCGCTGGACGGCCCGCAACGAAGACGCCCTGGATCTGTTCGAAGAGCCCTCGGCCGCCGACCTGGCGGGCGAGCCGAACCTGACCGCCCTGGACGGCGCGGCCAATGCCGCCGATGATTTCGAGACCCCCGTCGACCAACTGCCGGGCGAGGAACTGCCCAAGGTGTTCCGGGCCCGCGCCGACGCCGAGCGCCGCCTGAAGGCGGCCAAGACGACGGGGATCATCTGGGGCGGCATGGTCGCCGTGATGGTGCTGATGCTGGTGGCCGCCGGGGTCTACAACATGAACATAGCCAGGCTCTGGCCGAGCACCGCCGGCGCCTACGCGTTCGTGAAGCTTCCCGTCAACACCGTCGGCCTGGTGGTCGAGGACCTGAAGGCCGAGCCCTCGATGCAGGACGGCCACGCCGCCATTACCATCACCGGCGTCATTCGCAACATCACCGACCACGCCGTGACCACGCCGCCGCTGCGGGTGGCTCTGCTGAACAAGCACGAGAAGCGGGTGGCCGGAAAGCTGGCCGCCGCCGCCGATCCGCTGATCCCGCCCAGCCAGACCCGGCACTTCTCGGTGACCCTGCTGGACCCGCCGCGCACCGCCAACACCCTGGAGATCGGCTTCGCCCTGGAGCCGGGCGCGGCCAAGCACGCCGGTCCCGCCGGCCATGTCGAGAAGGTCGCCAACCCGGAGGCCCCTTCGCTGCGGGGCGTCCAGGACCAGCCGGCCGAGCTGGCGGCGGGGGCGCCGCCGCCGATGGAAGACACGCAAGACACTGGACATGAGCCCCCGGGTCATGAGACCGGAGCGGTCGAACCGGCCCCGGCCGACCATCATTGACCCAGAAAACCTGACATGACCGATCGCGCCGCCCCCGAAGTCCTGATTTCCCAGGAAGAAATCGCCGAGCGGGTGGAAGCCCTGGCCCAGGTCATCGCCCCGCGCATCGACAACGACACCGTCGCCGTCTGCCTGCTGACCGGCGGTCTGTGGTTCGCCGCCGACCTGACCCGCGCCCTGTGGCGCGCCGGCCGCGACGTGCGTTTCGACGCCCTGTGGCTGGCCTCCTATCATGACGAGCGCAAGAGCTCGGGCCGTTGCGAGGTCCGCGCCGACCTGCAGCGCCCGCTGATCGGCCGCCGCGCCCTGGTGGTGGACGACGTGCTCGACACCGGCCTGTCGCTGGGCGAGGCCGCCCGCCTGGTCAAGGACGCCGGCGCCAGCGAGGTCCTGACCGCCGTCTTCGCCCGCAAGCCCTGGGACAAGCCGCGCATCGAGCCCGACTTCGTGGCCTGGGAAGCCCCGGCCCGCTACCTGGTCGGCTACGGCCTGGACGACGAGGGCAAGAGCCGGGGGCTGCCCTATATCGGGGCGATGGACTAGCGCAGCCAGTTCTCGATCGGCAGGCCTTCGATACGCGAGAACTCGCGCTCATTGTCGGTGACGAGAATGTGGTCGCTGGCCAGGGCGTGGGCGGCGATCAGCATGTCATTACCGCCGATTGGCTGGCCGGCCTTCTCCAGCTTTGTGCGAAGTTCGCCGTAGAGATGATCGGCTGGCGCTGTGAAGGGCAGGACTTCAATAGCCCCCAGAATGGTCTCGAGCTGGTGGGTCAGGCGTTCAGAGCCCTTCTTGGCCGCACCAAACCGAAGTTCTGCCGTCACTACAATGCTGGTTCGGACATGGCTCTCGCCGCACCGGCGGATTTGCTCGGCCACTCGGCCGGACGGGTTGCGAACCAAGTCCGACAGAATATTGGTGTCGAGCAGCCACCCCTGGCTCAAAGGTCGACGGGCTCCGGCTCAGGATCGTCGATCGCGCCGAAGTCGTCATCGATCGGCTGCAACGAAGCCAGGACCGCCAGCAAGGACCGCGGCGGGGCGGGTTCGAGGATCAGGCGGTCGCCGTCCTTGCGCAGGATCGCTTCGTCGCCAGGAAGCTCTAGCTCACGCGGAATCCGCACGGCCTGATTGCGGCCGTTGCGGAACAGCTTAACGTGCTTCTCATAGCCCATGGACGTATGCTCCGGCATAGGCCTTAGCATAGGCCAAATGGGCTCAAGCGCCAAACCCTGCCTAAACCCAGTCCGGCGTCACGTCCCGCGCCAGCATCTCCTCGTATGACGGCCGCGCGCGGATCACCGCGAACCGGTCGCCGTCGACCAGCACCTCGGGGACCAGGGGGCGGGTGTTGTACTCGCTGGCCATGGCCGCGCCGTAGGCCCCGGCCGACATGAAGGCCACCAGTTCGCCCGCCGCCAGCGGCGGCAACAGACGCTCACGGGTGAAAGTGTCGCCGGTCTCGCAGATCGGGCCGACCACGTCGTAGGTCGTCTCGCCGGCCCGTGGGATCACCGGGCGGATGTCGTGGAAGGCGTCGTACATGGCCGGGCGGATCAGGTCGTTCATGGCCGCGTCGATGACCAGGAAGCGCTTGCCCTCCGGCCGTTCGTGGACGTGGATCACCTCGCTGACCAGCACCCCGGCGTTGGCGGCGATCACCCGGCCGGGCTCGAAGGCCAGCTTGACGGGCAGGTCCTGGATCGCCTCGGCGACCATGACCGCGAACTCGGCCGGCGAGGGTGGTTCGGGCATGTCGAAATAGGGCACGCCCAGACCGCCGCCCAGGTCCAGGCGCTCGACGTGCAGGCCTTCGCCCAGCAGTTGCTCGACCAGGCCCCGCATCTTGGCGAAGGCCGCCCGCATCGGCGTCAGGTCGGTGATCTGGCTGCCGATGTGGCAGGCCACGCCGATCGGCTCAAGATGGGCGTGGTTGCTGGCGTTGGCGTAGAGGCGGGCGGCCTCGGCGAACGACACTCCGAACTTGTTCTCGGACTTGCCGGTGGCGATCTTGGCGTGGCCGCCGGCCGCGACGTCGGGATTGACCCGGAACGCCACCTTGGCCTTGACGCCCAACTCGGCGGCGACTTCGGCGATCAGGTTCAGCTCGGGCTCGGACTCGACGTTGATCTCGGCCACGCCGGCCCGCAGCGCGAAGGCGATCTCGCCGCGCTTCTTGCCCACGCCCGAAAATACGATCCGCTCGCCGGGGATGCCGGCGGCCAGGGCGCGGCGCACCTCGCCCTCCGACACCGTGTCGGCCCCGGCCCCCAGTTCGCCCAGCACCTTCAGCACCGCGACATTGGAATTGGCCTTCACCGCATAGGCGACCAGCGGATCGACGATCCCGGCGCCGACCAGGGCGTCGCGGAACACCGTGAAGTGCCGCTCCAGCGTGGCGCGGGAATAGACATAGACCGGCGTGCCGACCTCGGCCGCGATGCGCGCCAGCGGGACGCCTTCGCAGGCCAGGCCCTCGGGGCCGTATTCGAAATGGTTCACGTTGAATGCTTTCTAGGCGGCTGTTCGCCGATGCGCCTTGAGTCCTTCGAGGCCCTCCTGCGGAGGGCGCCCAGGATGAGGAACGCTGTACTGAATTCCTCATCCTGAGGTGCGAGCCTCAGGCGAGCCTCGAAGGACGCATGCGGTGGTCAGTTGCCCTGGGCGCTGGGGAAGCCGGCGCCGGAGGGGCCGCCGAACGGGTCGTGCGTGCCGGCCAGCGGCGCGGCCCGGGTCGTGCGGTTGCTCGAGGCCGGGTCGATGTTCTCCTGCGTGCCGTTGGCGCGGGCGGGCTGGTTGGCGGTGGCCGAGCCCTTGCGCCGTTCGGCCTCGTAGGCGGCCTTCTTCTGAGCGTTCCACAGTGGCGCGGGGCGTTCCAGCTCGGCCTGCTTGCCGCAGGCGGCCGCCGACAGGGCCACGGCGGCCAGGACGACGAGGGTGAGAGGGCGACGGATCATCCGAGCAGTTCCTTCCAACGCGCGATCTGGGCGCGAACCTGGGCGGGAGCGGTCCCGCCATAACTCATCCGGCTGGCCGCCGAGGCGGCCGGGGTCAGCACGGCGTAGACCGCGTCGGTGATCCGCGGCTCGATGGCCTGGAACTCCGCCAGCGACAGCTGCGCCAGGTCGAGACCCCGCGTCTCCGCCGCCTTGACGGCCGAGCCTGTCACGTGGTGGGCGTCACGGAAAGGCATGTTCAGCTCGCGGACCAGCCAGTCGGCCAGGTCCGTGGCCGTCGAGAAGCCCGCGCCGGCGGCGGCGGCCATCTTCTCGGTGTTCGGCGTCAGGTCCGACACCATGCCGGCCATGGCCAGCAAGCTCAGTTCGAGCGCGTCGAAGGCCTCGAAGGTCGGGACCTTGTCCTCCTGCATGTCCTTGGAATAGGCCAGCGGCAGGCCCTTCATCACCACGGTCAGGGTGGTCAGGCTGCCCAGGATCCGGCCGACCTTGGCGCGGATCAGCTCGGCGGCGTCGGGGTTCTTCTTCTGCGGCATGATCGAACTGCCGGTGGTGAAGGCGTCGGTCAGCTTGATGAAGCCGAACATCGGCGTCGTCCACAGCACGATCTCCTCGGCCAGGCGCGACAGGTGGGTGGCGGTGATCGAGGCGGCCGACAGGGCCTCCAGGGCGAAGTCGCGGGCCGAGACGCTGTCCAGCGAATTGGCGGTCGGCCGATCGAAGCCCAGCGATGCGGCGGTGGCGTGACGGTCGATCGGGAATGGCGAACCGGCCAGGGCCGCGGCGCCCAGCGGGCACTCGTTCATCCGGGCGCGCGCGTCGCGGAAGCGGCCGGCGTCGCGGCCGAACATCTCGACATAGGCCATCAGGTGGTGGCCGAAGGTCACCGGCTGGGCCGGCTGCAGGTGGGTGAAGCCCGGCATCAGGGCGTCGGCGTGGGCCTCGGCCTGGGCGACCAGCGCCTTTTGCAAAGCTTCCAGCTGGGCTGCAGAACGATCGCAGGCCTCGCGCACCCACAGGCGGAAGTCGACGGCCACCTGGTCGTTGCGCGAGCGGGCGGTGTGCAGCCGGCCGGCCGTCGGGCCGATCAGCTCGCGCAGCCGCGCCTCGATGTTCATGTGGATGTCTTCGTATTCGTCGCGGAACGGGAAGGGCCCGGCGATGATCTCGCCCTCGACCGCGTCGAGCCCCTTGAGGATTTCCTCGCCGTCCTCCCTTGCAATCACGCCTTGGCTGATCAACATCCGCGCATGGGCGCGGGAGCCCGCCAAGTCCTGCGCCCACAGGCGCTTGTCGAAGCCGATGCTGACATTGATCGCCTGCATCAGCTCCGCCGGCTTGGCCGAGAACCTGCCGCCCCACATGGCTTGGCCCTGGCCGTTCGCGGCGGGCTTATCAGAGGCGTTGTCGGTCATATGAGCGAATTCCAGTCGGACAGGGAAGAAGCCGCGCGCAAGCTCGGCCCGCTGAAGTGGGTGATCGGCGCCGTTCTGCTGATCGGCGTCGCGGCGGTTCTATACGTCATCGCTCAGGCTTCGTTCAAACCCGCAGGCGTGGTCGACCTCAAGGAATTCAAGAAAGCGTCCTTAGAGAAGCTGGACGTGCCGGCCCAGCCGCGCGCCGCGCCGCTGACGGTGTTCACCGATGGGGCTGGCAAGGAACTGACCCTGGCCGATTTCAAGGGCCAGGTGGTGGTCATGAACCTGTGGGCCACCTGGTGCGCGCCCTGCAAGAAGGAGATGCCCACCCTGGGCAAGCTGCAGGCCGCCTACGCCACCCAGCCGCTGAAGGTGCTGCCGATCAGCGTCGACAAGGACGTCGACCTGAACCTCGTCCAGGCCGAGATGGCCGCCAACCCGCCGCTGCAGGTCTATCGCGACAAGAACTACAAGATGTCGTTCGACCTGGAGCCGCGCGCCGCCGGCTATCCGACCACGGTCGTCTACGACAAGCAGGGCCGCGAGCGGGCGCGGATGTCGGGCGAGGCCGACTGGTCCAGCCCCGAGGCCCGCGGCCTGGTCGAGGCCCTCCTGCGCGAGCATTGAGGTCCCGGGCTGAAAAGAAACGCGGCGCACGTCGAAGGATATCGCTGTTTTTTGAATTGACCCCTCAACGATCGCGTGTCCACTCTGGCCTGCAATCCTGGATTTGGGCTGCCAACGCTACCCGGACGACTGAGATTGTTACCCGCCCGTTTGTCCGGGCATTGGCTCGGCATCTCTAGGAGACACGCCATGGCGACCGGCGTAGTGAAATGGTTCAACGGCACCAAGGGCTTCGGCTTCATCCAGCCCGATGACGGCGGCAAGGACGTGTTCGTCCACATCAGCGCCGTCGAACGCGCGGGCCTGCGCAGCCTGGACGAAGGCCAGAAGGTCAGCTTCGACACCGCCGAGGAGCGCGGCAAGATCGCGGCGAACAATCTGAAGCCGCTCTAGGCGCGCGGCCTTTCGTTCGATAGGCGAGCTTCGCGGGCGCCGGTTCCAACGAGCCGGCGCCCGTCCGCTATGGAAGATCTATGACCGTCGATCCCCGCCTTCTCGAAATCGTCGCCGACCGCGCCTGGCCGGCCCGCCAGAGCGGGGCGCTGGGCGGCTGGCGGCTGAACGCCTCGGACGGCTGGTCGCTGCGGATCAACGCCTGCTGGCCGCTGGGCGAGCCCGACCGGCCGATCGACGAGGCCATCGACGCGGCCGAGGCCTTCTACGCCGGGCGCGGCCTGCCCGCCCGCTTCAAGCTGTCGGACGGGGCGGTGGTCCCGGCCAACCTGTCCGAGCACCTGCGGGCCCGCGGCTACCGGCCCACCCACGGCACGGTGGTGATGGTGGGCGAGGCCTCCGGCGTGATCGCGGGCGCGACGGACGCGGCCGTGACCCTGTCCGACACGCCGGATCCGGCCTTCGAGGCGGTGCTGACCGCCAGCGCCGCCGGCAACGCCGCCGACGCCCGCGAGCGCCTGGACGCCCTGGGCCGCATCCCCGCGCCGGCCCGCTTCGCGCGGCTGGAGGTCGACGGCGAGGTCGCGTGCCTGGGGGCGACGGCGGTCGATGGCGAGTGGGCGGGGATCTTCGGCATGCGCACCTTGCCTGGTCATCGCCGCAAAGGCCTGGCCCGCCGGATCCTGGCGGCCCTGCTGGGCGAGGCCCAGGCGCTGGGCGCTCGCCGCGCCTACCTTCAGGTCGAGGCTGACAACGCTCCGGCCATCGGGCTCTACAGCGGCCTGGGGTTCGTGCCGGCCTATGGCTATCGGTATTGGGTGGTGGAGTAGGAGGGCCGGGACGCGCGTTCCTTCCGGATAGCTCAGTCGCGCCAATCAGATCCTGCCCTGTGGGGGAGGTGTCGGCGAAGCCGACGGTGGGGGGAGTGATCGGCAGGCGACCACAATCCGGATCGTCGATCCCAACACTCCCCCCACCCGCCTTCGGCCGCCTCCCCCACGGGGGAAGGACCATCCAACGGCGTCCGTAGGAGGCAAGTGATCCTGCTAGTTCAGGTCGAACTCGAACCGGTCGTGCTCGGGATGCAGGCAGCTCTGGTCGATCGGGGCGGTCGGGTCGGCCAGGAAGCCGCGGATCATCTTGCGGGCGCAGGCGCTGCCGCGCGAGACGCCGTGGGTGGTGTTGGGGACGATGCTCAGCTGGCCCTTGGGGAAGCGGCCGACGGCGGCCTTGGCCACGGCGGGCGGGCAGCCGGGGTCGATCTCGGCGGCCAGGAACAGGGTGGGGATCGGGCTGGAGATCGGCTGGGCCTCGACGGGATCCGGCGCGCCGACCGGATAGGCCTGGCAGACCTGGAACAGGCGGTCGAACGACTTCTCGGCCAGACGGCTGACCGGGTCGCGCTGGGCGCCCTTGCGGGTCGCCTCCCGGCTCTCGAACGGCAGTTCCTCCTTGCACAGGTGGGTGAAGAACTGGGCCTCGCGATAGCCCGCCCCGGCCCGGGTGTCGTCCAGGGCCGACAGGTCGCCGGCCGCGAACCTGGCCGCGGTGGCGGGCAGGGCGCGGGCGTCGGGGCCGCTGTAGGCGGCGTCCATCAGGAAACCACCCAGCAGGTCGGCGGTGTAGGTCTGGCCGTTCTGGACCACCGGCCCGGCCAGCAGCTTGGCCGCCACGCCATCCAGGTCGGCGCCGGGGTGCGGATATTTGGCGTTGCAGGCGGCGTCCTCGGCGCAGCGTTTGAAGATCACCTTCACCGCGTCCGAAATCATCTCCGGTCCGCCCTGCGCCCACTTGGCCTCCGGCGTCCAGGGCGAGTCCAGCACCACGGCGCGCACGCCGGTCGGGTCGTGCCTGACCACGTCCAGGGCGATGCGGGTGCCGTAGGAAACGCCGAACAGGTCGACCTGCTTGAGGCCCAGGGTCTTGCGCAGGTCCTGGATGTCCTTGACCACCTCCTCGGCGTTATAGCGCGACAGGTCGACGCCGGAGGCCTTCAGGCGCCGGCCGCAGGCGATCAGCTGCTGGGCGGCCGCGTCGCTCAGCGGACCCGCGTCGTTCAGGGCCACGCCGCCGCAGTCGAGGGTCGGCGAGGCCACCCCGCCGCCGCGCTGGTCGAAATAGATCCAGTCCTGGTCGACGGCGATCAATTCGCGGCCGGGCACGCCGCGCAGGGAGCGGCCGAGGGTCTCGACCACCCCGCCGCCGGGGCCGCCGTGCAGATAGATCACCGGGACCGCGCCGGGCCGGGGGGCGCTGGCCTTGACGATGGTCACCGGCAGGGCGACGCGGCGCGGGCTCGGCCCGCCCCGGGTCTCGTCGACGGTGAGCGTTCCGCACTGGATCTGGTTGGCCACGCCCGAATAGTCGCCCGCGCACGGGCCGGGCGTGAACTTCGGCTCGGCGGCCTGGGCGGCGCCGACGGCCAGGGCGAGGGCGGCGAGGGCGCCGGAAACGGCGGCGCCCCAGATCATCTTACGCATGTGAGTCCCATGGTGCTGAGGCTGGCAGTGAGCACGGCGGCGGGGAGGGGGCAAGGGCGGCCGAGGAGCGCGGCGCCGCCGCCTCAGTGGAAAGGATGGCGGGACACCCGGTCATAGGCCTGGCGCTTTACGGCGGCCCGGATGGCGCACCAAATCCCCGCCAGCAGACAAACGCCCCCGATGATCGCGCCGTTGACCCAGAACTGGATCGAAAAGCCGTCGCTTCCCCCGCGGGATGCGACCAGGAGGTGGACCAGGACGGGCGCGCCCATCACGCCGGCCGCGCCGCCCACGCCCTTGAGGAAGGCGACCCACGGGGCGTCCGGTTCCTTGAGTATCCGCCCCAACGCCCTTGTCCCGTAGCGGCCTTCCAGAGCCCGACCTTAGGCGGCGGAGAGCGGCCAGGCAACGCCACGCGCCTCCGGAACGGCGCCGGCCTGAAAAAGACGCGGGGCTATCAACAAGTTTACAAAACAAACAAGTTGATCCATGGTGCGGCCATCGCAACGGAGCCCGGCCATGCACGCGCCTCTGAAGTCCCTTCAAACCGTCATCCCGGCGGACGTCTCGGCCCGCAACGCGCCGATCGGCGCCGTGCGCGCCTTCCTGACCCTGCTGGTCGTCGCCCACCACGCGGTGCTGACCTACCACCCGTACGCGCCGGCCCCGAAGGCCTTCGCGGCCCCGCCGATCCTGTGGACCGCCTTTCCGGTGGTGGACCCGCAGCGGTTCGGAGGCTTCAGCCTGCTGACCCTGGTCAACGACCTGTTCTTCATGTCGCTGATGTTCCTGGTCTCGGGCCTGTTCGTCGCCGGCAGCCTCCGGGCCAAGGGCGCGGGCGGGTTCCTGCGGGGACGGGCGCTGCGGCTGGGCGCGCCGTTCGTGGTCGGGGCCGGGCTGCTGGCGCCCCTGGCCTATTATCCCGCCTGGCTGCAGTCGGGCGGCGCGCCGTCCCTGGCCGCCTATGCCAAGGCCTGGACCCACCTGCCGTTCTGGCCCAGCGGCCCGGCCTGGTTCCTGTGGGTGCTGCTGGCCTTCGCCGCGGTCGCCGCGGCGCTGGACCGCCTGTTTCCGGCTCTGGTCCCGGCGCTGGGCCGCTGGACCCAGGGCGCCGCCCGGCGGCCCGGCCGCGCTTTCCTGGTCCTGATCGCCGCCAGCGCCCTGGCCTATGTCCCGCTGAACATGGCGCTGCCGTTCGGCCACTGGACGATGGCGGGGCCGTTCCTGGTCCAGACCGGCCGCATCGGCCACTACCTGGTCTATTTCCTGGCCGGCCTGGCGTGCGGCGCGGCGGGCGTCGGCCAGGGCCTGACCGATCCGCAAGGGGCCCTGGCCCGCCGCTGGTGGGTTTGGCAGATCCTGCCGCTGCCGGCGGTGGCCGCGGCGGTCGCCACGTTCATCATCGCCTTCTCGCCCAACCCGCCGCCCAAGCCGGTGCTGGACGTGGCCGGCGGCCTGGCCTTCGTCCTGGCCTGCGCCAGCCTGTCGTTCGCGGTGCTGGCGGTGTTCCTGCGCTTCGTCCGCAAGACCGGTCCGGTCGGCGCCAGCCTGCAGGCCAACGCCTACGGCGTTTACCTGACCCACTACGTCTTCACCGCCTGGCTCTCGTGGCTGCTGCTGCCCCAGGTCTGGGGCGGGCTGGCCAAGGGGCTTGCGGTGTTCGGCGGGGCGATGGCGCTCAGCTGGCTGACGACCATGGCGCTGCGCCGCATGCCGCTGTTGGGACGAATCCTATGACCGGCCATGATGCCGCAACGAAGGGGGCCTTGCCCGTGAACCACGAGATCAAGTCGGTCCAGGACGACCTGGCGTTCCTGCGGACCATCGCCGAAGGCCGGTCGGGCGGCGGGATGGGCGTCGCGGGCGGCGCGCTCTACGGCTCGGCCGGGGTGCTCTACGGGATCCAGTGCCTGAGCTACTACCTCCAGGAGGCCGGGATCGTCCGCCTGTCGCCGACCGCCAACATCGTCATGGCCTGGGCGCCGACCTTGATCTTCCTGGTGCTGATGACGATCGTGATCATCATCGACCGCAAGCGGCCGGCGGTCGGGGTGACCAGCCGAGCCGTCAATTCCGCCTTCGCGGGCGCGGGGATCGCCAACCTGGCCCTGGTGCTGGTCTTCGCCAGCGCCGCCGAGCGCCACCACGACTTCCACTACTGGCTGTTCCACCCGGCCGTGGTCTTCGTGCTGCAGGGCGCGGTCTGGTACGTGATCTTCATGCTGCGCAGGCGCTGGTGGACGGCGCTGGTGGCCGCCGGCTGGCTGGTCTCGGGCGTGGCCCTGGGCATGCTGATCGAGCGCGCGGACCTCTATCTGCTGATCGCCGCCGCCAGCCTCTTCCTGCTGATGGCGGTCCCGGGCTTCGGGATGATGCGCCAGGCCCTGCGGGCCTCGGCGGCCTGACGAGCGTGACCGGCAAGTTCGACATCAGCGGATTGGACGACGTCATCCACGGCCGCGTGCGGCTGGGGATCGTCGCCTACCTGGCCAGCGCCGAGGTCGCCGACTTCACCGAGCTGAAGGCCCTGCTGGAGGTCACCCAGGGCAACCTGTCGGTCCACCTGCGCAAGCTGGAGGACGCCGGCTACGTGGCCATCGACAAGAGCTTCGTGGGCCGCAAGCCCCTGACCCGCGTGCGCCTGACCGACCTGGGCCGCGCGGCGTTCGCCGCCTATCTGAAGGCCATGGGTCAGCTGGTCGAGCAGGCGCGGGGCGGCGGGGCCTAGGGCCTTTGGGCATTGACGGTTCTGGGGCCGAATTCCTCGTCCTTCGACAGGCTCAGGATGAGGAATTCTACTGAACCGCCTCGCCAGCAGCCCTCATCTTGCCATTGGCCCTCATCCTGAGCCTGTCGAAGGACGAGGGCGGCGCACCGGCGCTAAACGCTTACTGTCCAGAGCGCCTAAAGCCCCATCTCCGCCCGCAACTGGGCCGGCGTCACGCCCGCCGCGCGCAGCTCGCGCAGCGTCTGGGCCCGGTCGCGCTTGGCGTAGCGCTTGCCGTCCGGACCGACCAGCAGGCGGTGGTGGCGGTAGGTCGGGGTCGGCAGGTCCAGCAGGGCCTGCAGCAGGCGCTGGATGTGGGCGGCCTCGAACAGGTCCTGGCCGCGGATCACGTGGGTGATCCCCTGCAGGGCGTCGTCCAGCACGACCGCCAGGTGATAGGCCACCCCGACATCCTTGCGGGCCAGGACGATGTCGCCGGCGGTTTCGGGACGGGCCCGCACCTGGCCGGTCTCGCCGTCTGGTCCGGCGCCCTCCTCGACGAAGCCCAGGCGGTCGAAGCCGCCCAGCGCGCGGCGGGCCGCGTCCAGCGACAGGCGCCAGGCGAAGGCCTCGCCCCGCGCCAGCCGCGCGGCCTCCTCGGCGGGCGCCAACGGACCGCCGGCGAAAGGCCGGGCCGGCTCGTGCGGCGCCCGGCCGATGTCCAGCTCCTTGCGGGTGCGGAAGCAGCGATAGACCAGGCCCCTGTCGCGCAAGGCGTCGATGGCCTGGTGATAGTCGGCCAGGTGCTCGGACTGGCGGCGGACGGGCTGTTCCCAGGCCAGGCCCAGCCAGGCCAGGTCCTCCAGGATCGCGGCCTCGAACTCCGGCCGGCTGCGGGTGGCGTCGATGTCCTCGATCCGCAGCACGAACCGGCCGCCGGCGGCCCGGGCGGCGTCGAAGGCGGTCAGGGCCGAGAAGGCGTGGCCGCGATGCAGATGGCCGGTCGGGGAGGGGGCGAAGCGGGTGGCGAAGCGCAAGCGGACCTAGGCCTGGTCGAGCTTGGCGAACATGCCCAGATGTTCGAACACCGCGCGCAGGAAGGCCTCCTCGCCGCCCAGGGCCTCCTTCAGGGCATCGAACTGCTTGAAGCTGGCCATCTCGGCCAGGCCGTGGGCGGCGCACCAGGCGGCGATGGTCGCCAGCTCCAGGTCGATCGGCGAGACCGTCCCGCCGCTGCGCTCGCCGATGGTGTTGCGCACCTGGCAATAGGCGCCTTCTTCCTTCATCTGCTCGGGCAAGGCGTCCTTGTCGCGCGAGCAGTCGTACATCACCCGATAGAGGGCGGGGTTCTCGCGGGCGAAGCGGACATAGGCCACGCCCAGGCCGGTCATCCGCTCCTTGCTGTCGACCGCCTTGCAGCGCGCCTCGGTCAGGGCCGTGTCCAGCGCCGCCCAGCCCTCGTGGGCGACGGCGTCCAGCAGTTCGCCCTTGTCCTTGAAGTGATGATAGGGCGCGGCCGGGCTGACGCCCGCCTCCCGCGCCACCGCCCGCAGCGACAGCGCCGCCGGGCCCTCGGTCTCGAGGATGCGGCGCGCCGCCTCGACCAGGGCGCGGCTGAGGTCGCCGTGGTGGTAGGGGCGGGCTTCGGAGGCGGCGGTCTGTGTCATCTCGGACACTGTAACCGTTCCCGTTCAAAAATCCATCCTAACGGCGTCAAGATTATCTTGACGCCGTTAGGATTGGTGTTATCTAAGCATCGTCCAGATCGAAACGGATCGGACCGGGGCGGCCTTCCCAATCGCCGCGCCCGCAACAAACTCAAGGATGTGTGTGATGACCAATACCTTCTTCGCCTTCGAAACCGTTCTCGACCGCATGGCCGTGGGCTTCTTCCTGGCCGCCGCCGTCGGCGTCGCGGGCGCCCTGATCGGCATGGGCTTCTAGGCCTCGGCAGCTTTCGTGGCCGACGGGACTTGCGGATCCCCCCGCTGTCCCGCGGACATGATCGCCGCCAACGCCTTTGCCGAAGTGTTCGAAGCCGCCCGCGCTTTTTCGCCGGCGGCTTTTGCATGTCTTGATCCAGGCGGGCCGCGCGCCTAGGTCGGATGCTCCCGAGGCGGAACATCCCGCGCCGGGCCGGATTTTCCAGACATGACCTTTTCGCCCTCCATCGTCGAGATGCGCGCCGAGACGTACGCATGAGCGTGGCCTTCACCAAGGAAGGCGACAGCGAGGCCTTTGCCGCCGACCTGCTGGACCGCCCGATCTCGCCGCATCCGAACCTGGTGACGCCGGAGGGGCTGGCCCAGATCGAGGCGGCCCTGGCCCAGGCCCGCGCCGCCTACAGCGCCGCCCAGGCCGGCGGCGACGTCGCCCAGGACCGCACGGCCATGGCCCGCGCCACCCGCGACCTGCGCTACTGGTCCGCCCGCCGGGCCAGCGCCCAGCTGCGCGAGCGCGATCCGGCCGTCGAGGGCCTGCAGTTCGGCGGGACCGTCACCTTCGACCGCGAGGACGGCCGCCGCCAGACCTTCCGCATCATCGGCGAGGACGAGGCCGACCCGGCCCAGGGCTCGGTGTCCTATGTCTCGCCCGTGGCGCGGGCCCTGCTGGGCAAGGGCGTGGGCGACACGGCCGTCGTGGCCGGCGGCGAGGTCGAGGTCGTCGCGATAGGCTGAGCCTCAGGGCGTCGGCGCGGGGACCTCGAAGATGTCCATCCGCCCCGGACCCAGGGCCGGGCAATAGGCCGAATAGTACAGCGCCTCCGGTCGTTTCGGATCAATAGCGGGGCCGTTGTTGATCGCCTCCGAACAGTTGACCGGCGCCGCCAGCACGTGGCGCGGGCCAAAGCGCCCGTCGTCGCTGCGCCGCGCGCTGTGCAGGGCCACCCGGGTCTCGGCCTTCAGGTCGCCCGAGGCGAACACCAGGGTGCGGCCGTCGGCCAGGAGAGTGGCGTCGAAGTCGTCCAGCGGTCCGTTGACGCCCGGGCCCAGGCCGCGCACCGGGGCGTCGCCCGCCAGGTCGCCCTCGAACAGGTCCTGCCGGCCCAGGCCGCCATGGCCGTCGGACGAGAAGATCAGCTTGCCGTCGACGGTCGGGGCGGGCGCCCACTCGTCGCCGGGGGTGTTGAAGCGCGGGCCCAGATTGCGCGGGACGCCGAACGCCCCGGTCGCCGGATCGCGATCCACCGCGTAGAGGTCGTCGCCGCCCTGGCCGCCCGGGCGGTTTGAGAAGAAGTACACCGTGCGGCCGTCCGGCGAGAACGCCGGGTCGAAGTCGTTGTCGGGACCGTCGAACGACACCGCCGCCGGCTTGGACCAGCCTGCGCCGGCGCGGCAGGTCTGCAGGATGCGCCAGGCGGTCTTCGGCGCGCCGATCGAGCCCCACAGCACGCAGCGGCCGTCGGGGCTGAAAGCGGGACGGACCTCGGTGTCGGGCGAGTCGATCACGCCCGGCAGCAGCGGCGCGGGCGATCCGGCTCCTGGCGAGCCCGCCGCCAGGGCCTGGGCCAGGGCGATCGCGACGAGGGCGGGGGACGGCATGGCGAAAGGCTCCCGAATGTCGGTCGCCGACCATAGCCGCGATCCACCGCGCGCCAAATGCAACGGATGTCTTGGTTCTGTCGCCGAGTTGGCTCATCCTTTCCCTGCGTTCGGGAATGAATGGCGATTCCTGAGAATGCGTAGGAAGGAGGCCCGTCTTCAGTCCGATCGCGTACCCGCTTCATAGGAGCCCATCCGGCTCCCAAGTTCGCTGGAGCCCTCCGGGCTCCTCCCAAATTGACTGGAGCCCTCCGGGCTCCGGGGGGAGGCCCTGATGCAGGTGCTGTCCCGCCCACCGTCCGGCATGCCGGCGCTCGTGCTCAACGCCGACTACCGGCCCCTGAGCTACTACCCGCTGTCCCTCTGGCCCTGGCAGGAGGTGATCAAGGCGGTGTTCCTGGAACGGGTCGACGTGGTCTCGACCTATGACCACGTGGTGCATTCGCCCTCGTTCGAGATGAAGCTGCCCAGCGTGGTGTCGCTGAAGCAGTACGTGCCGCAGGATCGTCCCCCGGCCTTCACCCGCTTCAACCTGTTCCTGCGCGACGCGTTCAGCTGCCAGTATTGCGGCTCGCCCGACGACCTGACCTTCGACCACGTGATTCCCCGCTCGCGCGGCGGCCGAACCACCTGGGAGAACATTGTCACCGCCTGCGCGCCTTGCAACCTGCACAAGGGCGGCCGCACGCCGCGCGAGGCCGGCATGCAGCCCTTCCACGCCGCGCGCCGCCCCAGCATGCACGAACTGCAGGACCGCGGCCGCCGCTTCCCCCCGGGACACCTGCACGCCAGCTGGCTGGACTATCTGTACTGGGACATCGAGCTGGAGGCGTAGCGGCCAATCGATACTCGACCCCGTGCATGGTCCTCGTCCTTCGGCAGGCTCAGGATGAGGTCCATTCACAGGGCCAGGCCGTAGAAACCTCATCCTGAGCTTGCCGAAGGACGAGGTTTTCGGCCCTGGGGAGCTGGATATCGATCCACCGGAGGCCGCGCCGCCGAGTCGCGAAAAATGTCCAGGAAACAAAGCCTTCCGGCTCCGCTTGCTTCGACTCATCGCTGAGCAGACCCCAGGATAGGGGGCTCTCGACGGGAGGGTTCGATGCTTGCCAGTCCTTCAGCGCCTGCCGGCCCGACGCTGCACGAGCACGGGCGGGCGCTGTGCGTCAGGCGACGGTTGCGGTGGCTTTTGGCGGCCCTGGCGGTGGCCAATCTCGCGCTCTGGTCGGTGGTGTTCGGGCTGTCGGGCGCAACCTAGGCGCCGCTTCACGGGTTCTTCTTTCCAACGCCTCCGGGCGAAATTCGGGAGAGACCCCATGAACTTTGGCCGCAAGAAGGAAGAAGGCGGTCGCCACTTCACCCATGGCACCAGCGTCTCGACGGCCGACATGGCCAGCGACGGCAAGGTTCGCCACGAGGACAAGCATTTCGATGCGCCGCACGCTCGCGAGGCCGAGACCCCGCTGGCCGAAGGCGAGAAGCACGATCAGCTGGCCGAGAAGGTCGAGTGCTCGGAAAGCCGTCAGGAAGCCCTGCTGGACGAGGGGCTGGAGGAAAGCTTCCCGGGCAGCGACCCGGTCAGCGTCAAGCGCATCACCTGACGGCGAGGCTTTCAGGCCTGTCGCGGAAAGCGCCGCGCCGCCCGGCTGGCGAAGGTGGTCGAACCCTCGGCCTGCGGCTCGCCGGCCGGCGGCGGGAACGCGGCCTGGATCACCGGCGCCAGGCGGCGTCCGCCCCGGCGGCGGTCCTGGGCGGCGATCTCGGCGAAGCTGGCCCGGCCGCGCTGGCGGGCCAGGGACCGCAGGCTCTCGATATGGCTGGCCAGGTAGACCACGGCCACGCCGGCGGTGTCGGCCAGCAGGTCGCTGATCGAGGCGCTGCGGTCGGCGGTGAACATCTGGGCCACCTCGACGCTGGCGCCCAGCAGGACGGCGGCCAGGGCCAGGTCGTTGCGGCGCATCCGGGGGAAGGCCAGGAACGAGACGGCGACCAGGCCGCCGAAGGCGATGGCGTGGGCCGTCTTGTCGCTCAGGCCGAACACCTGCTCCAGGCCCGGCCAGGGGCCCAGCATCAGCACCGCGGCGGTCAGGGCGCCGGCGATCAGGACGGCGCGGGCGGTGGTCACGACATGGTTGGGCGTCAGCATCGGCTTCCTGGCTCGCAATGAGCCCAAAGCCTTAGGGCGCCTTGGCGTACAAGCCGTGAAGGAACAGGGTCAACGGAAGATGACCGGGCGCCGCCGCCATTCCGGGCGAGGCCCGGGCGCTTCGCACCCTTCCCATCACGTTCGGCGGGTTCCGCGTGAGGACGAGATGTCGTGCATCCAAGATCCTCCCCCTGTGGGGGAGGTGTCGGCGAAGCCGACGGAGGGGGGAGTGATCGGACGATGACTGTAACCCCGGATCGACGTCCCTAAAACTCCCCCCACCGATCGCTGCGCGATCGCCTCCCCCACRGGGGSAGGGGCTGGATTAGCCGGGTCTCGGCCAAATCGGATGACGTCCCGCCTCCTCAGCCGCTAGGGTCGCGGCGCCCCTGAAGGAGAATCCCATGCGTCCTGGACTGGTGCTGGCCGTGGTCGCCGTGCTCGCCGCCTCTTCGGCCTTCGCTCAGGACAAGTCCGCCGCCCCCACGCCCTATGACGCGGTCGACCCGTTCATCGGCACGGGCGGCGACGGCCACACCTTCCCCGGCGCGGTCGCCCCGTTCGGCATGGTCCAGCTCAGCCCCGACACCGACATCCTGCCGTTCAAGCAGAGCTATGCCCGCGCCGCCGGCTATCGCTACAGCGACCCGACGATCCTGGGCTTCTCGCACACCCACTTCTCCGGCTCGGGCCACTCCGACCTCGGCGACGTCCTGCTGGCCCCGGTCAGCGGCGAGGCGAAGCTGGAGCCCGGCGAGGCCGACAAGCCCGGCTCGGGCTACCGCTCGCGCTTCAGCCACGACGGCGAGGTGGCCCAGCCCGGCTACTACGCCGTGACCCTGACCGACAGCCAGGTGCGGGCCGAGCTGACGGCCGGCCTGCGCACCGGCCTGCACCGCTACACCTTCCAGAAGGGCGCGCGAGCCCAGGTGCTGCTGGACCTGCGCACCTCGATCTACAACTACCCGGGCAAGGTCAGCTGGTCGCGGATCCGCGTCGCCGAGGACGGCACGATCACCGGTTTTCGCGAGACCCGCGGCTGGGCGCCGGGCCGCCAGCTCTATTTCGCGATCCGCTTCAGCAAGCCGCTGGTCGGCAAGGCGCTGTACAACAAGGAAGCGGACGTCCCCTACAAGGGCTTCGCCCAGCCGGGCCGCACGCCGGGCGACCGCGCCCAGGTGGAAGGCCGGGCCCTGGTCGGCGTCTTCGACTTCGGGACGATCGACAGGCCGCTGGTGGCCAAGGTGGCGATCTCGTCGGTCAGCGAAGCCAACGCCGTGCTGAACCTTTCCAGCGACGAGAAGGCTTTCGACTTCGACGGCCTGCGGGCCCGGACCCGGGCCGACTGGGAAAAGGCCCTGGGGGCGGTCGAGATCTCAGCCCCGGCCGACACGCGAACCAATGTCTACACCGCCCTCTACCACGCCCTGCTGGCCCCCAGCGTGTTCAGCGACGTCGACGGCCGCTATCGCGGGCCCGATAACGAGGTGCATGAGACCAAAGGCTTCACCTTCCACTCGACCTTTTCGCTGTGGGACACCTTCCGGGCCGAGCACCCGCTGCTGACCCTGGTCCAGCCGGAGCGGCGCACCAGCGACGTGGTCAATTCGCTGATCGCCTCGCAGCAGGAGAGCCCTTACGGCATCCTGCCGGTCTGGCAGTTCCACGGCCAGGAGACCTGGACGATGATCGGCTATCACGCCGTGCCGGTGATCGCCGACGCCTGGCTAAAGGGCATCCGGGGCTTTGACGAGAAGGCGGCGCTGGACGCCATGGTCAAGAGCGCCACCTACGCCCCCTATGGCGGCCTGGGCGACTACATGACCCTCGGCTACGTGCCGATCGACAAGGAGCCGGAGGCCGCCTCCAAGACCGTCGAATACGCCTATGACGACTGGACCATCGCCCGCATGGCCAAGGCCATGGGCCGAAGCGACGTCGCCGCGACCTTCGAGAAGCGGGCGGGGAACTGGCGCAACAGCTTCGACGTCAAGACCGGCTTCCTGCGGGCCCGCAAGAGCGACGGGACCTTCCGCACGCCGTTCGACCCGACCGCGATCAACTATGGCTCGGACTACACCGAGGGCAACGCCTGGCAATATTCGTGGTTCGCGCCGCAGGACCTGGGCGGGCTGGTGGGGCTGATGGGCGGCGACGCGGCTACGGTGAAGAAGCTGGACGCCATGTTCGACTTCGACAATTCCAAGCTCGACTATTCGCACGCCGAGGACATCGCCGGCCTGATCGGCCAGTACATCCACGGCAACGAGCCCAGCCACCACGTGGCCTATCTGTACGACTACGCCGGCGCCCCGTGGCGCACCCAGGCCCGGCTGACCCAGATCGTGAAGTCGCAGTACCGGCCCGCGCCGGACGGCCTGTCGGGCAATGACGACCTGGGGCAGATGTCGGCTTGGCTGGTGTTCACGAGCCTGGGCTTCTACCCGGTGGCGCCGGGCTCGAACGAGTACGTGATCGGCCGGCCGTTCGTGGAGCGGGCGGTGCTGAACCTGCCGAACGGCAAGCGCTTCACGGTGCGGGCCGTGGGGCTTTCGGACGCCGCGCCCTATGTCGCCGCCGTGACCCTGAACGGCAAGCCGCTGCCCAGGAGCTTCCTCCGCGACGCCGAGATCCGGGCCGGCGGCGAGTTGGTCTTCACCATGGGCGCCACGCCGAACAAGGCCTGGGCGACAGGGGTGAAGGACCGGCCGATGTCGATGACGGGGTATGAGAAATAGGGCGGGGTCACGGAGCCTTGAAGTTGGCGCAGGCGGTTGCGCCATGCGCCTGGTATTCCGCTATGGGCGGCAGGGCCACGGCCGCGCGCCGGGCGTCCAGGCCGTCAGGGTCCTTGACCGGGAGCGGCTCCCAGCGACCGGGCGCGACGCAGTCGCCCTGGGTGCCGTAGGTCTGCAGCGCCTTGGCGTTCACCGCCACCCGGTCGGTGAGATAGGCGTAGTTGATCCGCGCCCCCACACCGGTCTCCCCGGCCAGGAGGGGGAGGACGGCGCGCTGGAAGGCGGGGTCGCGGTCGGCGTGCTGCAGGATCAGCCAGGCGCGCTGGTTGGCGACTTCACCGTCGCGGGCGGTGGTGAACCAGCCGGAGGTGCGCCACTCGGCCTTCAACCAGGCGGTGTTTTCGGCGTCGACGCCGCAGGTCTTGGCCGACAGGGGGCGGATGACCATCTGACGCCGCGGTCCCTGGGGCATGGCCTCGACGTCGTGGAAGGTATGACGCCAGGCCTGGTCCCGGGCGACGCGGGCGAAGAGCTGGCGATGGCGGGGATCGCTGGCGGCGACGGCCGCCTTGGCGTCGGCGCGCACGCCGTCATAAGCCCGGCCGACGTCCTCGCCGTTCAGGGCCTTGGCGACGCGGGCGTAGATCTGGTCAAGCTGGTCGTTGGCGGCCTTCCAGTCGGCCCGCCAGGCGGCGGCGTCGCGGGCCTGGAGGGCGCTGGCCAGGCCACCGCGCACGAAGGCCTCGGCCTCGGTCTCGCAAGCGTCGGGCGCGGCGGCCAGGCGCGCCGCGAACGCTTCGTCCAAGGTCTTGCTCAGGGCCGCCGTCTGCTCGTCGCCCAGTCGTTCACGCAGGGCGGCGTAGTCGAAGGCGCGGGCCGCGGCCGGGTCCTCCAGCAGGGACGCCACCGGCGAGGGGGCCGCGGTCGCCGCGACCAGGACCAGGGCGCCGGCCGCACCGGCCAGACGAAGAAACGCAGTCACCGTCACGCCCTCATCCTCGATCAACTCTCGGTGGCAGGCTCCCTCACGGCGCGATCCAGGTCAAGCTTCGGCCGCTCAGCGGGGCTTGAAGGCCAGGGCGTCGACCAGGACGCCCGGCTCGCGGGCGGTCAGCACCACCCGGTGGGGACCGCCGGCCAGGCTCAGGCCGCTGGCGGCGCCCAGACGCCCGTCCAGCACGCCCTGGGCCCAGACCGCGTCGCCGGGTTCGCGCCGGACGGCGATCTCGACGGGGGCCCCGCCGTCGACGGCGACCGCCAGGCGCAGGGCGCCGCCGGCCGTCAGCGGGAAGGTGGGGATCAGATCGACCGACAGGCTCCAGTCGCCGGGCGGCAGGGTCACCGCGCAAGCCAGGGACGAAGCCGCCGCGCCCGACTGCATCGCGCCCTGGCCGCGGCCCAGGCCGTCGACGCGCGTCCAGCCGGCGCCGGCCGCGACGGACTCGGCCTGGATGACGATCGGAGCGGCGGCGTCGGTCTTGGCCGAAGGGGGCGGTGCGGCCGGTTCCGGCCCGGCCCCGACCAGAGACGCGGCGGGCAGCACCGGCGGGGTCAGGCGGAACGACTTCCACTGGCCGTCGGCCGGCTCCACGGCCATCAGCCCGCGCCACTTGCCGCCGGCGATTTCGGCGTTGTAGCGCTCGGTCAGGGCGGCCAGCTCCGCGTCGGCCCGACGGGCCAGGGCTCCGCGTCGCCGCGCCTCCAGCGGGGCGGCGTCGGCCAGGCGGTCGTGGGCCTCGGCGTCGAAGAAACGGTGGTTGGCCGCCGCCGCGGCCTTCACGGGATAGGCGACCAGCTCGAAGAAGGCGTCCTGCTGGTCCGGCTTCAGCCGCGCGGCGACGGCGTCGACCCGGGCGGACAGGGCGTCGAAGGCGGCCAGGCGCGCCGCCGCGGCCTCCAGCGACAGGTCGCTCATTCGCGGCTTTTGGCCGGGCAGCTGCCATTGCAGGTGCTCGGGCTTGCGCTCGAAATTGAGGCCGTACCAGCGGGCCATGAGGTCGGCGACCTCCGGCCCGGCCTCGGCCCCGAACTCCCGCGCCGCCCAATCGGCCAGGAACCCCCGCCAGCCGGCCTTGCGGAAGCCGTCGACGTCCCAGGCCAGGGCCAGGAACAGCTCCGTATTGATCTCGGCCGGCTTGAGGTCACCGACATTGGCCACCCACAGCCGCCGGGCGCCCAGGTCGTAGGCCTGGCCCATCTGCTGCTGGATCAGGGCCGGCGGCGTGGTCGACAGCCAGATGTAGGACAGCGGCGCGCCCAGATAGGACAGGTGATAATAGACGCCCGAGCCGCCGGCCCGCTTCCGCTCGGCCGCGTCCGGGAACTGGCGGATGTAGCCGAAATTGTCGTCCGGCCAGACCAGGGTGACGTCGTCGGGAACCTTGAGCCCGCCGCGATGGACGTCCAGCACCTCCTTGTAAGGGGTGAACACCTGCGGCGCGCCCTCGAGGTCACGCTCGGTCAGCAGTCGGCGCTGGTCGGCGAAGATCTTTTCCAGCAGCGCCTTGCGGCCCTCCAGACTGTCGGCTCCGACCATGCCGCTGTCGTGGATGCCGCGCATACCCAGGGTGTAGAGGTTCTCGTACCCGCCATTGGCCTGAACCCGCTCGCGCCAGTAGCCCAGCACGCCACCGCGATTGCGCGCGTAGTCATAGTCGGCGGCCGGGGCCTTCCACTCGCCGACATTGTTGCGCAGCATCGGCTCGGCGTGGGACGAGCCCATGACGATGGCGTAGCGATCGGCCAACCTGGCGTTGGCCGGGTCGCCGTTGAACGGCGCGGTGGTCGGATGCATGGCCGGCCACAGGGTGTTGGCCTTCAGCCGCAGCAACAGGTCGAAGACCTTGGCGTAGGTCTTGGGCCCGATATTGCCGGTCTCAGGCTCGAAGGTGTGGGCGGCCCAGGGCTGCAGGCCCCAGTCCTCGTCGTTGAGGAAGACGCCGCGATACTTGACCGAGGGCGGACCAAAGCGGCGGGTCCCGGCCGCCACGTACAGGCGATCGCGGCGCGGCGGCGCCACGTCGGCCCACCAGCGCCAGGGCGAGACGCCGATCGCCTGGGACAGCTCGTAGACGCCATAGGCCGTGCCCCGCCGGTCGGACCCGACGATGAGCAGGGCGCGGGGCACGCCCGGCGCGGGCCTGTCCACGACGGCGATGACGAAGCTTTCCCAGGCGCCCTTCAGGTGGCGGACGTCGAGACGGCGGTCGGCGACCAGGCGGTCGATGGCGGGGTTGCGGCCCAGCGTCCCGATCCAGACCTGGGGGCGGCCCGGGGCGCCGCCGTCGGCGCGGACCTGGGCCGACTGCCCGCTTACGGCGGCTAGGTCGTCGGCGAAGCCCTGGGCGGCGAGGCCGGCAACCGGGGCGTCGTCCGGGCTAACGACCAAGTCGGCGACGGCGTCGGGCGCCAGCAGCGGAAAGGCGCCGGCCGCCGGACGGTCCAGGATCCAGGGCGAGGGCGGAGCGGCCAAGGCGGCGGAGGCCCAGAGGCCGGAGATCAGGAGCGTCGCGATCCGGGCGATCGATGCCAGCAAGTCTGCCTCCCAGGCCGCCTACGCGAACTGTTCACAAAATGAGAGGAAAGTTCACATCATGCAATGAAGTCGCGGGGAAGGGCCGCTTAGAGCGGGACCTAGAACCCCAGACAGACCGGCTGCGTGACGATCATCACCGCCTCCTGGGAGAAGCGGGCCTTGTACGCCGCCCGCACCGCCTCCAGCCGGTCCTCGCCGCCGGTGCGGCCGGGCAAGGCGAGGATCACCACCTTCGACGGCTCGCGGACGATCGGCCCGGCCTTGGAGCGCCACTGGCCGGCGGCGTCCAAAATGGTCAGGCCGTCGGGGAAACGCGGGGTCAGCTCCTCGTCGACGAAGCGGGCGAAGTCGGCGTCCGACACGCCGACCTGGTCGCCGATGTCGCGGCCGAAGAATAGCTGGGCGGTGCGGCCGTGACTCTGGCCGGCCGGGCAGGCCGCCGGCGCCAGGCTGGCGCAGCCGCAGAGCAGCGTCGCGCCGGCCAGCAGGAGCGCCAGCGCGGTCCGCATCTAGCCCCCTACCGCCAGGTCGTCGGCGTGGATCATCGGACCTTCGGTGAAGCCCAGCTCGGCCTCGATGGCGTCGGAGCGCAGGCCGGCGATGCGGTGGGCGTCGGCGCTGTCGTAGCGGACCAGGCCCCGGGCCACTTCGCGGCCGGTTTCGTCGCGGACCCGGACGGCGTCGCCCTTGTCGAACGGCCCCTCCACAGCGCGGACCCCGGCGCAGAGCAGGCTCTTGCCGCTGGCCAGGGCGACGGCCGCGCCGGCGTCGACGGTCAGCCAGCCCTGGGGCGCCAGCGAACCGGCGATCCAGGCCTTGTAGGCGGCGGCGGGCGAGGCGCCGGCCTCGATCACCGTGGCCGGGGCCCCGTCCTCGATGGCCTGCAGCGGCGCCGGGCGCGAGCCCAGGGTGATCACGGTGGCGCAGCCGGCGGCCCGGGCGATGCGGGCGGCGGCGATCTTGGTGGCCATCCCGCCGGTGCCGACCCCGGCCGAGGCGTTGGCCCCCTCGGCCATGCCGGCGATCTCGGGGGTGATCTCGGAAACGCGGTCGATATGGGTGGCCGACGGGTCGCGGCGCGGATCGGCGGTGTAGAGGCCGTCGATGTCGGACAGCAGCACCAGCAGGTCGGCGCCGACCATCTGGGCGACCCGGGCGGCCAGGCGGTCGTTGTCGCCGTAGCGGATCTCCTCGGTCACCACGGTGTCGTTCTCGTTGACCACGGGCACGACATTCAGGGCGATAAGGGTCTCGGCCGTGGCGCGGGCGTTCAGCCAGCGGCGGCGAACCTCGGTGTCGTCGCGGGTCAGCAGGATCTGGGCGGCGCCGATCCCGTGCGGCTCCAGCGCCTCCTCCCAGGCCCGCATCAGCACCGACTGGCCGGCGGCGGCGGCGGCCTGCTTCTCAGGCAGGGTCAGGGACTTGCGTCCCGTCAGGCCCAGGCGCCGACGGCCCAGGGCCACGGCCCCGGACGACACCACCACCACCTGCTGGCCTCGGGCCCGCAGCCGGGCCACGTCGGCGCAGAAGGCCGTCAGCCAGGCGCGGTCCGGCGCGCCGGTGGCGGCGTCGACCAGCAGGGCGGAGCCGACCTTGAACACCACGCGCCGAGCCCTGGCGAGCGCCTCCCCCGAAACGCTCATCTAAGGCTTCCAGCCCCCGGGGGTTTCCTCGACATGGTCCTCGTCGTCCTCGATCTCCTCGATCGCGTCGCCGCGGCGGATGCGCACCTGGGTGTAGGCGGCGCGCAGCAGTTCGGTGACGCCCTCGCCGGACACGCCGGAGACCAGCATCGGCTTCGTGCCGGCCACGGCCTCAAGCTCGGCGGCCTTGGCCGCGCGGGTCTCGTCGTCCAGGGCGTCGATCTTGTTGAGGGCCAGGATCTCGGACTTGTCGGCCAGCTCGTCGCCATAGGCTTCCAGCTCGCCGCGGATCGTGGTCCAGGCCCCGGCGATGTCGTCCTGGGTGGCGTCGACCAGGTGGATCAGCACGGCCGAGCGTTCGACGTGGCCCAGGAAGCGGGTGCCCAGGCCCGCGCCTTCGCTGGCGCCCTCGATCAAGCCGGGGATGTCGGCCATCACGAAGCGTTCGCTGGTGGAAAGGTCCACCATGCCCAGGTTGGGGGTCAGGGTGGTGAACGGGTAGTCGGCGATCTTGGGCTTGGCGGCGCTGGCGGCGGCCAGGAAGGTCGACTTGCCGGCGTTGGGCAGGCCCACCAGGCCGACGTCGGCGATCAGCTTCAGCCGCAGCCAGACCCACAGCTCCTCGCCCTCCTGGCCGGGATTGGCGTACTTCGGCGCCTGGTTGACCGGGCCCTTGAAGTGCAGGTTGCCCCAGCCGCCGTTGCCGCCCTTGGCCAGGCGCAGGGTCATGCCGGCGGTGTCGAGGTCGGCGATCAGGGTCTCCTTGTCCTCCTCCAGCACCTGGGTGCCGACGGGGACCTTCAGGATCACGTCCTCGCCGGCCGCGCCATGGCGCGCCCGACCCATGCCGTGGACGCCCGTCCCGGCCTTGAAGTGTTGCTGGTAGCGGTAGTCGATCAGGGTGTTGAGGCCCTCGACCGCCTCGATCCACACGTCGCCGCCTCGCCCGCCGTCCCCGCCGTCGGGACCGCCGTATTCGATGTACTTCTCGCGTCGGAACGAGACCGCGCCGCCGCCGCCGTTGCCGGAGCGGACATAGATTTTGCACTGGTCCAAGAATTTCATGAGCGTCTTTTGTCCCAAGGCGGCTTTCGCGTCGAGCCGAAACCCGCCTACGGCCAAGCCAGGAAGGGTCTTGGGCGGTCGATTCGGGCCGCGAAGCGTCGCTTTGCCGCGCCGAACCGTGTTCGCCATCGTGACGAAATGTTAAAACTGATCATGCGACAAACGGTCCTATGAACACGGTGACAGGACTATTGCGCGGGGAGGGCTGGCGTTGACGACGATTTCGGACGCCGAGTTTGCGCATGACCTCCAGGATCTGACGCTGCCGACCCTGTGTCGCAAGTACACCCACGAGGCGTCGCTTCATCGCAACATGCTGATGAGCCGGGGCACGGGCCTGGCGCCGGAATGGCGCGATTTCCGCGCCTTCCTGATCGCCGTCGGCCGTCGCCCGAGCGACGAGCACAACTTCATCCTGCTCAATCGCAATGAACGCACCTACGGCCCGGGCCGGGCGCGATGGATGACGCCAGACGAGCAGGCGGTCCACGAGGAAGAATTCGACCGCCAGCAGGCCGCCAAGAGCCGCGAGGCCCATCAGTTGGTGCACCAGGCCGCGGCGATGAAGCGGGCCAGCGCTCCCAACGCCCCGAACTTCGGCCAGTGGACGCCGATGGCCGGCCGGCAGGTGGCCTATACCGACGTGGCCAAGCGCCTGGCGATCCCGATCAACGCGCTGAACAAGACCATGGCCGACGGCCGCACGGCCGACGAGCTGGTCAAGCGCTCGGGCTCGGCCCAGGAACTGATCAATCCGGACCTGCAGTGGCTGCCGCCGGACCCGACCCGCAAGGCCAACTTCTTCGAGGCCTTCCGCATCTGGCACATGCAGGTGCAGCCGCAGTTCGCCCGCGCCGCCACCCCCACCTTCCTGTTCCTCTACATCGCCCTGCCGGTGATGAAGGAGTGCCGGGACGAGCTGATGGGCCTGAACCTGTGGAACCCGCTGGGCCAGCGGGCCATGAACGCCCGCGACACCCACGTGGCGTGGAAGAAGTACTGCGAGTTCATGCCCCGCGCCCAGGTGGCGATGATGGAAATTCCCATCTACGCCACCTATTCGCTGCTCAGCGACCTGGACGCCCTGTGCGAGCGGATCGTGGTCGCCGAGAAGCGCTTCCGCGAAGGCCCGCAGAAGGTCGTCGCGACGCACCGGGCCGCTTAGGGCTCACGCCAGCCAGACCATCATCCGCGTCGGCACGGGCTGGCCCCGGGCCGTCGACGGCTTGTGCTCGACGACGCCCGTATACAGGAAGCCGGTCTTGATCAGCACCTGGCCCGAGGCGGGGTTGTCGGCGAAGTGGCCGGCGACGACCAGCTTCTTGCGCCAGTCCTGCCGGGCCCAGGCCAGGGCGCCGTGGGCGGCCTCGGTCGCCAGGCCGCGGCCCCAGTAGGGCCGGCCGATCCAGTAGCCCACCTCCAGGTGGCCGACCGGCGGCGTGAAGAAGCCCAGCACCCCGACCACGCCCTCGTCTTCGTGATCGATCACGAAGGTGGCGTCCTTGCGCGGGTCCTGGACCTGGCAGCGGGCCACGAAGCCGTCGGCGTCGCCCTGGCTGTAGGGCCACGGCATGCGGGTGGTCATCTTGGCGATCGCATAGTCGTCGCACAGCGCCGCGATCCGCGGCGCGTCCTGGCCGCCAGGAGTCCGCAGCCTCAGGCGCGGCGTCTGAATGATCGGAGCTTTCTCGATCACGCACATGGCGCGTCTCCCGTTCTCGGTCCTTCTAGGTGGGGACCGTGTCGCTCGGATTTCAGGCCTGAGGTCCTTTTGCGGCCAAGAAATTTCAAGCGCGGACAAAACAAAAGCGGGGAGTCCGGCGTCCGGACTCCCCGCTTGGGTTTCGTCTGTCCGGATCGTCTTTCTTTTGGAAAGCGCGACCCGGTTTCTACGCGGTTCGCGCTATTCGGCGGCCTGGGCCGGAGCAGCTACGTTCACGTAGGTACGGTTGTTGCGCTTGGTGACAAAGCCCACCGCGCCCTCGATGAGGGCGAACAGGGTGTGGTCCTTGCCCATGCCGACATTGGCGCCCGGGTAGAACTTGGTGCCGCGTTGACGGATGATGATGTTGCCGGCGGCGACCTTCTGGCCACCGAACTTCTTCACGCCAAGGCGGCGACCGGCCGAGTCGCGGCCGTTGCTGGACGAACCGCCAGATTTCTTGTGAGCCATGGTGGCCTCCTAGTTCCTTTGATCTGGTATCTCGAAAGAGACCTGGATCAAGCTAATCGTTCATCGAGCCCCGTGAGGGTCTCAGGCTTCGGCTTCCGGAGCGGTCTCGGCGGCGGCCTTCTTCGGCGCGGCCTTCTTCTTCGGAGCGGGGGCGGCTTCGGCCTTCACCGGAGCGGTCGGGATCGTCGCCGGAACGGCGGCGTCACCCAGGCCGCGGGCGCGGGCGTTCAGGATCACCTTGGGGGTCAGGTCGATGGCGCCGTCCCACTTGGTTTCCTTGCCGCCGCCGGCGACCGAGGTCACGCGGATGACCGACTCGGTCTGGCGGTGGCCGCGGGTGCGGCGATAGCCCTGGCGACGGATCTTCTTGAAGATCTTCACCTTCTCGCCCTTGCGGGTTTCGAGCAGGGCGCCGGTAACGACAGCCCCTTCAACGAGGGGGGCGCCGACCGTCACGGCCTCGCCTTCGCCAAGCATCAGGACTTCGCCGAAAGCGACTTCCGCGCCCGGTTCACCGTCGAGCTTTTCGACAACCAGCAGGTCGCCGGCTTGGACCCGGTACTGCTTGCCGCCGGTTTTGATCACCGCGTACATAGGTTAGCGCCTTAAGAAACGTGCGTTCGCAAAATAGGGAACGCCCGCGAGGAAACCCTGCGGGCGAGAGGGGCGCACTTATACCGTCGAAAGTCGTTGAGTCAACGGCAACGGGACAGGCGGCTTGACTAAAATCGCGGCGCAACCCTAGCCCCGCCAAACCTCGGGATAGGGCGGCATCGGACCATCCAGGGCCTGTCGCAAGCGCCAGGCTTCCTCGTCGTCGTCGATCTCGCTAGCCAGGCACTCCAAACGCTCCCGTACAGAGGGGCCGGCTAGCCAGGCGGAATAGGCTTCGTACGGGACATATTCATCGCTCGACCCGAACGGTGGCCGGGCGTCTTTCCGCCTGAGGATTTCCGAGCAGACAGCATCGGCCAGATGCAGCCCCGCCAGCGGAGCGCTGGTCTCCAGCCAGGCGGTCAAACGCGTCTGGATCGGTTCACCCAGCGTGATCAGGCCGCGCAGCCAGTCCTCGGCTTCTTCTTCCTCCAGCGAGGTGCGCAGCGCCTGGCGCCAGGCCGCGTCAAACGCTGTGACGATCGCGGCGCGCTCATCCGCCGGCCAATCGGAGAATTCACCGTAGGCGATCTTCCCCGCCAGGCTCTCGGGATCGCCGCCCACATGAACCCGCCCGGTTCCTTGCACCGCCAGTTCCAGAATGCGCGGCAGGAAATGCTTGTAGTCGTTCACGCCGCCGATCGTCGTCATGGCCCAGCCCATGTAGCCATTGATGTCGTCGCTGGTCAGTTCGGCCAAGTTCCTGGCGGAAAGCCGGGCCAGCACGCGCTTGGGATCACGGGTGGGCGCCGCTTCGAGAGTCCCTGGGCGGGAATAGTGGCGGAAGGCGGCGTAGACCGCGTCCAGCGCGGTTTGCAGATCGGGTTCCGGCGTCATGGCCGCGCTTCATAACATGACGGACGAGATGCCGCGCGCGAAGCGAAGAGAGATGCTGGCGTGTTATTTTATAACAGTATATAGCCGGTGGCGTGAACACGACCTTCTTCGCCTCCGTCGCCGCCACCGGTTTCGCCGTGGCCTTCCTGCACGCCGCCCTGCCCACGCACTGGCTGCCGTTCGTGCTGGTCGGACGCGCCCAGAGGTGGACCACCGGTCGCACCCTGGGCGTCACCCTGCTGGCGGGGCTGGGTCATGTGGGCCTGACCATCCTGCTGGGTCTGGCCGTCGTGGCCGCGGGCCTGGTGGCTCAGCCGCACCTGGGCGACTCCTTCCACTGGATCGTCGGAGCGCTGATGGCGGCGATCGGCGTCTTCTATCTGGTGCGCGGCCGCCATCGGCACGCGACGATGGACGGAACCCGCAAGTTCGCCTCTGACAAGGCGGCGATCACCGCTCTGGTCGTGCTGCTGACCCTGTCGCCGTGCGAGGCCTTCCTGCCTTACTACCTGGCGGGGATGGAGCACGGCGTGGTCGGCTTCGTCGTGCTGAGCGCGGTGCTGATGACGGCCACGGCGGCGGGCATGCTGGTGTTCACGGGCCTGAGCCTGGCGGGCTTCAACCGCCTGGGCCTGGAGCGTCTGGAGCAATATGAGGAACTCATCCTCGGCGCCGCCCTGATCGTGATCGGCGCGGCCGTGGCGTTCCTGAAGACCTGAGGGCGTTTCCGTCCGCCGGGATGAGCGGTTTACAGGATGGAATAGAGCCCCGCTTCCCCCGACGCCTCTTCGCTCCTAAATAGCGCGCATGACCCAGACCTCCGCGCAAACCGGCAAGATCCCCGTCACCGTGCTGACCGGCTATCTCGGCGCCGGCAAGACCACCCTGCTCAACCGCATTCTCACCGAGGAGCACGGCAAGCGCTACGCCGTGATCGTCAACGAGTTTGGCGAGGTCGGCATCGACAACGACCTGGTGGTCGGGGCCGACGAGGAAGTGTTCGAGATGAACAACGGCTGCGTCTGCTGCACGGTGCGCGGCGACCTGATCCGGGTGCTGCAAGGCCTGATGAAAAGGAAGGGCGGTTTCGACGCCATCGTCGTCGAGACCACCGGACTGGCCGATCCGGGGCCGGTGGCCCAGACCTTCTTCGTCGACGGCGACGTCAAGGCTCGCACCTATCTGGACTCGGTCACCGCCGTGGTCGACGCCAAGCACATCCTGCTGCGCCTGGGCGACAGCAAGGAGGCCGTCGAGCAGATCGCCTTCGCCGACCAGATCGTGCTGAACAAGACCGATCTGGTCTCGGAAGACGACCTGCGCCATGTCGAGGCCCGCATCAAGCGGATCAACCCGCTGGCCCCGATCCACCGCGCCCAGCGCTCGAACGTCCCGCTGGACGCCATCATCGGCAAGCACAGCTTCGACCTGGAGCGGATCACCGAGCTGGAGCCGGAGTTCCTGAACCCGGCCCATGGCGAGGACGGCCACGTGCACGACGAGCACTGCGGCCACGACCATCACCATCACGATCATGACCATCATCATCATCATGGCCACGACCACCATCACCACGACGCCAAGAGCGACATCCACGACGACGGGGTGAAGGGAATCTCCCTGACGCTGAACAAGCCCGTCGACGGCCAGAAGATCACCACCTGGCTGAACGAGCTGCTGGCCCGTCGCGGCCCCGACATCCTGCGGGCCAAGGGCATCATCGATGTGCGGGGCGAGGAGCGCCGCCTGGTGTTCCAGGCCGTGCACATGATCCTGGAAGGCGACTTCCAGCGCCCGTGGACCGACAAGGACAAGCGCTACAGCCGCATGGTGTTCATCGGCCGCGACCTGGACGAGGCCGAACTGAGAGCGGGGTTCGAGGCGACGGCGGCTTGATCCGCAACTTGCCCGCACCTGACCGCTCCGCGGTTTGTCGCGGGGAGGGGGCGGAACCTTCGCTTAAGGCTCTTCCCCTATGGGGGAAGACGGCCGAAGGCCCGTAGGGGGCAAGTGATCGCGCTTCCACGTCGATCTTTAATGCAGGTCCTCGTTGACGATCCCGATCTGGGTCCAGCCTTCGGTGTGGACCCGGTCGATCACCCCCATCAGCGCCTCGTAGGGCACGTCCGCCTGGGCGCTGACCATCAGGCGCTGATCCTTGCGCGGGCCCTGTTGGCCGCTCGCGGCGAAGCTGGCGCTCAGGTCCTGGGCCAGGGTCCCCAGGCTGGTGGGCCGCCCCGCCAGATAGAGGGCGCCGGAGTTCTGGATGGTGATCAGAACGGGCGGCTTGGGCGGGATGGCGGTGTCCCTGGCCGGCGGCATGTCCAGCTTGATGGAGGTCGTCGCCATCGGCACGGCGACCATGAAGATGATCAGCAGCACCAGCAGGATGTCGACGAACGGCGTGACATTGATGTCCGCGTTCTGCCGGATCGCATAGGCTCCGCCGCCGCCGCCCGCGAGTTTCGCCGCCATGACCTGTCTCCTCCTTTTGCCCAAGTGTTGGGGACCGATTGAAGTTACAGGTGTAGTTTCTCTGCTTTCTTACATTTGTAAAGCGCCGACGCGACGGGCCTGAAACGACGGGCATGAAAAAGGGGCCGGACGCTTGGCGTCCGGCCCCTGATTTCTCGCCGATCGGCGAAGACCTAGTGGATGTCTTCGTTGATCAGGCCGACCTTGTACCAGCCGGCGGTCTGCAGGGCGTTCAGCACGCCCATGAAGTCGGCGTAGGTCACGTCGGCGTCGGCGCGGACCATGACGCGCTGGTCGTCCTTCGGGCCGGCTTGGCCGGTGGCCGTGAACTTGGCGTCCAAGTCGAATTGCAGGTTGTCGAGGCTGGTCTGCTTTTCAGCGACGTACAGCGCGCCCGATTTCTGGATCGAGATGAACACCGGCTCCTTCGGCTTCGGAGCGTTCGGCGGCGGCGGGGTCGCGGGGGGCAGGTCGACCTTGATCGCCACGGTCGCCATCGGCACGGCGACCATGAAGATGATCAGCAGCACCAGCAGGATGTCGACGAAGGGCGTGACGTTGATTTCGGAGTTCTGGCCGAGCGAATAACGACCGCCCCCACCGCCAGCAAGTTTAGCCGCCATAGCCTGACTGTCTCCCAAGGGCCGCGTCTGTCGCGGTCCCGAAAAATGTTAGATCGCCACGTCTGGCGCAGACGGGCGCGGAAGTAAAGCCCGACGACGCGGCGCAATGGCAACCCCTTTTGTGAGTCTTTTTGGCGGAACGGCGTTCAAATGCCGGGTTCTCCGCACCCTGCTCGCGCCCAACGCGCATTGACGCGCGACTAGGCGCCCGGAGCGCGGCGCGGTATGGCGCGCGGATGATCTATTCCTTCGACGCCTATGTCACCGCCGCCCTGTTCGACCGCGCCGGCCGCGCCGCCTTCGCTCTGGGCGACGGCACGGTCAGATTCGAATCCGAAGGCGGTTTCGTCACCGTGGAAGCCCATGCCGGCGCCATCCTGGCCGCCGCCGTCCACCCGTCGGGCCGGGGGATCGTCACTGGCGGCGACGACGGCAAGGTTGTCTGGAGCCGGGTCGAGGGCGACGAGGTGGCCGCCACCCTGGTGGCCGAGGTCAAGGGCCGCTGGATCGAGCACGTGGCCGCCAGCGCCGCCTCGGGCCTGATCGCCTTCACGGCCGGCAAGGAGGCCCACGTCCGCGACTCGGCCGATCCGACGTTCCTGCGCGTCTTCCCGCACGAGCGGACCGTCTCAGGCCTAGCCTTCGACCCGAAGGGCCGGCGCCTGGCCACGGCCGGCTATGGCGGCGTCTCGCTGTGGTGGGCCAGGATCGAGGGCCAGAAGCCGCAGGTGATGAAATGGGCCGGCAGCCACATCGCCGCGGTGTTCAGCCCCGACGGCAAGTTCCTGGTCTCGTCGATGCAGGAGAACCAACTGCACGGCTGGCGCCTGTCCGACGCCAAGGACATGCGGATGGGCGGCTATCCGGCCAAGATCAAGAGCCTGGCCTTCTTCGACAAGGGCAACCTGATGGTCACGGCCGGCGCCAACGGCGCGGTGGTCTGGCCGTTCGCCGGCGCCAACGGCCCGATGGGCAAGGAAGCCGCCGAGATCGGCTTCTCGCGCGATTCGATGGTCGTGCGGGTGGCCGGCGTTGAGGCCCTGCCCGTGGCCATCGCCGGCCAGGACAACGGCAAGATCTGGGGCGCCCACATGCGCTCCGGCCGGATCGAGACCCTGAAGGCCGAGAAGGGCGCGGCGATCAGCGCCCTGTCGGTCTCGGCCGACGGCGGCCGCCTGGTGTGGGGCGACGAGGACGGCGAGGCGGGAATCATCGCGATTCCGGCGATGGACACGCGGTTCTAGGGATCAAATCCGCTCATCCCGGCGAATACCGGGACCCAGATCCCATAGCGGTGTGGCGGGCTGGATGCGCTCGGAGCTTATGGAACTCACCTCAAAGCCATTCCATCTGGGTCCCGGCATTCGCCGGGATGAGCGGAATTATTGTATCCCTGCCAGCGCTTTCACCACCGCCGCCACCGTCTCCTGGTCTGTGTCCCGCAGCCCGTCCTGTACGAAGCCCAGCTTGTAGGCGCGGTCTTCGTGCCCCTGGCCCAAGCCGTAGGTCATCGGTCCGCTGCACGAGCCGTGCACCTCGCCCACGCCGGTCCGCGCCACCAGCTCGGCGACGTTCGACGGATTGACCCCGCCGCCGGCCAGGATGGCGATGCGGCCGGCCGCGCGTTCGACCAGCAAGGCGATCGTCTCGGCCCCGGCCATGGCGTTCAGGGCGCAGCCCGACGTCAGGATCCGCTCGAAGCCCAGGTCGATGGCGGTCTCCAGCGCCGCGAACGGGTCCGGCGTCAGGTCGAAGGCGCGGTGCAGGGTCACGCCCAGGCCCTCCGCGTGGGCGACCAGCATGGCCAGGGCGTCGACGTCCAGCTCGCCCGATGGGGCGTTGGCGCCGATCACCACGCCCGCCAGGCCGGCGTCCCGAGCGGCGTCGATGTCCCGCAGGATGGCGTCGAGGTCCTCGCCGCCGTAGACGAAGTCGCCGTTGCGCGGCCGGATCATCGGATAGATCGGGATTTCCGCCTCCGCCGCGATCGCCATCAGCCCCGGCGCCGGGGTCAGGCCCTGCAGGGCTAGGGCCGAGCACAGTTCGATCCGATCCGCGCCACCCGCGATCGCCGCCGCCAATCCGGCGGGCGTATCGACACAGACTTCCAGGATAATGCGGTCGGGCATCTTCGCCTCTTCCAGGCTCGTGCTAGGGGATTCGCGGACAAGGTTGTCGGCAGCGTTCTTGGAGCACACCCATGCTGAATCGCAGAGGCCTAATCGGCGCGTCCTTGATCGGATCGGGGCTGGTGGGCGCCCGTGCGGCGTCCGCCGCCGAGCCGACCGGCGGCGCGGGGATCCAGCTGACCCGGCCCTGCGTGATCTCCACCTGGGACTTCGGCGTGCCGGCCAACCAGGCGGCCTGGGCGATCCTGAGCAAGGGCGGGCGGGCGCTGGACGCCGTCGAGGCCGGGGCCCGGGTCCCCGAGCAGGACCTTAAGAACCACAGCGTCGGTCGCGCCGGATATCCCGACCGCGACGGCCACGTGTCGCTGGACGCCAGCATCATGGACGAGCAGGGCAATTGCGGCGCCGTCGCCGCCCTGGAGCACATCGCCCACCCGATCTCGGTGGCCCGGGCGGTGATGGAGAAGACTCCGCACGTCCTGCTGGTCGGGGCCGGCGCCCTGCAGTTCGCCCAGGAGCAGGGCTTCCCGCGCGAGGAGCTGCTGACCCCCGAGTCGCGGGCCGCCTGGGAGGCGTGGAAGAAGGACGCCAAGTACGCCCCCAAGGCCAACAGCGAGGTCGGCGACTACGGCAAGACCTCGGGCCAACTCGGCACGCCGGGCGGAGCGGGCAATCACGACACCATCGGCATGCTGGCCCTCGACGCCCAGGGGAACCTGTCGGGCGCCTGCACCACCAGCGGCATGGCCTGGAAGCTGCGCGGCCGGGTCGGCGATTCGCCCATCGTCGGGGCCGGGCTCTATGTCGACAACGACGTCGGCGGGGCCACCTCGACCGGGGTGGGCGAGGAGGTGATCCGCAACGTCGGCAGCTTCCTGGTGGTCGAGCTGATGCGCCAGGGCCGCTCGCCCCAGGACGCCTGCAAGGAAGCCGTCGCCCGGATCCTGAAGAAGAAGCCGCAGGCCAAGGACATCCAGGTGGGCTTCCTGGCCGTGAACAAGCAGGGCCAGGTCGGGGCCTGGGCGATCCAGAAGGGCTTTACCTACGCCCTGTGCGACGGGGCGCGGCAGGACCGGCTGGTCGCGGGCCAGAGCTTCTATTGAGGAGGCTGCTGAGCGGCGGGCCGTTCCGATCCGCCGCTCAGTACCAGCCGGCCTCGCGCAGCACGCGGGCGTAGGCGCGGCTGACCGGCGCCTCGACGCCGTTGGCCAGGATCAGGGTGGCGCGGCCGTCGCCTCGCCGGGCGTCGCGGACCGCCGCCTTGGCCACCCACCAGGAGCGATGGGTCTGGGCGCCTTCGATGCCCTCCAGTTCGGCCACGGCGTCGGACAGGCGCAGCAGGATCAGGTCCTGGCCCTTGGAGGTGTGCAGGCGCAGATAGTGGTCCTCGGCCTCGACGGCGTAGATCTCGCCGCCGCGCAGGCGAGGGGGCAGGCGCTCGAGGAAGCGGGGCGGCGGCGCTTCCGGCGGCGCGGCGTGGGTCTCCACCGGGCGGCGCGTGGCCAGGGTCATCAGGGCGGTCATGCCGCTGGTCATCAGCAGGGTGACGCCGAAATAGGTCGCCGCGACCCGCGGGGTCAGGGGCGAGCGGCCCCCGGCCAGCCAGACCAGCACCGTGAACAGCGGGGTCAGCACCACGACGATGATCAGGGCGCGCCACCAGGTCGAGGCCAGGCCCGGCCACAGTCCGCCCACCGCCTGGGCCACGGTGGTGCCCAGCACAGCGCCCAGCGTGGACAGGCCGATCCAGTAGCCCAGGCGCGGTACCAGGGGCGTGTCGCTGGTGCCGAGCGCGCCGACCAGGGCCAGGAAGACGCCGGCGATCACGGCCACCGCCAGCGGCCGCAGGTAGCTGCGCAGGACGGCCGGGATGGGCGTGTCCGTTGGCGCTTCGCCAATGGCGGCGGCCCGCCGTTCACGAACTGCCGACGCTTTCTCACGCACCTTCGGATGACCCCCGTCGCCGCCGATCCTAAGCCGGATCCGACCTTGATCGCCCCGGTACGGCGCGATCGCTTCGGGAGAAACAAGATGTCCGACACCAGCCTGTCAATCGGCCCCGCCCGCTTTATCCGCGTGGTCGCCATCGGCCTGGCCGTCACCGTGGGGCTGATCCTGGCGACCGGCGCCACCCAGGGGCATGGGCCGGGCGCGGTGCTGGGCGGCCTGGCGCACCTCAAGGGTCACCTGCATGCGCCCCATCTGGGCCTGCTGGCGTCCGCGCCGATCCAGATCCAGGTCCACGTGGCGGCCGTGACCACCGCCCTGGCGATCGGCGTCGTCCTGATGCTGGGCCTGAAGGGAACCACCGTGCACCGCACGCTGGGCTGGGCCTGGGTGATCGCCATGGCGACGGCCGCGGTCTCATCGCTGTTCATCCACCGGTCCAATCCCGGCGGCTACAGCTTCCTGCACCTGTTCGCCGGCTGGACCCTGATCGCCCTGCCCATGGGCGTGTTCGCCGCCCGCAAGCACAATGTCCGCCTGCACGGCCGGACGATGACGGGCCTGTTCGTCGGCGGCCTGCTGATCGCCGGGGCCTTCGCCTTCCTGCCCGGCCGGCTGATGTGGCAGATGGTGTTCGGCTGAGAGCCTCCCGCTTGCCAGATCCGCGCCCGCAGGCCTACGAACGGTCAAGCAAAGCGCGGACCACGGAACATGACGCAAGTTCGAGCCTCTCGCGCCCAGCCCGCCCCCCGCGCCAAGCCGGCCGGACGCGGCCGACCGTCCAAGGCCGCGGGGCGGGACCTGAAGGAGACCATCCTCGACGCCGCCGAGGGGCTGTTCGCACGTCACGGCTTCCACGGCGTCACGATCCGCCAGGTGGCCGCCGAGGCCGGCGTCGACACCGCCCTGATCCACTACTATTTCGGCGCCAAGCGCGAGCTGTTCGACTCGGTGTTCCTGCGCCGGGCCGAGATCCTCAACACCGCCCGCAGCGTCTCCATGGACGCCTACGAGAAGAGCCATGCCGGGACCATGACGGTCGAGGGGGTGATCGAGGCCTTCATCGAGCCTCTGCTGCGCATCTCCCAGGACGGCGGCCAGGGCTGGAAGAGCTATTTCGCCCTGGTGGCCCAGGTGAACAACACCCCGGCCTGGGGCGGCGAGACCATGGCGCGGTTCTTCGATCCCGTCGTCCATCGCCTGGTCGAGACCCTGAAGGTGGTTCGTCCGGACGCGGCCTATCGCGACCTCTACTGGAGCTACCAGTTCCTGACCGGCTCGATGATGCTGGCCCTGTCGGAGACCGGCCGTATCGATTCCCTGTCCAACGGCGAATGCCATTCCAGCGACCTGGGCGCGGTGCGGGCGCGATTGTTCGCCTACTGCGCCGCCGGCTTCGAGGCCGTGATCGCCCGCGCCCCCCAGGGCTGATTTCCCAGCCTTTCCCAAGCCTTGCGGCGCCGGACGCCTTCATTTCATCAGGTGATGAAAAAAGGCTGGCGCAAACCGCAACTCTGGGTGACAGTGTTTTCCAATTCGCGAACGCATGAATTCGCGAAAGCCGGGAAATGCGTCCGTTCAACGGAGCTGTCCGGCACGGGACGGAACGCATAGGGGAAGGGGAAAACCCATGAAGACGATGCTCAAGCTCGCGCTGCTAGCCGGCGCGGCCTGGTCGGCGGCCGCGACGACCGCGATCGCCCAGGACGCCGCGCCCGCCGGCGCTGACGCCGCTTCCGGCCAAGTGGCGGTCGACGAACTGGTCGTCACCGCCCGTCGGCGGGAGGAAACCCTCAAGGACGTGCCGATCGCCGTCTCGGCCTTCAGCGCCGAGACCCTGGAGCGCCAGGCCGCCAACGACATCACCACCCTGTCGCAGACCACGCCGAATATCACCGTGCAGACCGCGCGGGGCTCGAACTCGACCCTGATCTCCTACATCCGCGGCATCGGCCAGCAGGACCCGCTTTGGGGCTACGAGCCCGGCGTCGGCCTCTATGTCGACGACGTCTACGTCTATCGTCCGCAGGGCGCGGTGCTGGACGTGTTCGACGTCTCGCGGATCGAGGTGCTGCGCGGTCCGCAGGGTACGCTGTATGGCCGCAACACCATCGGCGGGGCGATCAAGTACGTGACCAACCGCCTGGGCGACGAGGCCGGCGGCAAGATCCGCGGGACCTACGGCAGCTACAACCAGACCGACCTGCTGGTCGAGGGCCACGCCCCGGTGGGCGGTGGCCTGTCGGTGGGCGGCGCCTACGCCCTCTACAAGCGCGACGGCTACGGCAAGAACCTGACCACGGGCGCCGAGCACTATGACAAGGACGTCCAGGCCTATCGCCTGAGCGCCGAGTACAAGCCGAACGACGACCTGTTCTTCCGCCTGGCCTACGACAGGGTGGAGGACGACTCCAACCCCCGCCACGGTCACCGCGAACTGCCGGCCCTGGTCGGCGGCTACAAGGTGCTGGACGCCTACGACACCCAGGCGGGCCTGGGCGACAAGAACGCGGTCAAGACCGAGGGGCTGTCGCTGACCGGCGAATATCACGCCAGCGAGTTCCTGACCTTCAAGTCGATCACCGCCGGCCGCAAGGGCCACACCCAGACCCTGATCGACTTCGACGGCACGCCGCTGCCGACCCTGGACGTACCGGCCACCTATGACGACCGCTCGTTCTCGCAGGAACTGCAGGCGGTCTATTCGGACGACACCGTCCAGGGCGTGTTCGGCCTCTACTACATGAACAGCCAGGCCTCCGGTGAGTTCGACACCATCGCCGGCAATCTGGGCGTCTCGATCGCCGACGGCGGCAAGGTCAGCACCCAGAGCTTCGCGGCCTTCTTCGACGTCTCCGCCAACTTCACCGACCGCTTCAAGGTCTCGCTGGGCGCGCGGGCCACCCGAGACCACAAGCGCAGCAACACCTTCCGGTTCTTCTATCTCGGCGCCACGCGCTCGCCCTACCAGGGCGGGACGCCGCGGCCGATCCTGCAGGTGCGCACCAACTACAGCGCCGAGAAGACCTTCGAGGAGTTCACGCCGCGCCTGTCGGCGTCGTACGAGCTGACCGACGACCTGAACACCTACGTCTCCTATTCGAAGGGCTACAAGTCCGGCGGCTGGGACATGCGCGGCGACGCCTTCCTGACGCCCCAGACGGTCGAGGGCTACGATCCCGAGACGGTCAACGCCTACGAGGTGGGCCTGAAGGGGAACCTGTTCGACCGCCGAGTGTCGTTCGCCACGGCCGCGTTCCTGTCCAAGTACAAGGACCAGCAGGTCACCACCCAGGTGGTCGTGCCCTCGGGCATCGCCAGCTCGGTCGACAACGCCGGCGCCTCCACCCTGTACGGCGTCGAGTTCGAGGCCAACGCCCGGTTCAGCCAACACCTGTCGGGCACGGTGGCCGTGGGCTACATCCACGCCAAGTACGACACCTTCAGCCGCTTCGTGCCAGGCGGCGCGCCGAACCCGGTGAACCCGTCGCAGACCATTCCGGCGGGCGGCCAGGTCGTCAACGTGGCCGATCTCTACGGCTTCCAAAACACCCCGGAATGGACGGGCAACGCCAGCCTGACCTGGCGCGGGACCGTCGCCGGCGGAGAGCTGCAGGTCACCCCGATGGTTAGCTATCGCGACGACTACCAGCAGTTCGAGCAGCCCCTGCCGCTGCTGGACCAGAAGGCCTTCACCCTGGTGGACCTGACCGCCAGCTGGGCCCCGGAAGGCGGCCGCTACAAGATCTCGGTGGCCGGCAAGAACCTGACCGACGAGCGCTATCGCACCGGCGGCTACAACTTCGGCGTCGCGACCTACAACAACTCGGTGATCGGCTTCTACGGCCCGCCGCGCACCTATTCGGCCTCGATCGAGGTCAAGTTCTAGGCCTTTTCGACCTTCGCCCTGACCGGCGACGGCTTGTTGCAACAGGCCGTCGCCGTTTCCTTGTCCACCTTGACGATTCGCGGCGGGAACGATGAGCAACCTACAGATCCAGAAAGCCCAACCCGGCCCGCGCTACCGCTATGTCGTGCTGGCCATGCTGATCCTGGTCTACACGCTCAACTTCCTGGACCGGCAGATCCTCGGCATCCTGGCCAAGCCCATCAAGGAGGAGTTCGGCCTGACCGACGGCCAGTTCGGCCTGATGAGCGGTCTGGCCTTCGCCCTGCTGTATACGACCCTGGCCATTCCGATCGCCTGGCTGGCCGATCGCTTCAGCCGGGTGTGGATCATGACCGCCGCCCTGACCCTGTGGAGCGGCTTCACCGCCCTGTGCGGCTTCACCGGCGGGTTCTCGCAGCTGTTCCTGGCTCGGATGGGCGTGGGCGTCGGCGAGGCGGGCGGAGTGGCGCCGGCCTATTCGATGCTGGCCGACTATTTCCCCAAGTCCCAGCGAGCCCGCGCCCTGGCGGCCTATGCGTTCGGCATTCCGCTGGGCACGGCGGCCGGCGCCCTGGTGGGCGGCCTGCTGGCGGTGCATTTCGGCTGGCGAACCGCGTTCATCGCCGTGGGCGCGGTCGGGGTGCTGCTGGCCCCGGTCTTCCGGCTGGTGGTCCGCGATCCGCGCCGCGGCGGCGCCGACATGGCGCCGGGCGACACCACCACGGTCCAGGCGCCGGCCGCGCCGCTGGGCGAGGTCGTGCGGGTGCTGGCCGCCAAGCCCAGCTTCTGGCTGCTGTCATTCGGCGCGGCGTCGTCCTCGGTCTGCGGCTATGGCGTGGCCCTGTGGCTGCCGTCGTTCTTCATGCGCAGCCTGGGCCTGACCCTGCGCGAGACGGCCTGGTACTATTCCGGCATCGCCTTTTTCGGCGGCCTGTTGGGTATCTGGCTGGGCGGGGTGGTGGCCGACCGGCTGGGCGCGAAGTCCAAGGCCGGCTACCCGCTGACCCCGGCGGTGGCGTTCCTGATCTCGGTGCCCTGCTTCCTGCTGGCCATGAACAGCGGCTCGCTGGTCGGGGGGATGGGCGGCGGCGCGGCCCTGGCCCTGGCCTTCGCGATCTTCCTGATCCCCACGGGCCTGAACCTGGCCTGGCTCGGCCCCATCACCGCCGCCGTCCAGCACCTGGCCCCCGCACCGATGCGCACCACGGCCTCGGCCCTGTTCCTGCTGATCAACAACCTGCTGGGGATCGCGGTCGGCACCTATTATTTCGGCCTGGTCTCGGATCTGCTGAAGCCGGCGTTCGGCCAGGAATCCCTGCGCTGGTCGATCTATACCGGCATGGGCTTCTACCTGGTCGCGGCCCTGCTGTTCTTCCTGGCCTCGCGCCGTCTGGCCCGTGACTGGGTCGACTAGGCGGAACGCCAGGCAAGGAACCGGATGGGGCGATTGACCGCACCTGAAGAAGCGCCACTGTTCCGACACGTTCAGGTTACAAGAGCCGGCTGACGAACGCGGGACTGCGACCATGGGCGGCGACGACCGGCATATCTTCCACGACCCCACCGGCCGGCGGGACAGGAGGATGCGACTGATCCTGGGGATCACCCTGTCCGCCCTGGCCGCGATCGTGGCGGCGTTCCTGGCCACCCTGGCCTTCGCGCCGCGCCTGCCGGCCGTGACCCTGAAGGACCCGCACGTCCTGTCGTCGCTGCACAAGGAGACGGCGCACCGGCTGAAGCCGAACCTGGACTGGCGCAAGGTGCCGCGCCCCACGGCGACGCGCGGCGCCGGCGGGGCCGCGGTCCAGTCGCGGCCCATCAGCGTCGGCTTCTATGTCAGCTGGGACGAGGATTCCCGCGAGTCCCTGCGCCGCAATATCGACAAGCTGGACGTGGTCTCGCCGCAATGGGTGGCCTTGCGGGGGCCCGGCGGCGACATCGCCGTCGACGACGACCCGCAGGGCGTGGCCCGGATCGCGGCCGCGCCCAACCATCCGGCCGTGCTGCCCCTGGTCCACAACTCGGCCAACGCGGCCTTCAACGGGCCCCTGGCCGACGCCCTGCTGGCCAATCCGCAGGCCCGGGCCAAGCTGGTCGCCGGCCTGGCCGACCTGGCGGTCAAGCGCGGCTACGGCGGCTATGTCTTCGACCTGGAGAACCTGTCGCCCGCGGGCCTGGCCAACTATCCCAAGCTGCTGGCGGAGGCGCGCGCGGCCTTCAAGCCGCAGGGCCGCGAGGTGTGGGTCACTGCGCCGTTCGACGGCCAGGGCTGGCCGCTGAAGGCGCTGCAGGATGCGTCCGACACCCTGGTGCTGATGGCCTACGACCAGCACTACGGCGGCGGCGACCCGGGGCCCAACGCCGGCCAGGACTGGTACGAGGGCGAGCTGGCCAAGCGCTTCGCCAAGCTGGACCCGGCCCGCACGGTCATGGCCTTGGGGGCCTATGGCTACGACTGGACCCTGAACAAGGCGGGCAAGACCGTGGCCGGCTCGCCGGCCACCTTCCACGAGGCGATCCGCAACGCCCAGGACGCCGGCGCCAATATCGACATGGACGACGACGCCCTGAACCCGACCTACGACTATGTCGACGACAACGGCGACAGCCACGAGGTCTGGTTCCTGGACGCTGCCACCCTGTTCAACCAGGTCAAGGTCACCGACGGATGGAAGCCGCGGGGCTATGGCCTGTGGCGGATGGGCATGGAGGATCCGGGCGTCTGGAGCGTGCTGGGCAAGCCTTACGGCCAGGCCTCGGCCGCCGGCCTGACCCGGATCCCGGCCGGAACCAGCGTCGACTTCGATGGCGGCGGCGAGGTGCTGCGGGTGGCCAACCTGCCGACCCCGGGCAAGCGCAGCGTGACGTTCGATCCGGACACCGGCCTGATCTCGGACCAGACCTACGACGTCCTGCCCAGCTCGTACGTGATCGAGCGCTACGGCCAGAAGCCGGGCCTGGTGGCCCTGACCTTCGACGACGGTCCCGACGCGCGCTGGACGCCGAAGATCCTCGACATCCTCAAGGCGAAGAAGGCTCCGGCCACCTTCTTCGTGATCGGCGAGAACATGCAGACCCGGCCCGACCTGGTGAAGCGCGAGGTCGCCGAGGGCCACGAGGTGGGCGGCCACACCTGGACCCACCCCAATATCGGCGAGATTCCGATCGCCCAGACGGACGTCGAGCTGAACGCCACCCAGCGCCTGTTCGAGGTGATCACCGGCCGCTCCATGCGCCTGTTCAGGCCGCCGTTCTTCGGCGACGCCGAGCCGTCGACCCCGCATGAGGTGGCCCCGCTGGTGATCGCCCAGGAGCTGGGCTACCTGATCGTCGGCCTGCGGATCGACACGGACGACTGGCAGAAGCCCGCGCCGCAGACGATCATCGATCGCACCCTGGAGCGCCTGGACCATCCGGGCGACCGGCCGGGCCAGGTGGTGTTGCTGCACGACGCCGGCGGCAACCGCTCGCGCACCGTGGAGGCCTTGCCGGGCCTGATCGACGCCATCCGGGCGCGAGGCTATCGCCTGGTCACCGTCGGCGAGCTGGCCGGCCTGACCCCGGCCCAGGCCATGCCGGTCAGCGATCGCGATCCCGTGGCCCTGGCCCTGGACCGCGTGGGCTTTGGCCTGTTCCGCGGCCTGAAGTTCATGCTCAGCGCGCTGTTCATCACCGCCATCGCCCTGGGCCTGGCCCGGCTGGTGTTCCTGGCCGGCCTGGCCCTGGTCCATCGCTGGACGCACCAGAGCCCCGCCAACCTGGATCCGGAGTCTGGTCCGCTGGTCAGCGTGCTGATCCCCTGCTTCAACGAGGAGAAGGTGATCGCCGCCTCGGTGTCGCGGATCCTGGAGTCGGAGTGGAAGAACATCGAGGTCCTGGTCCTCGACGACGGCTCCAAGGACGGCACCGCCGAAGCGGTGCGCCGGGCCCACGGCGCCGACCCGCGCGTGACCCTGTTGAGCTTCGAGAACGGCGGCAAGGCGCGGGCGGTCAATCGCGGCCTGGCCGTGGCCAAGGGCGACTACGTGGTGGCGCTGGACGCCGACACCCTGTTCCCTCCGAAGACGATCGGCCGGTTGGTGCGCTGGTTCCAGGACCCGACGATCGGGGCGGTGGCCGGCAACGCCATCGTCGGCAACCGCCTGAACATCGTCACCCGCTGGCAGGCCCTGGAATATGTCACCGCCCAGAACCTGGAGCGCCGCGCTCTGGCCGCCCTGGGGGCGGTCACCGTGGTGCCGGGCGCCGTGGGCGCCTGGCGCAAGAGCGTGCTCGACGCCCTGGGCGGCTATCCGGCCGACACCCTGGCCGAGGACCAGGACCTGACCATCGCCTGCCAGCGCGCGGGCTGGAAGGTGGCCTTCGATCCCGCGGCCCAGGCCTTCACCGAGGCTCCCGACACGGTCGGCGGCCTGCTCAAGCAACGGTTCCGATGGTCGTTCGGCACCCTGCAATGCGTCTGGAAACACCGCGCGGCCCTGTTCAACCCGAAGAACCCGGCGCTCGGCTTCGTGGCCCTGCCGCAGATCTGGCTGTTCCAGATCCTGTTGGCCGTCGCCGCGCCGCTGGTCGACCTGGCGGTGGTCTGGAGCCTGGTCTCCGGCCTCTACGGCGCGCTGGCCCACCCGGTGGAGTGGTCGCCCGACGACACGATCCGGGGCCTGCTCTATTGGGGCGTGTTCATCCTGGTCGACCTGTCGGCGGGCGCCCTGGGCATGGCCCTGGAGAAGCGCGCGCCCTGGGCCGACCTGCCGTACCTGCCGGTCCAGCGCTTCGGCTACCGACAGCTGATGTACTATGTGGTGGTCAAGTCGGTGCTGACCGCAGCGCGGGGCGGACGCGTGGGCTGGGGCAAGCTCGAGCGGCGCGCCACCGCCACGCTTAAGTAATGAGCAGATGGTGGGCAACGGATGAGCAGGCGGGCCGCGTGGCGTCGGCGTGACAAGGCTGTCATTCGCCCTGGGCAGTGGTAGCGGTACCTTTTTTCGGCCGGTCGGGGGTTGGCCTGACCCCCTTGAAGCCCCGCGTTCGGTGAAAAAGTCCAATGGGTTCCGGGCTCGCGTGAGTCCGCCCCACTTTTTCGCCTGAGCGGAACAATCGGGCCCAGCGCGGTTGCGCCTGCGAAATCACGCTCCTATAACCCGGCCACAATTTTCAGAAGCCGTCGTCGAGACCGGTCCCTCATGAACATCCACGAACACCAAGCCAAAGCCGTCCTCGCAGAGTTCGGCGCTCCCGTTCCGCGCGGCTATCCCGCCTTTACCGTCGAGGAGGCCGTCGCCGCCGCTGAAAAGCTGGGCGGACCGGTGTTCGTCGTGAAGTCCCAGATCCACGCCGGCGGGCGCGGCAAGGGCAAGTTCGAGGGCCTGGGCCCCGACGCCAAGGGCGGCGTCCGCGTCGTCAAGTCGGTGGAAGACGTCAAGACCAACGCCGCCGAGATGCTCGGCCGCGTGCTGGTGACCCACCAGACCGGCCCCAAGGGCAAGCAGGTCAACCGCCTCTACATCGAAGAGGGCGCGGCGATCGCCAAGGAATTCTACCTGTCGCTGCTGGTCGACCGCGAGACCTCGATGGTCTCGGTGGTCGCCTCGACCGAAGGCGGCATGGACATCGAGGACGTGGCCCACGCCACCCCCGAGAAGATCCATAGCTTCTCGATCGACCCGGCGACCGGCGTGTGGCCCACCCACACCCGCGCCCTGGCCAAGGCCCTGGGCCTGACCGGCGGCCTGGCCAAGGAAGCCGCGACCCTCCTGGGTCAGCTCTATACGGCGTTCCTGGCCAAGGACATGGCCATGCTGGAGATCAACCCGTTGATCGTCACGGGAGACGAGCACCTGCGGGTCCTGGACGCCAAGCTGTCGTTCGACGGCAACTCGCTGTTCCGCCACCCGGACATCCGGGCCCTGCGCGACGAGAGCGAGGAAGACCCCAAGGAAATCGAAGCCAGCAAGTACGACCTGGCCTACATCGCCCTGGACGGCGAGATCGGCTGCATGGTCAACGGCGCCGGCCTGGCCATGGCCACCATGGACATCATCAAGCTGTACGGCGCCGAGCCGGCCAACTTCCTCGACGTCGGCGGCGGCGCCAGCAAGGAGAAGGTCACCGCGGCCTTCAAGATCATCACCGCCGACCCGGCCGTCAAAGGCATCCTGGTCAACATCTTCGGTGGCATCATGCGCTGCGACATCATCGCGGAAGGCGTCATCGCCGCCGTCAAGGAAGTCGGCCTGAAGGTTCCGCTCGTCGTCCGCCTGGAAGGCACCAACGTCGAGCTCGGCAAGAAAATCATTTCGGAAAGCGGCCTGAACGTCATCGCCGCCAACGACCTGTCGGACGGGGCCGAGAAGATCGTCGCCGCTGTCAAAGGGGCTGCGTAACTCTCATGTCCATCCTCATCGGTTCTGAAACCAAGGTCATCTGCCAGGGCATCACCGGCGCCCAGGGCACGTTCCACTCGGAACAGGCGATCGCCTACGGCACCAAGATGGTCGGCGGCGTGACCCCCGGCAAAGGCGGCCAGACCCATATCGGCCTGCCGGTGTTCGACACGGTCGGCGAAGCCAAGGAAGCCACCGGCGCCGACGCCTCGGTGATCTATGTCCCGCCGCCCTTCGCGGCCGACTCGATCCTGGAGGCCATCGACGCGGAAATCCCGCTGATCGTCTGCATCACCGAAGGCATCCCGGTGCTGGACATGGTGCGCGTGAAGAAGGCCCTGCAAGGCAGCAAGTCGCGCCTGATCGGCCCGAACTGCCCCGGCGTCCTGACCCCGAACCAGTGCAAGATCGGCATCATGCCGGGTTCGATCTTCTCGAACGGCTCGGTTGGCGTCGTCTCGCGCTCAGGCACCCTGACCTATGAAGCCGTGTTTCAGACCACTAACGCCGGCCTGGGCCAGACCACGGCCGTCGGCATCGGCGGCGACCCGGTCAAGGGCACCGAGTTCATCGATATCCTGGAGCTCTTCCTGGCCGACGAAGCCACCAAGTCGATCGTCATGATCGGCGAAATCGGCGGCTCGGCCGAGGAAGAGGCCGCCCAGTTCCTGGCCGACGAGGCCAAGCGCGGCCGCAAGAAGCCCATGGTCGGCTTCATCGCCGGCCGCACGGCCCCTCCCGGCCGTCACATGGGCCACGCCGGCGCGATCATCTCGGGCGGCAAGGGCGGCGCGGAAGACAAGATCGCCGCGATGGAAGCCGCGGGCATCCGTGTTTCGCCGTCGCCGGCCAAGCTGGGTGAAACCCTGCTCGAGGTGCTCAAGGGCTAACTAGACACCGAAACCCCGCCCCGCGCGGGGCCCAGGTTTTTTGCGACCGCCAGTCGACGATCCGAAAAAATCACCTGGGCCCCGTTCGTTCTACGGGCGTCCGGTGATTGAGAGACTATATTTACGCAACGCCGGTAGCGGTGGCGTAAAAGGATCGTAAGGCAAAGACGATGGCGGACGACGCAGGCATCATCAATCAGGTCTTGACCGAGACCTCGTTCCTCTACGGGGCCAACGCGGCCTTCGTGGAAGATCTCTACGCCCGGTGGGCGGAGAATCCCGGATCGGTCGAGCCCTCTTGGGGCGCCTTCTTCGCCACGCTCTCGGACCAGGCCGACCAGGTCAAGGCGGCGGCCAAGGACCCGGCGTGGACGCCGCGCCAGGCGCCGGCCGTTCGCCCCGAGTGGCTGTCGGCCATCGACGGTCAGTGGCCGACCGTGGCTCCCGCCGTCGAAGCCAAGATGACCAAGGCCATCGAGGCCAAGGCCCCCGGGACCTCGGCCGAGGCCGTCCGCGCCGCCACGCTGGACAGCCTGCGCGCCATCATGATGATCCGGGCTTACCGGATGCGCGGCCACCTGGCCGCCAACCTCGACCCGCTGGGCCTTGAGCCCAAGCAACCGGCCCCCGAACTGGATCCGGCCACCTACGGCTTCTCCGAGGCCGACTACGACCGCCCGATCTTCCTGGACTTCGTGCTCGGCATGGAGACCTCGACGATCCGCGAGATCCTGTCGATCCTGCGCCGCACCTACTGCGACAATGTCGGCGTGCAGTACATGCACATCTCGGACCCGAACGAGAAGGCCTGGCTGCAGGAGCGTATCGAGGGCCGCGACAAGGAGATCGTGTTCTCCAAGGAGGGCAAGGTCGCCATCCTCAAGAAGCTGATCGAGGCCGAGGGCTTCGAGCGCTTCCTGCACAAGCGCTTCCCCGGCACCAAGCGCTTCGGCCTGGACGGCGGCGAGGCCACGGTTCCGGCGCTGGAGCAGATCATCAAGCGCGGCGGCGCGCTGGGCGTGAAGGAAATCGTCATCGGCATGCCGCACCGCGGCCGCCTGAACACGTTGGCCGCCGTGATGGGCAAGCCGTATCACGTGATCTTCCACGAGTTCCAGGGCGGCTCGTCGGTGCCCTCGGACATCGAGGGTTCGGGCGACGTGAAGTACCACATGGGCGCCTCGTCGGACCGCGAGTTCGACGACAACAAGGTCCACCTGTCGCTGACCGCCAACCCCTCGCACCTGGAAATCGTCAATCCGGTGGTGATCGGCAAGGCCCGCGCCAAGCAGGCCTTCACCCTGCGCGAACAGCCCGACGCCGGCCGCGGCCACGTGCTGCCGCTGCTGCTGCACGGCGACGCGGCCTTCGCGGGCCAGGGCGTGGTGGCCGAGTGCTTCACCCTGTCGGGCCTGAAGGGCTACCGCACGGGCGGCACCATCCACTTCATCGTCAACAACCAGATCGGCTTCACGACCAGCCCGCGCTATTCGCGCAGCTCGCCCTATCCGTCAGACGTGGCGCTGATGGTCGAGGCGCCGATCTTCCACGTCAACGGCGACGATCCCGAGGCCGTGGTCTTCGCGGCCAAGGTCGCCACCGAATATCGCCAGATGTTCGGCAAGGACGTGGTCATCGACATGTTCTGCTATCGCCGGTTCGGTCACAACGAAGGTGACGATCCGACGATGACCTCGCCCTTGATGTACGCCAAGATCAAGGACCACATCTCGACCCGTGAGCTCTACAGCCAGCGCCTGGTCGGCGAGGGCGTGATCACCCAGGCCGAGTCCGACGCCTGGGTCGGCGAGTTCGAGACCTTCCTCGACAAGGAATTCGACGCCGGCAAGAGCTACAAGGCCAACAAGGCCGACTGGCTGGACGGCAAGTGGAAGGGCTTGGCCCTGCCCGGCGACGAAGAGCGCAAGGGCAAGACCGACGTGGCCAGGACCAAGCTCCTGGAGCTGGGCCGCCAGATCACCACGATCCCCGACCGCATCAACGCCCACAAGACCGTCAAGCGGGTCATCGAGAACCGTCGCGAGGCGATCGAGAAGGGCGAGAACATCGACTGGGGCACGGCCGAGCACCTGGCCTTCGCCACCCTGCTCGACGAGGGCTTCCCCGTCCGCCTGTCCGGCCAGGACAGCGTGCGCGGCACCTTCACCCAACGCCATTCGGACATCATCGACCAGACGACCGAAGAGCACTACACGCCGCTGAACAACCTCCGCCCGGGCCAGGCCCACTACGAGGTCATCGACTCGGCCCTGTCGGAAGAGGCGGTGCTGGGCTTCGAGTACGGCTTCTCGCTGGCCGATCCCAACACCATGACCCTGTGGGAAGGCCAGTTCGGCGACTTCGTGAACGGCGCCCAGGTGGTGATCGACCAGTTCATCAGCTCGGGCGAGCGCAAGTGGCTGCGGATGAGCGGCCTGACCATGCTGCTTCCGCACGGCTACGAAGGCCAGGGCCCCGAGCACAGCTCGGCGCGCCTGGAGCGCTTCCTGCAGTCGTGCGCCGAAGACAACATGCAGGTGGTCAATTGCACCACCCCGGCCAACTACTTCCACGCCCTGCGTCGCCAGATGCACCGCGAGTTCCGCAAGCCCTTGATCGTCATGACGCCCAAGAGCCTGCTGCGCCACAAGAAGGCGGTCTCGAACCTGTCGGACATGGCCGAGGGCTCCAGCTTCCACCGCGTGATGATCGACGGGGCGGAAGCCGGCTGCGACGTCGGCGGGATCACCCTGAAGAGCGACGACAAGATCACTCGCGTCATCGCCTGCTCGGGCAAGGTCTATTTCGACCTGATCGACGCCCGGGCCAAGGCTGGCCGCGACGACGTCTACATCGTGCGCCTGGAGCAGTTCTATCCGTGGCCGCTGAAGTCGGTGCTCGCCGTGCTCGGAAGGTTCAAGAACGCCGAGCTGGTCTGGTGCCAGGAAGAACCCAAGAACATGGGCGGCTGGACCTTCGTCGATCCGTGGCTGGAGCTGAGCCTGGCCAAGCTGGACGTCAAGGCCAAGCGCGCCCGCTATGTCGGCCGTCCGGCCTCGGCCTCCACGGCCGCCGGCATGATGAGCCGCCACCTGAAAGAACTCGAGACCTTCCTGAACGAAGCCTTCGCCTGATCGCTTCCTTCAGAGTCTGAACCGAAACCGCCCGGACCAAACAAGAGACATCGGAACCCCACATGGCCGACATCATGACCCCCGCCCTCGGCGAATCCGTCACCGAAGCGACGGTGGCCCGCTGGACCAAGAAGGCCGGGGAGGCGGTGAAGAAGGACGAACTGCTCGTCGAGCTGGAAACCGACAAGGTCAGCCTCGAAGTCGTGGCTCCGGCCGACGGCGTCCTGGCCTCGATCAGCGCCGAGGAAGGCGCCACCGTGGTTCCAGGCACGGTCCTGGGCGTGGTGACCGAAGGCGGCGCCGCGACCGCCGCTCCGGCCGCCCCGAAAGCCGCCGAGCCCGCCAAGGCCGCTCCGGCGCCGGCTCCGACCCCCGCGCCCGCCCCGGTCGCCGCGGCTCCCGCTCCCGCTCCGGCCGCCGCCGCCCCGGTTAGCCCGGCCCCGGCCCGCGTCGCCGCCGAGAACAACCTGGACCTGTCGAAGGTGGCCGGCACCGGCAAGGACGGCCGGGTGACCAAGGGCGACGCCCTGGCCGCCCTGGAAGCTCGCGCCAACGCTCCGGCTCCGGTCGCCGCCCCGGCCGCGCCGCGCCCGATCCACGAGCGCGAAGAGCGCGTGAAGATGACGCGTCTGCGCCAGACGATCGCCCGCCGCCTGAAGGAAGCCCAGAACAACGCCGCCATGCTGACGACCTTCAACGAGGTCGACATGACGGCGGTCATGGCCCTGCGCAATGCGTACAAGGACGTGTTCGAAAAGAAGCACGGCGTGAAGCTGGGCTTCATGTCGTTCTTCACCAAGGCGGTCGTCGCCGCCCTGAAGGCCGTGCCGGACGTCAACGCCGAGATCGACGGCCAGGACATCGTCTACAAGAACCACTACGACATTGGCGTGGCCGTCGGCACCGACAAAGGCCTGGTGGTTCCGGTGGTCCGCGACGCCGACGTGCTGAGCCTGGCCGAGATCGAGAAGGCCATCGGCGGCCTGGGCAAGAAGGCCCGTGACGGCCAGCTGGCCATCGAGGACATGCAGGGCGGCACCTTCACCATCACCAACGGCGGCATCTACGGCTCGCTGATGTCGACCCCGATCCTCAACGCGCCGCAGTCGGGCATCCTGGGCATGCACGCGATCAAGGAGCGGGCCATGGTGGTCGGCGGCAAGATCGAGATCCGCCCGATGATGTACCTGGCGCTGAGCTATGACCACCGCGTGGTCGACGGCCAGGGCGCGGTGACCTTCCTCGTGAAGGTCAAGGAAGCCCTGGAAGACCCGCAGCGCCTGCTGCTGGAGCTGTAGTCGCTTCGCGATCGACGAATACGGGAAGGGGGCCGCACGAGCGGCCCCTTTTTCATTGTCGGCGGCGGCATTGAACGATGGTCGTTCATGTTGTATCTATGTCGTGTAGATACAGAGGTCGTGATGACCAAGCTCGACATACAACTGCCCCGCGCCAAGCTCTTCACCCATGGCGGTAGCCAAGCCGTCCGCCTGCCCAAGGCCTTTCGGTTCGAGGGCACGGAGGTGACGATCCGCAGCGAGGGGGATCGTGTCATTCTCGAGCCCGTGCGTCGGCGCCCAAAGCCGACACCGGAAGATATGGCGGCCTTCTGGGCGCGGTTGGACGGATTGACGGACGAGCCGTTTCCCGAACGCGAGCCGCAATCGCCCCTGCGCGACGTTGATCTCGACGAATGAGTCTGTCGTTCGACACTTGCGTGCTCATCGACATCCTGCGTGGCCGTCGCCCCGAGTTCCGCGAACAGCTGCGCTTGCTGCTGGTGGACGAAACGCCGTTGCACCTCTGCACCTTCGCCTTTCACGAGCTCATGTACGGCGTAGAAATCAGCGCGCGGCCGAACTTTCAGCGCGAACGCGCGCTTGAAGTCTGTGGGTTCTTCAAGATGGCGGACTGGACGATCGACGACGCCTGGGCGACGGCGCGCCTGCGGACCGAGCTGAGAGGACGAGGCCAGCCGATCGGCGCCATCGACGCCTTGGTCGCCGGTCAGGCCTTGGCGCGGGGCTGGACACTGGTCACGTCCAATGTGCGCGAGTTCGCGCGGGTTGAGGGTCTGGACATCCAGGACTGGAGCCGGCCATGACCGCCACCCGCGACCGCCTGTTCCTCCTGCGCCCCGACTGGATCGACCAGGACCGCCCCTGGTTCTGCGTGGCCTGCGCGGCCGTGGAGGGATTCCTCGGCTACTATCCTAAAGTCCGCGACGCTCTCGACATCGTCTACCTGCCCTACGAACGGCCGCGCCACCCCATGGTCGGCCTGCTGGGCGAGGCGCATCAGAACCTGCCGACCCTGGTTCTGGCCGAGCCGTTCGAGCATCCCGACCTGCGCGAGGATGACCTTCAGCGGGCCGGCGACCTGTGGTTCGCCACCAACGAGGGGCCGATCACCCGCGTGCTGGCCGCCCGTTACGGGGTCTCGCCGCCGCACCCTTGAGGTCGCGTCATTTCTCGACCAGGCTTCGCCGACGGAGGCGCCCATGAGCCTGAAGGAAATCGCCCGCTTCGCCGATCTGGCCGAGGCTCAGATCGCCGCCTCGCGCCTGAGGGCCGAGGGCGTCCAGGTCCTGGTCCAGAATGAATACTGGGGCGGCGCCGATTTCATCATGACGATCGCCATGGGCGGCTTCCGCCTCTGGGCGCCTGAGGGGCAGGCGGCGGAGGCCAGGGCCCTGATCGGCGCGCTGCGCGCCGCCGCCCCGCCACCTCTGGAGGCCGAGGACGGCGAGCGGGAAGAGCCGGTCGTCGCGCGCGCCCAGCCGGCGCCCGCGGCTGGCCTGGCGGGGACGGGATTGGCCTTGCTGTTGACTCTGTTCTTCGGCTGGGCGGCCGGCTTCCTGGTCGTCGGCCGCCGTCGCAGCGCCGCCGTGACCGGCGTCATGATGCTGCTGGTCGTGGTCAGCGGCCTCAGCCTGCTGAGCCTGATCTGGTCGTGGCTGACCTATGCCGGGATCGGCGCGACGCCGGCCCTGCCCTGATCGACCCTGGGCGCGAGGCGACCGAAGCGGGCAAAACCCCACGAACTGGGCCTTTAACCCACCTGTTGGGTTGATCCCTGAGGCAGAGACGCTAGGAGTAGCCGCGCGCCCAGTCACCCTCCCGAGCCACCCTTGGGAAACCGGGGGACAGGCCCCATTTTCTGTCCGGCGCCGAACGCGGCGCGTCTCAAGGCGAAGATCCATGGCTGAATACGACGTCGTCATCATCGGGGGCGGCCCCGGCGGCTACAATGGCGCGATCCGCGCCGGGCAGCTGGGTCTGAAGACCGCCATCGTCGAAGGACGCGGCAAGCTGGGCGGCACCTGCCTGAACGTCGGCTGCATGCCGTCCAAGGCCCTGCTGCACGCCTCGGAGATGTTCGAAGCCGCCAGCGGCGGCGAGTTCGCCAAGCTGGGCATCGAGGTCAAGCCGAAGCTGAACCTGGTGCAGATGATGGCCCAGAAGGCCGAGAGCGTCGAAGCCCTGACCAAGGGCGTCGAGTTCCTGATGAAGAAGAACAAGGTCGACTACATCAAGGGCTGGGGCCGCATCGACGGGCCCGGCAAGGTGGTCGTGAAGGCCGAGGACGGCAGCGAGACCGTGCTCGAGACCAAGAACATCGTCATCGCCACGGGCTCGGAGCCCACCCCGCTGCCCGGCGTGACCATCGACAACAAGCGCATCGTCGACTCGACCGGCGCGCTCAGCCTGCCCGAGGCCCCCAAGAGCCTGATCGTGGTCGGGGCCGGCGTCATCGGCCTGGAGCTGGGCTCGGTCTGGAAGCGCCTGGGCGCCGAGGTGACCGTGGTCGAGTTCCTGGACCGCATCCTGCCGGGCACCGACACCGAGGTGGCCAACGCCTTCCAGAAGATCCTCACCAAGCAAGGCTTCAAGTTCAAGCTGGCCTCCAAGGTCACCGGCGCGACCGCCACCGACAAGCAGGTGCAACTGACGCTCGAGCCCGTGGCCGGCGGCGACGCCGAGACCCTGCAGGCCGACTACGTGCTGGTGGCCATCGGCCGTCGCCCGTTCACCCAAGGCCTGGGCCTGGAGACGGTCGGCATCGTCCCGGACAAGCGCGGCGTGATCGCCAACGACCACTACAAGACCACCGCCCCGGGCGTGTGGGTGATCGGCGACGTGACCAGCGGCCCGATGCTGGCCCACAAGGCCGAGGACGAGGCCGTGGCCTGCATGGAGCTGATCGCGGGCAAGGCCGGCCACGTGAACTACGACATCATCCCGGGCGTGATCTACACCAAGCCGGAAGTCGCCACGGTCGGCAAGACCGAGGAGGACCTGAAGGCCGCGGGCGTCGCCTACAAGGTCGGCAAGTTCCCGTTCCTGGCCAACAGCCGCGCCAAGATCAACCACGAGACCGACGGCTTCGTGAAGGTGCTGGCCGACGCCAAGACCGACCGGATCCTCGGCGCCCACGCCGTGGGTCCCAATGTCGGCGACATGATCGCCGAGATCTGCGTGGCCATGGAGTTCGGCGGCGCCTCGGAAGACGTGGCCCGCACCTGCCACCCGCACCCGACCCGCTCGGAAGCCTTCCGCCAGGCAGCGATGGGCGTCGAAGGCTGGACGATGCAGGCCTAGGGCTTCGAGGATGGGGCCGACCATGATCTTGCTTCTCGGAGCAATGACGCTGGTCGGTCCCGATCGGCCCGGCGCGCTGTTGGGAACCGCCTCCGCGGAGACCTATTCGGCCTGGCTCGCGAAGACCGCCATCGAAACCGAAGACATGGCGAACGGCGCCGGTTCAGAGGTTTGCGCCAGCGCGGCGGCGAAATCTCTTGGTTGGCGAGCTACCGAAGACCCCTATCTCGCGCCGATAGTGGCCCGCTATGGAACCGCCAGCATCATTGAAAAGGTGCGGGTTACGGGGTGTGGGCGCGATCACGTCCAAACCCTGGTTGTCTATCGGAGCGAAGGCAGTCGGTTCGCCGTCGTCCGTCTGGCGCAGGGGGAATCCATCGCACCGATCCGGCCGACATGGGACGCGACCCATGTGGTGGCGGAACAAGCCTGGTCCGTTGCGGATCGATACGGTTGCTCGACTGAGGACAGTCTTCGGATGGGTGAGACACATCTTCTGTCGCCGGTGCGCGACGGCGAATGGACCGAGCTTTGGCCGCTGACGGTTTGCGGCGCACCGCAAGCTTTCGCCGTGACATTCAAGATGAAATCCCCCGACAATGTCGAATTCCGAGTCGAACGCCGACAATGAACGATTGGTCGAGGGCGCGGTGACGCGGCCCCAGGATGTCCAAGAGTTAATGCGCGCGTTCGAGCCATCGGACGTAGAATGGCGGGGTCTCGGAAACGGAGCCCGGCCATGCTTTTATCCGCCCTGCTGTTGGCCGCCGCCGTCCACGCCGCGCCGCCGCCCTCGTTGAAGGCGAGTCTGGCGCGGGGCGGACAGGTCACGGTCCATGGCTCGAAGGAAGAGGTTCTCCAGGCGATCAAGACCGAGGAGGCCTGCCGGACATCGGGCCTGCAACTGGCCGAGTCCGCGCCGGCCGCGAACCCGAAGGTCCAGCGTCTGGGCGACCTGCCGCCGGCCAATCACACCCTGACCGTGCTGCGCAGCGTCGACGGCTGCCCGGTGTCGTCGACCATCCGCTTCAACGTGGATCGGCCGGCCGGGCGGCGTTAGGTCCGCTCCCCTCTCACCGGGCCTTGTGCCCGGGACCCCTCTCTCCGCCACAGGCGTGGCGCGCCATTTTGCTTCACCGTCGGCTGAACCAGGGTTCCCGGGCACAAGGCCCGGGATGACGGTGGAAGGAGCGGAGACGGAGCTACTCATGACCACGCAAAAGCCCCGCCGGGGGCAAATCCGGCGGGGCCTACGCTCGCTAGGTCCTCGAGGGGAGGAGACGCTCTCCGAAACGCGAGGGCGCTACGCTACTAAAACCTAGAACTCTTCCCAGTCGTCGCTGCTCGGCTGGGCCGAGCCGGCGAAGGCGGCGAGCTTGGCTTGCGCCGCGGCGACGGGGTTTGCGCCGGGGCGGTTGGCGGCGGTCGCCGGGGCGACGGCGGGCCGCGGGGCCGGACGCGTCACCTGGGTCGGCGGCGCGGCGCGGCGGGTGCTGGAGCGCACCGCGGCGCTGGCGCCGCTCACCTGGAAGCGCCCGATCATCTGCATCAGGCCGTTGGCCTCGCCCTTCAGCGCATGGCTGGCGGCGGTGGACTGCTCGACCATGGCGGCGTTCTGCTGCACCGTCTGGTCCATCTGGTTGACGGCGGCGTTGACCTGGTTGAGGCCGGTGGCCTGTTNTGGCTGGCGGCGGTGGACTGCTCGACCATGGCGGCGTTCTGCTGCACCGTCTGGTCCATCTGGTTGACGGCGGCGTTGACCTGGTTGAGGCCGGTGGCCTGTTCCGAGCCGGAGGCGGCGATCTCGCTGACCAGGCCGTCGATCTCGCTGACCTTGCCGACGATGGCCTGCAGGGCCTCGCCCGTCTGGCCGACCATCGACACGCCCTGGCTGACCTGCTGCGACGAGGTCGAGATCAGGGTCTTGATCTCCTTGGCGGCGTCGGCCGAGCGCTGGGCCANTCGCCCGTCTGGCCGACCATCGACACGCCCTGGCTGACCTGCTGCGACGAGGTCGAGATCAGGGTCTTGATCTCCTTGGCGGCGTCGGCCGAGCGCTGGGCCAGGGCCCGCACTTCCTGCGCAACGACGGCGAAGCCGCGGCCAGCGTCCCCGGCCCGGGCGGCCTCGACTCCGGCGTTCAAGGCCAGCAGGTTGGTCTGGAAGGCGATCTCGTCGATGACGCCGATGATCTGGCTGATCGACTGCGACGACTTCTCGATCTGGTTCATGGCGTCGACGGCGCCGCGCACCACCACGGCCGAGCGCTCGGCGTCCGAACGGG
>NZ_LMFX01000016.1:0-79708 GCF_001426985.1 Caulobacter sp. Root1472 | reverse complement strand
GGGTTCCATCAAGACCAAGATCAAGCGCGCCGGCTGGGATGAAACCTTCCTGCTCTCACTCCTGGGTCATATGCGATAGCCCTGCCCACAGGGGGAGGATCTAGGGGGCGCTGGCCCTAAACCGGCTGCTTCTTCAGCCAACGGCGCTTCAGGTGCTTGCGGCCGCGCTTCAGCACCCGCCAGGAGGCCTTGCGCAGGAACACCTTCTCGGACCGCAACAGCTGCTGCCAGGCCACCAGCATGATCTCGGGCTCGCGGCGCATCAGGCGGCGGATCGGAAAGATCAGCTTGGGATGGCGGCGCTGCCAACGCAGGAAGCGGCGCTTGGCCTGGAACGAGTTGCGCAGCACGATCATCAGGCCGACGACCAGCAGCGGCAGGCCCAGGTGACCCGGCAGCGGCGTCAGGACCACACCGGCCAGGAGCACGAGCACGCCAAAAGCCAGCGCCGCCCAGCGGGCGACGCGGCCCGCGGTTTCCCGCAGGACGAGGGCCAGGCGGCGACGGCGGCGGTAGAGCCTCGAAGGCAGCCTGGCGAGCGTTTCAGCCGCCGAGTTCACGCGTCCTGCTTGGCGGACTGGCGCTGCAGCGATCGGCGCTTGAACGACTGGCGCCAGCGCTTGGCCACGCGCCAGCGGCGCGGGACGATCAGCCGTTCCATGCGCAGCACCTGCTGCCAGGCCACCGGAAACACCTCCGGCTCGCGGCGCAGCAGGCGGCGCAGCGGGAACAGCAGCTTGGGATGGGCGTGCTGGAAGCGGACGAACTGCTTGCGCGCCCGGAACGAGTTGCGCAGCACCAGCATCAGGCCGGCCACGGTCAGCGGCACGCCCAGCGGGCCGGGCAGCGGCGCGATCAGGAACCCGGCCACCACCAGGATCAGGCCCAGGGTGACCAGCACGACGCGGGAAATCCGCCCGAGAAGCTCGCGGGCGAGTTCATCGGCGGCGGAGAAGCGCACGGGCGGCATGGCGAGAGCGAGGTTCATGGCAGGACGAAACGGTTCCGTGGTCCGTTCGATCCCGGCGGGGGGCCGGCCTCCTCGGCTCACTGAGACCGATATGAGAACGGCCCGCCCTTCCGTAAAGGCGCCCTATTGTCGCTTTCGCCGACTGTGACGTCTATTCCGCAGCCAGTGGCGCGGCGGCCACAGGTTTCCACCTCAGGCGAGGCTTCCGGGCGGCCTGGGTCTCGTCCAGCCGCTTGAGCGGCGCGTGATAGGGAGCCCCCTTGAAGCGGTCGACATCGCCGCCTCCATTCTTGATCTTGGCGACAGCACCGGCCAGGGCGCGGAGCGCCGTGACGAAGCGGTCCAGCTCCTGCTTGCTCTCGGTCTCGGTCGGCTCGATCAGCATCGCCCCGTGCACCACCAGCGGGAAGTACATGGTCATCGGGTGGAAGCCCTCGTCGATCATCGCCTTGGCGAAGTCGAGCGTGGTCACCCCCGTGCCCTCCAGCCAGGCGTCGTCGAACAGCGCCTCGTGCATGCACGGGCCGTTCGGGAAGGCCGGGCTCATCAGGTCGCCGAGGCGGGCCTTGATGTAGTTGGCGTTGAGGACGGCGTCCTCGGCCACCTGGCGCAGGCCGTCGGCCCCATGGCTGAGCATGTAGGCGTAGGCGCGCACGAACATGCCCATCTGGCCGTGGAAGGCGCTCATCCGGCCGAACGCCTGGGCGGCGGGTCCCTCGGCTTCCTCGACCAGCTTGAAGCCGAACTCGCGGCTGACCACCCAGGGCGTCGGCGCGAACGGGGCCAGGGCCGCCGACAGCACCACCGGCCCAGCGCCCGGACCGCCGCCGCCGTGCGGGGTGGAGAAGGTCTTGTGCAGGTTGATGTGCATGGCGTCGACGCCCAGGTCGCCCGGGCGCACCCGGCCGACGATGGCGTTGAAGTTGGCGCCGTCGCAATAGAAGTACGCGCCGGCCGCGTGGGTCAGGCGGGCGATCTCGACCACGTCGCGCTCGAACAGGCCGCAGGTGTTGGGGTTGGTGACCATGATGGCGGCCACGTGGTCGCCCAGCTTGGCTTCCAGGTCGGCCAGGTCGACCCGGCCGTCGTCGGTCTGGGCGATCTCGACGACCGTGTAGCCGCAGAAGGCCGCCGTGGCCGGATTGGTGCCGTGGGCGCTGGTCGGGGCCAGCACGGTCTTGCGGTGGCCCTGTCCGTTGGCCTCGTGGGCGGCGCGGATGGCCAGCAGGCCGCACAGCTCGCCGTGGGCGCCGGCTTTCGGCGACAGGGCCACGGCCGGCATGCCCGTCAGGGTCTTCAGCCAGTGCGCCAGGCGTTCCATCAGCTCGATCGCGCCCTGCACCGTCGACTGCGGCTGCAGCGGGTGGATATCGGAGAAGCCCGGGAGGCGCGCCATCTTCTCGTTCAGGCGCGGGTTGTGCTTCATCGTGCACGACCCCAGCGGATAGAGCGCCAGGTCGATGGCGTGGTTCTTCTGGCTCAGGCGCACATAGTGGCGCACGGCTTCGGGCTCCGACAGGCCCGGCAGGCCGATCGGAGCCTTGCGGACCAGGTCGCCCAGGTCGTCGGCCGCAGGCGCGTCGGGCAGGTCGACGCCGGTCTTGTCCCAGGCGTTCAGTTCGAAGATCAGCGCCTCGTCCTGCAGCAGGCCGCGGGCCCCGGTCAGGGTCGGGTGGACGTAGTCGTTGATGTCAGCGCCTTGCGGGGCTTCTGGACGGGTGGGCCGTCCGACGGTGTTCATGCTCATTGGTCCAGCACCTTGGTCAGGGCCTTGGCGAAGAAGGTGATGTCGCTGTCCGGCGTCGTCTCGGTGGCGGCCACCAGCAGGACGTCGTCGAAGCCGGCGGTCGGGTCGAGGCGCGAGAACGGCACGCCGGCGATCACGCCGTTGGCGGCGAGGGTCTCGGTCAGTTCGGCGGCGTTGGCCGGGACCTTGATCGCGAACTCGTTGAAGAAGCGCGGCGTCAGGACCTCGACCCCGGGCACGGCGGCCAGGGCGTCGCGCAGCTTCACGGCCTTCTGATGGTTGACCAGGGCCAGGCGGCGCAGGCCCTTCTCGCCCAGCAGGCTCATGTGGATGCTGAAGGCCAGGGCGCACAGGCCGCTGTTGGTGCAGATGTTCGACGTGGCCTTGTCGCGGCGGATGTGCTGCTCGCGGGTCGACAGGGTCAGGACGAAGCCGCGGCGGCCGTCGGCGTCGACGGTCTCGCCGCACAGCCGGCCCGGGGCCTGGCGGACGTATTTTTCCTTGCAGGCGAACAGGCCGACATAGGGGCCGCCGAAGTTCAGGCCATTGCCGATCGACTGGCCCTCGGCCACGACGATGTCGGCGCCCATCTCGCCGGGCGACTTCAGCAGGCCGTACGAGACCGCCTCGGTGGTGACCACGATCAGCAGGGCGCCGGCGGCCTGGGCGGCGGCGGCGATCTTGCTGACGTCGGTGGCCGTGCCGAACACGTTGGGGGTCTGGACGACCACGCAGGCGGTGTCGGCGTCGATGGCGGCGATCACCGCGTCCTCGGCGTCGATGGCCGGCGCCAGTCGTTCGGTGGCGACGCCGGCCGCGTGGGCCAGGGTCTCGACCGTGCCGACATAGTGCGGGTGCACGCCGCCCGACAGCACCGCCTTGCTGCGGCGGGTGACCCGCGTGGCCATCATCACCGCCTCGGCCGTGGCGGTAGAGCCGTCATAGAGCGAGGCGTTGGCCACCTCCATGCCGGTCAGGGCCGCGACCTGGGTCTGGAACTCGAACAGCACCTGCAGCGTGCCCTGGGCGATCTCGGGCTGGTAGGGCGTGTAGCTGGTCAGGAATTCCGAGCGCTGGATGATGTGGTCGACGCTGGCCGGCACATGGTGGCGATAGGCCCCCGCCCCCACGAAGAACGGGCCCTCCGACGCCGAGCGGTTGCGGCGCGACAAGGCCAGCATCTCGCGCTCGACCTCCAGCTCGCCGGCGTGGAGCGGCAGGTCGACCACGCCCGTGCGACGGGCGACGGCGGGCACGTCGACGAACAGGTCGTCGATCGACTCCGCGCCGATGACGCCGAGCATGTCGGCGCGATCCTGAGGTGTGAGGGGGAGGTAGCGCATGAGACGGTGGCTTTCTTGGACCGCCCTCGTCCTTCGAGGCCGCTTCGCGGCGCCTCAGGATGAGGACTACTGAGATCGCAGTCGAACCTCATCCTGGGGCGCCCGCCCAGCGGGCCTCGAAGGACGAGGTTCGTGGCAGGCTAAAGGGTCGAGAGGAACGCTTCGTACGCGTCGCGGTCCATCAGGGCGTCGACCTCGGCGGGGTTCGAGAGCTTGATCTTAGCGAACCAGCCGCCGGTTTCCGGCAGGGCGTTGACGGTCTCGGGGCTGTCGGAAAGCTCGCCGTTGGCCTGGACCACCTCGCCCGACACCGGGGCGTAGACGTCGGAGGCGGCCTTGACGCTCTCGACCACCGCCAGGGCTTCGCCCTGCTTGACGGTCTTGCCGACGTCCGGGGTCTCGACGAACACCACGTCGCCCAACTGTTCGGCGGCATAGGCGGTGATGCCGACCGTGGCGATGTCGCCGGCGACTTCGACCCACTCGTGGTCCTTGGTGAACTTCATGGTCTGGGCCCTTTGTGTCTGGAGCTAGATCTTGCGCACGTAGCGGGTCGGGACGAACGGCGAGGCCACGACCTCGGCCGCCTGCGGCTTGCCTCGGACGATGACTTTCAGCGTCGAACCGACCACCGCCAGGGCGGGGGGGACGAAGCCGATGGCGATGGCGCCGCCGAAGCTGGGCCCGAAGCCGCCGCTGGTGACCTTGCCGACGACGTTACCCGCCTCATCGGCGATCTCCGCGCCTTCGCGGGCCGGGGCGCCTTCCAGCACCTTGAGGTTCACGCGTACGCGCTTGAGGTCGCCGGCCAGTTCCTTGAGGATCCGGTCCGCGCCCGGGAAGTCGGCGGCCTCGCGGCGGCTCTTGCCGACGGCGAACGGCATGCCGGCCTCGATCGGCGAGACCGTCTCGTCCATGTCGTGACCGTACAGCGGCAGGCCGGCCTCCAGGCGCAGGCTGTCGCGGGCGCCCAGGCCGATGGCCTTGACCCGCTCGTCGGCCAGCAGGGTGTTCCAGATCCGCTCGGCCTCACCGGCCGGTACGGAAATCTCGTAGCCGTCCTCGCCGGTATAGCCCGAGCGCGAGATGATGGCGTCGGTCCCGAAGGCGGTCAGGGCGGCGGTGTCCATGAACACCATGCTCGCCGCTTCCGGCACGTGGGCGGCCAGCACGGCGGCGGCCTCGGGGCCCTGCAGGGCCAGCAGCGCGCGGTCCTCCAGGCGCTCCACAGTGGCCTCGCCCTCCAGTGCCTTGGCGATGATGGCGTAGTCGTTGTCCTTGCAGGCGCCGTTGACGACGATGAACAGGCCGTCGTCGTCGGGGCGGGCGGTCATCAGGTCGTCGATCACCCCGCCCTGCTCGTTCAGCAGCACGGCGTAGCGCTGCTTGCCGGGCTTGAGGCCCTGATAGTCGGCCGAGACCAGCTTCTCGAAGCTCTTGGCCGGGTTCTCGCCGCGCAGCCGGGCCTGGCCCATGTGCGAGACGTCGAACAGGCCCGCATGCTCGCGGGTCCACAGGTGCTCCTTCAGCACCCCGTCCTTGTACTGCACCGGCATGTGGTAGCCGGCGAACGGCACCATGCGCGCGCCGGCCGCGACATGCGCGTCGTACAGCGGGGTCTTGTTGAGGTCTTCAGTGGACACGCTCTGGGCTCCAATCGGGGTCGGCGACGCCGCCCGGCTTTCGCCAGGTGGTCTCGCCCCCGCTGTCCCTTTGACCTGAGAGATTCCGGCCATGTCCGCTCGAAAGCGACGGGGCCTTGCTCCTTCGGCGGGCAATCGTTCCCGATTGCCTCTTTCCAGCGTTCCTAAACCCGCGCGGTCCTTTTGCCTGAGCGTTTCCGGGGCGGTTGCGCCTTCGGCCTCGGGACAGAATCCCGATGTCTCCCGCGAGGGTCGAGGCGTGTTTGGGCGACGACGCTTTCGGAGTCAACCGAAGAGCGCCGTCGCGCCCTACATCCGCTCCGGCGCTTCGATGCCCAGCAGGTCCAGCGCCAGTTCCAACTGCTTCAGCGTCGTCTGCGCCAAGGCCAGGCGCGAGGCCCGGACGGACGGCTCGTCGGCGCTCAGGATCGGGCAAGCGGCGTAGAACTTCGAGAAGGTCTGGGCCAGCTTGTAGGCGTGCTCGGCGATGAAGTTGGGGGCCTTCTTGTCGTAGGCCTCCGACAGTGCGCCCTCGAACGCGTCCAGCAGCAGGGTCAGGTCGCGCTCGGCCGGCTCGCCGACCACGATCGGGCCGGAGGCGACGTTCTGCTCGGTCGCCTTGCGCAGGATGCTCTTGATGCGCACCGACTGGTACAGCAGGTAGGGCCCGGTCTTGCCCTCGAAGCTGGTGAAGCGGTCGAGATCGAAGACGTAGGACGTGCCGCGGAAGTTCTGCAGGTCGGCGAACTTCAGGGCCGCGATCCCCACCTTGTGGGCGATGTCCTCGAAGACCTCGGGCGTAAGATCGGCGCCGAGGCCGGCCTCGCGCAGCCGTTCGCGGGCCTTCTCGCGCGCCATCTCGATCAGGTCGTGCAGCTTCAGAACCCCGCCGGCGCGGGTCTTGAACGGCTTGCCGTCGGCCCCGTTCATGGTGCCGAAGCCGATGTGCTCCAGCCCGCCCGGCTCGGCGTAACCGGCCAGGTAGGCGGCGCGGAACACCTGCTCGAAGTGGTCGGCCTGGCGCTGGTCGACGCAATAGAGGACCAGATGCGGATCGAACGACTGGCGGCGGTCCAGGATCGTGGCCAGGTCGGTCGTGCCGTACATGGCCGAGCCTTCCGACGACACCACCAGCAGCGGGTCGGGACTCTCGACCTCGACCACCGAACCGTCGGGCAGCTTCTTCTTCTTGGTCTCGCCCGGACGGGCGACGCGGACGATCCGGGCGCCCTGGTCGTCGACCAGCAGGCCCTTGGCCTCCAGCTCGGCGATCATCCCCGGGATTAGGTCGTTGGCGTCGCTCTCGCCCTTCCACAGGTCGAAATCGACGCCCAGTGCATGGAATTCGCGCTCCAGCGCCACGCGGCTGACCTCGACGAAGCGGGTCCAGATCGCGCGATAGGCGTCGGCTCCGCCCTGCAGCAGGGCCGTGGCCCGGCGAGCGCGGTCGCGGAACGCGTCATCGGTCTTGGCCTGGGCGGCGGCCAGCGGATAGGCGCGGTCCAGATCCTCAAGGCCCAGGTCGCGCAATTGCAGATGGACCTGAGCGCTCGCTTCATCGCCGACGAACTGGCCCGTGGCTTCGGATATCCAACTGTCGAACAGGCCGCGCTCGTCGCCGACCGAGACGATCAGCAGGCCCATCTGGAAGCCCCAGTCGCCGAAGTGGGCGTCGCCCAGCACCTGGTCGCCGCGGAAGCGGTACAGGCGCTTGATCGACTCGCCGATGATCGAGGCGCGCAGGTGGCCCACGTGCATCGGCTTGGCGACGTTGGGGCCGGCGTAGTCGACCAGCACCCGGCGCGGCGCGGGCAGAGGCTCGGCCCCGGCGCGCGGGTCGGCGGCGATCTCGCGGGCCCGGACCGACAGGGCCTCGTCGCTGACGCGCATGTTGATGAAGCCGGCGCCGGCGATCTCGACCGAGGCCAGGCGCGGGTCGGTCTTCAGGACCTCGACGACCTGCTCGGCGATCTCGCGCGGATTGCGCTTGGCGCTCTTGGCGGCCGCCAGGGCCCCGTTGCATTGGAAGTCGGCCAGGTCGGGCCGGTCGGACGCGGTGACGCGACCGAAGTCGGGAGACAGTCCGGCGGCCTGGAAGGCGGCCGCGGCCGCCTCGCTCAGGGACCGCTTCAAATCACTCATGGCTTGGCGACGTTTCCAGGTTGGGTCTGGGCTTGCTGGGTCTGGCCGGCGTTGACGCGGAAGCGCTTGCCGTCACGGTTGAAGGCGGCCATTTCCGGGGTCACGTCGAAGCCGATCAGGACCTCGAAATTGCCGCCGCTGACCTTTTCGTCGGCGCGCGGGATGGTGATGGTCTTCAGGGTCTCGGTGGCGTAGACGCGGTCCTGGCCGTCGCGGAAGTTCACCGGCAGGTCGAAATATTCCTTGGCCAGGACGTCCTTGTTGCGCTCGGTCACCGCGACCCAATAGCGATAGGTCTTCTGGCCGCCCGTCGCCTGCGGGCCGCGGCCCAGCTCGAACAGGATCTGGACCTGCATCTTGATCGGGTCGTTGCTCTTGTAGGCGCAGCCGGAGGACAGGCCCTGGATCTCGCCGGTATAGGCGGTCTGGGCGGCGGACTCCTTGCCGTCCTTGAACTCGACATAGCGGCTGGCGTCGTACAGCACCTTCACATAGGGGCACGGGCCGGCGTTGCGCAGTTGGGCCAGCGGAGCCTTGGGCTGGTTCCATTCATCATCGCGCTTCTTCTTCTTGGCGACCTGATCGTCGCCGCCGCCCTGGTCTTGGCTGCCCCGGCCGCCCGCTTGGGCGTGGGCGGTCGCCGCCGTGGCGGCGATCGAGAGAGCCATAAGGGCGCTGAGGGCGACGGAGAGAGTGCGGCGCATGAAACGTCCGGTTCGAGATTGCAAAGCTTGAGCGGGAATTCCCGCCAGCGTCATGGAGCCTGATAAAGGCATATGCGTGACGTCGCAATGCGCAGCAGATTTCACGCAGTTGCGGCCGGATGCTGGCGCGGATGGCCCGGAACCCTTAGGTTCGGCCCATGAACGCCCATTCGCCCATCCCCTCCCCCGGCCGCCGCGAGCTCCGCGTGGTCATGGCCAGCCCGCGCGGCTTCTGCGCCGGCGTCGACCGGGCGATCCAGATCGTCGAGCGGACGATCGAGAAGTTCGGCGCGCCGGTCTATGTGCGTCACGAGATCGTCCACAACCGCCATGTGGTCGACCGCCTGAAGGCGATGGGCGCGGTGTTCATCGAGGAGCTGCACGAGGCCCCGGCCGACCGCCCCGTGGTGTTCTCGGCCCACGGCGTGCCCAAGTCGGTGCCGGCCGAGGCCAGGTCGCGCGAGATGGTCTATCTGGACGCCACCTGCCCGCTGGTCTCCAAGGTCCATGTCGAGGCCCAGAAGCACTATGACGCCGGCCGCGAGATCGTGTTGATCGGCCATGCCGGCCATCCCGAGGTCGTCGGCACCATGGGACAGCTGCCCGAGGGCGTGGTCACCCTGATCGAGGACATCGACGACGCCCGCGCCTGGGTCCCCCGCGACCCGGCCAACGTGGCCTTCCTGACCCAGACCACCCTGTCGGTCGACGACACGGCCGCGATGGTCGACCTGCTCAAGCAGCGCTTCCCGGGCATCGCCGCCCCGCACAAGGAAGACATCTGCTACGCCACCACCAACCGCCAGGAGGCGGTGAAGTCGCTGGCCGAGGCCTCCGAGCTGGTGCTGGTGGTCGGCTCGAGGAACTCGTCCAACTCGGTGCGGCTGATGGAGGTCGCCAAACGGGCCGGGGCCGCTGAGGCCCAACTGATCGAGGACGCGCGCGGCATCGACTGGTCGTGGTTCGAGGGCGTGACCACGGTCGGCCTCACCGCCGGGGCCTCCGCGCCGGAAGACCTGGTCCAGGGCGTGATCGACGCCATCGCCACCCGCTACGACGTGACCGTCGACGAACTGGTCGAGGCGCGCGAGACGGTGACCTTCAAGCTGCCGCGGCTGCTGACGACTTGAAGCGATGACGCCCATTGCCCGTCATCCTCGGACTTGTTCCGAGGACCCCTGCCTCAGCTTCGCTGAAGCCGCCGGGTGCTCGCGGCGCTAACGTTGCTCGGCTCACGAATGACAGCCCTGCGGAACAAGAGATCCTCGGAACAAGTCCGAGGATGACGGGCGTTGGAGTCGGGAGGTCAGGTCAATTGGTCGGATTGGCCAGAGCGCTGAATGTCTCGCCATACTCATCCATGATCTCGGCGCCGAGTTCGACCTGGCGGATGACTTCCAGATCGGCGGCGCTGTCCGGCTTCGCAAGCGCTTCGAAGGTGTTTCTGTAGCGGGCCATAAAGGCTTCTCCGCGCGCGAACCGTTCATCCGCAAGCCTCTCAGTCGACGGCGCGGGCTCACCCTGCCCCGTCGAGACCGCAGGCTTGTCGCCGTCTGGTTCACCCGTCATGGATCGTCTCCTTCCAAAGCCATTCTAGCACAAAACCGACGACGCTCTTGACCGCCAGCGCCCCGTCCCGCATCCCCGCGCCATGGCCGTCTATACCGACATCACCGACGACGAACTCGCCGCCTTCCTGGCCGACTACGACCTGGGACAGGCCGTGGCGTTCAAGGGCATCGCCGAGGGGGTGGAGAATTCCAACTTCCTGCTGGAGACCGAGAGCGGCCGGTTCATCCTGACGGTCTACGAGCGGCGGGCCAAGCCCGAAGACCTGCCCTATTTCCTCGACCTGCTGACCTGGCTGGCCGATCGCGGCTATCCCAGCGCCAAGCCGATCGCCGACCGCGCGGGCGCGACCCTGAAGACCATCCGCGGCAAGCCCGCCGCCCTGGTCGAGTTCCTGCCCGGCCTGTCGGCCCGCCGCCCGACCGTGGCTCATTGCCGCGAGGCCGGCGAGGGCCTGGCCTGGCTGCACCTGGCCGGCGAGGGCTATCCGGCCCGCCGCGCCAACGACCTGGGCCAGCCTCACTGGGCGCCGCTGTTCGCCAAGCACCGCAAGGCCGCCGACGGCCTCAAGCCGGGCCTCTCCGCCACGATCGACAAGGACCTGGCCGAGCTGGCCCTGTCGTGGCCGCGCGGCCTGCCCACGGGCGTGATCCACGCCGACTACTTCCCCGACAACGTGTTCTTCAAGCCGGACGGCAAGTTCGCGGCGGCCATCGACTTCTACTTCGCCTGCGACGACGCCTTCGCCTACGACATCGCCGTGACCCTGAACGCCTGGTGCTTCGAGGCCGACGGCAGCTTCAACATCACCGCCGCCCGGGCGCTGGTGGCCGGCTATGAACGCCGCCGACCGCTGAGCCCCACCGAGCGCGACGCCATTCCGATCCTGGCGCGCGGCGCGGCCATGCGCTTCTTCCTGACCCGCCTGGCCGACTGGGGCGCCACCCCGGCCGGGGCCCTGGTCAAGCCGAAGGACCCGCTGGAGTACGAGCGCAAGCTGGCCGTGCACCGCGAGGGCCTCAGCCTGTTCGGGACCGGCGCGTGACCCCGAAACTGGTGATCTATACCGACGGCGCCTGTCGCGGGAATCCCGGCCCCGGCGGTTGGGGCGCCCTGCTGATGTACGGCGACAAGAAGAAGGAAATCATGGGCGGCGAGTTGGCGACCACCAACAATCGCATGGAGCTGATGGCCGCCATCCAGGCCCTGGAAGCCCTGAACAAACCCACCAAGGCCGAACTGCATACCGACAGCCAGTACGTGATGAAGGGCGTCACCCAGTGGATCCATGGCTGGAAGGCCAAGGGCTGGAAGACCGCCGACAAGAGCCCCGTCAAGAACGTCGACCTGTGGCAGCGTCTCGACGCCGCCCGGGCGCGCCACGAGGTCGACTGGCGCTGGGTCAAGGGCCACGCCGGACACGTGCACAACGAACGCGCGGACGAACTGGCGCGCCTGGGCATGCTGAAGGCCCTGGGCGAGCATCGCTGAAGGCAGGACATCCTTTCAGCCCGGCGGCCGCTCAGGTGATCCAGTAGCGACCGCCCCGCGCCGTGAGGCCTTCACGCAGGAAAGACCAGATATTCGCCATCGATCTGGACAGCATCCTTGCGCCCTCACATGTCTGGCTCGAACGGTGGCGAGGCTGGCGGCGTCGGCAAACCCGGCTGGCGACCCAAGACGGGACGCACGTCCAAACGGCGCGTGATGCGGCGCCTCCGGGCGGGATTGGCCTGCTTTTTCGGCAGAAAGGCCGCGATGGAACAGCCGCCGTAGCCGGTCGTCGGTATTACGATTGCGACAACTCGTAATATGGAAAACGCTCTCTTCAAGCCAATCGAGGGAGCCGCCGATGAGTGTCCTGTTCACCCGCAAGCGTTTCGTGGCGGCCTTGGCCGTGTCCTGTCTGGCGCTGGCGTCGTGCGGGCCCAAGGCCGCCAGCGACAAGGCCGCGCCTACCGCCTCGGGCGCCGCTGCGGCCAAGAGCGAGTACAAGATCGGCTGGACGATCTATGCCGGCTGGATGCCGTGGGCCTACGCCCAGCAATCGGGTATCGTCAAGAAATGGGCCGACAAGTACGGCGTCAAGATCGAGCTGGTGCAGATCAACGACTACGTCGAGTCGCTGAACCAGTATTCGGCCGGCAAGCTGGACGGCGTCACCGCCACCAACATGGACGCCCTGACCGTGCCCGCCGCCGCCGGCAAGGACACGACGGTGGTGATGATCGGCGACTACTCCGACGGCAACGACGGCGTGGTGCTGAAGAACGGGACCAGCCTGGCCGAGCTCAAGGGGCGCCCGGTCAATCTCGTCGAGCTTTCGGTGTCGCACTACCTGCTGGCCCGCGCGCTCGAGAAGGCCGGCCTGAAGATGAGCGACGTCAAGACGGTCAACACCTCCGACGCCGACATCGTCGCCGCCTTCGGGGCGGCCGACACCAAGGCCCTGGTCACCTGGAACCCGCAGCTTTCCGAGGTGAAGAAGATGCCCGGCGCGACCGAGGTCTTTGACAGCTCGAAGATCCCCGGCGAGATCCTGGACGGCCTGATGGTCAGCACCGAGGCGCTGAAGGCCAACCCGAACCTGGGCAAGGCCCTGACCGGCATCTGGTACGAGACCATGGCCCTGACCGTGGCCCAGACGCCGGAAGGCAAGGCCGCGCGTGAACAGATGGCCAAGCTGTCGGGGGCGGATCTCGCCAGCTTCGAGGGGCAGCTGAAGACCACCCACCTCTATGCGGAGCCGAAGGCGGCCTTGGCGGCCACGGTCAGCCCGGATCTGGTCACCGCCAACGATCGCGTACGCAAGTTCAGCTTCAGCATGGGCCTGTTCGGCCAGGGCGCGAAGTCGGTGGACGACATCGGCATCAGCTTCCCGGGCGGCAAGACCCTGGGCGATCCGAACAACATCAAGCTGCGCTTCGATCCCAGCTACGTGCAGCAAGCGGTCGACGGTAAGCTCTAGCCAACACGGCGCGTCTCCGCTCCCGGCGGGGACGCGCGTCCTTCACCTTACGGTCAGCGATCATGCGCCTGTTGAACGTCAGACCCCGGGGCGGACTCGCGGTCCTGCTTGGGGCCCTGCCGCTGCTGGCGGCGGCGCTGCTCTATCTGATGGCCTCGCAGGCCCGTCACGCCGACAACCCGCGCGACAAGCTGCTGCCGACGCCGACCGCCATGGTCGAGGCCGTGCAGCTGATGGCCCGGGTCGATCCGCTGACCGGCCACGCGCCGCTGGTGGTCGACACCCTGGCCAGCCTGGAACGCATCGGCCTGGCCCTGCTGATCGCCACGGCGCTGAGCCTGATCCTGGGACTGGGCCTTGGCCTGCTGCCGCTGCTGCGCGCCAAGTTCGGACCCCTGGTGGCGGCGATCGCCGTCATTCCGCCGATCGCGGTCCTGCCGGTCCTGTTCATCGTCTTCGGCCTGGGCGAGACCGCCAAGATCGCCCTGATCGTCATCGGGGTGACGCCGGTGATGGTCCGCGACCTGGCGGCCCACGTCGGCTCCATCCCCGAGGAACAGCTGGTCAAGGCCCAGACCCTGGGCTCCAGCACCTGGCAGTTGACCCTGCGCGTGGCGCTGCCCCAGGCCATGCCGCGCCTGATCGACTCCCTGCGGCTGTCGCTATGTCCGGCCTGGGTCTACCTGATCTCGGCCGAGGCGATCGCCGCCGACGTCGGTCTGGGCTACCGCATCTTCCTGGTCCGCCGGTACCTGTCGATGGACATCATCCTGCCCTACGTCGTCTGGATCTCGATCCTGGCGGTGGCGATGGACGTGACGCTGAGGCTGATCGCCCGCCGGGCCTATCCCTGGGCCTATCCGGAGAGGGCGCGCTGATGGGCCTGCTGACCTTCCGCAACGTGTGGGTGGAGTACGGCGACAAGGTCGTGCTCGAGCGGGTCGACCTGTCGATCGCCCCGGGCAGCTTCGTCTCGATCGTCGGGCCGTCCGGCGCGGGCAAGAGCACCTTCCTGCGGCTGATCATCGGCCAGGAGGCTCCGACCCGCGGGGCGATCGACCTCGACGGCGAGAAGCTGCGGGCCGAGCCGGGACCCGACCGCGGGGTGGTCTTCCAGAAGTACTCGGTGTTCCCGCATCTGTCGGCGCGCGACAACGTCGTCTTCGGCCTGGACTGCGCCGGTTCGCCGCTCCTGGGCAGGCTGACGGGCGCGCGTCGCCGCAAGGCGCTGGAGGAGGCCGACGCGATGCTGGCCGCCGTGGGGCTGGCCGACAGCGGCGACCTCTATCCGGCCAAGATGTCGGGCGGCATGCAGCAGCGGCTGGCCATCGCCCAGGCCCTGATCAAGAAGCCCCGCATCCTGCTGCTGGACGAGCCGTTCGGGGCCCTGGATCCGGGCGTCCGCCTGGACATGCACGAGCTGATCACCGGCCTTTGGCGCGACAACGGCCTGACGATCATGATGGTGACGCACGACATCAAGGAGGCCTTCAAGCTGGGCACCCGCGTGCTGGCCTTCGACAAGCGCCGCCGCGACCCGCACGCCCCGCATCGCTACGGCGCCACGGTCGTCTACGACTTCCCGCTGGACAAGCCTGGAGCGGTCGGGCCGGAGGCGCTGGCGGGGCTGGGCGGCTAGGCGACCAGAGCGCTGGCCGCCAGTTGCGCCTCGAACGCAGGATTGGCTGGAAGCTTCAGGAGTTCGTGGGGCTCGTTGCGGTCGTTGGCCGTCTTCAGATAGCGCGCGCCGGTGCGGCTGGTCAGGGCCTCGACCTTCACCTCGACGCCGTCGCGCAGCACGAAGAACCGACGCTGGCCCGCGTCGGCCAGCTTGACCGCCTGGCGGATCGTTAGCGACCAGGGCTCCGGCGTATCGCCGCCGACATGGGAAATCCGCTCGTAGGTGGTGTGGCGTCCGTTCTGGGCGATCCAGGTGATTTCGGCGTGTCGGGTCATCGTAGTTTCCGGGTCCGGGCAGGCGCGCGCCGAGACCCGGCCAGGCGACTGTCGCGTGGTCGGAACGTCGAGACGATTGTCTGCTGTGCAAGGGCGCCGAGTTCAGCGCGTGCGCAAGCCTAGCAGGTTTTCCGCGATTCCGGGGAAAAATGCTTGGAAGTCCCGCTCCTTAGCCCGCCAGCGACGCGATATAGGCCCGCCAGCCGCCCAGTTCGGTGATGTCCGTCGCGCCGTTCAGGGCGCGGGGCTCGGCGACGAAGCCCTTGACGGAGGTCCCGTCCTCCAGGGTCACCGTGCCGATGGCGAGCGGGGCGGGCACCTCGGCCGTGAAGGCGCCGAAAGCCTCCACACCCAGTTCGTAGACTTCGACGGCGATCGACGCGCCGCCTTCGCCGACATGGACCAGCGCCGGTTTGGGCGGGGTCGAATTGGCGATGGCGTAGAGCTTGTACGCCGGCGCGGTCGTTGTGGCCGACACCAGGCGGGCCTCGCGCGAGGTCAGCTGCCAGTGCAGCGGCATGCCGGCCAGGTGCGCGCCGACCACGGCCAGCTTCACGCCGGGCTTGTGGGGCGTCAGGTCCAGCGGGGGCGTGTCGGCCATGGGGAAGGTCTCCAGGTAGCGGGCGGCCAGGTCCAGCAGCGCGCGGTCGGCGAAGGCGGGGCCGACCAGCGTCACGCCAAAGCCCGTTCCGTCGGCGCGGAAGCCGGCCGGAACGGCCAGGGCGGAAAGGTCCAGCAGGTTCACGAAGTTGGTGTAGAGGCCGAGGTTGGCGTTCAGCGCCAGCGGCTCGGCTTTCAGCGCCTTTACCGTGCAGATGGTCGGCGTCGTGGGCAGGAACAGGACGTCGGCGACGTCCCAGATCGCCTTGGCGGCCCGGCGGTGGCCTTCCAGCGCATAAAGGCCCCGGAAGGCCTCCACGCCCGTGACGGCCAGACCACCCTGGATTATGGCCCGCACGGTCGGCTCGATGGCGCTGGGCGAAGCCCGTAGCAGGGGCTCGATCGCGGCGGTCCGCTCGGCCACCCAGGGACCGCTGTAGAGCAGCTTGGCCGCGTCCAGCAGCGGGCCGATGTCGACCTCGACGGGAACGCCGCCGGCCGCCTTCAGTCTCGCGACGGCCGCGCCATAGAGAGCCTCGGACTCGCCGTCGCCGAAGAAGATGCGCTGTTCCGGCAACGGGATCGCGAACCGCAGGCCTTCCATGGCCAGGGTCGAAGGGGTTTCGGGCGCGCGGCGGGAATAGTCGTCCTCGGGATCGAAGACGGCCAGCACCGTGTCCACCCGCGCCGCGCCGGCGAGGTCGGCGGCGAAGACGCTGATGCAGTCCAGCGAGCGACAGGCGGGCACCAGGCCCCGCGTGCTCCAGCGGCCCTTGCTGGGCTTGAGGCCGACCAGGTGGTTGAACGCCGCCGGCACCCGGCCCGAGCCGGCCGTGTCGGTGCCGAGCGCAAAGGCGACCAGACCGGCCGCCACGGCGACGGCCGATCCGGAGCTCGAGCCGCCGCTGACGAACGCCTGGTTGAACACGCAGCGCGGCGCGCCGTACGGACTGCGCGCGCCCACCAGGCCGGTGGCGAACTGGTCTAGATTGGTCTTGCCGATCAGCAGCGCTCCGGCCGCGACCAGCCGTTCGACCACGGTCGCCGAGCGCGCCGGCGTGTAGGCGAAAGCCGGGCAGGCGGCGGTGGTCGGATAGGCGCCGACGTCGATATTGTCCTTCACCGCGAACGGAACGCCGGCCAGCGGCAGGGTCTCGCCGGCGGCGACGCGGGCGTCGACCGCCCGGGCCTGGGCCAGAACCGCTTCGGCCGGCAGGCGTAGCGTCCAGACCTGCGGCTGGACCAGGTCGTATTCCGCGATCGCGTCCAGGGCCGCCTGGGCGACCTCGACCGCGCTGGCGCCGGCGTTCACGACGGCGGCGATGGCCTCGACGCTCAGGCGCGCGAACCTCACGCGGCGGCCTCCAGGTCGGGGGTCACGGCGATGACGGGCGCGCCCGCGGCGATGGCCTGCGAAGGCTGGGCGTAGACCGCGCTGACGACACCGGCCACCGGGGTGGAGACGTCGCACTCGGCTTTCATGGCCTCGATGATCGCGATGACCGCACCCGCCTCGACCCGCTGCCCCGGCTCGACCAGCACCTTCCAGACATTGCCGCCCAGCGGCGCCTCGACCAGATCCGCGCCCGGCGGGACCTGGACGGCTTCCGTCTCCGTCTCGGCGTCGGCCACGCTGGACAGCGCCTCGACCCGCGCGAACTCGCCCCTGGCCTCCCAGTCGGCGCGCTCGGCGTCGAACGCGGCCTGGCGGTTGGCCTGGAAGGCGGCGATGCCCTCGGCGTTCTCGGCCAGCATCCTGCGGTAGTCCGAGAGGCGGAATGTCTCCTCCTCGATGCGGATCCGGCGGCGGCCCAGCGGGAAGTCGCGCCGCCATTCGGTCAGCTCCTCGGCGCTGACCGGGAAGAAGCGGATCTGGTCGAAGAAGCGCAGCAGCCAGGGCTTGCCGTCGGTGAAGGCCTCGGTCTGCCGCCAGGTGTTCCAGACCTGAATCGTCCGGCCGAACAGTTGGTAGCCGCCCGGCCCCTCCATCCCGTAGATGCACATGTAGGCGCCGCCGATCCCGACGACGTTGGGCGGCGTCCAGGTGCGGGCCGGGTTGTACTTGGTGGTCACCAGGCGGTGGCGCGGGTCGACGGGGGTGGCCACCGGCGCGCCCAGATAGACGTCGCCCAGGCCCATCACCAGGTAGCGGGCGTCGAACACGATCCGGCGGACGTCCTCGATGCTGTCGAGGCCGTTGGCGCGACGGATGAATTCGATGTTGTCCGGGCACCAGGGCGCGTCGTCGCGGACGGCCTGCATGTACTTGTCGATCGTCTGGTAGATCGCGGGATCCTTCCAGCTCAGCGGCAGGTGGACGACGCGAGAGGGGATCTCGAAGTCGTCCAGCCCGCCCAGCCGATCCTCGACGGCGATCAGGATCTCCAGCAGCCGCGCCTGGGTCAGGCGGCGGCTGTCGTAGTGGACCTGCAGAGAGCGGATTCCCGGCGTCAGGTCGATGACGCCGGGCAGCGCCAGGCCTTGCAGGTCGAGCAGCAGGGCGTGGATCCGCAGACGCAGCTCCAGGTCCAGCACGATCGGGCCATACTCGACCAGCAGGTGCTGGTCGCCCTGGCGGCGATAGGTGACGTGCGGGCGGTGACCGTCGGCGGGGAGTTCGGCCAGGATGGGGCTGTCCCCCTCCGTCGGCTTCGCCGCCACCTCCCCCAGGGGGGGAGGATCTATGGCGCCCAGATGCTCCCCCTCTGGGGGAGCTGTCGCGGAGCGACTGAGGGGGCTCACCGCGCCGAGCAAAGCTTCCTGTTTGGAAAGAGCGGAAGCCGCCGCCGCGTCGTTCACGACCGCGAAGCGGACGGTGTCGCCCGGCGCCAATTGGCCGGCCTTCCAGAGGTCGGCCTGGATGATCACGAACGGACAGACAAAGCCGCCCAGCGACGGGCCGTCCGGACCCAGGATGATCGGCATGTCGCCGGTGAAGTCGACCGCCCCGATGGCGTAGGCGTTGTCGTGGATGTTCGAGGGATGCAGCCCGGCCTCGCCGCCGTCGCGCCGCGCCCATTCGGGCTTGGGCCCCACCAGGCGCACGCCGGTGCGGTTGGAGTTGTAGTGAACCTTCCAGTCCGTGCCGCCGATCATGGCGACGTCGGCCGGCGTGAAGAAGTCGGGGGCGCCGTGGGGGCCGGGCAGGACGCGGATCGTCCAGGCCTTGTCCAGGACGGGACGCAGGGTAGACGGCAGGGGCGAGGTCGGGGACAGGCACATGTGCCTGTCCCCATCAGCCAACCGCAGCGCGTCGCCAGCCGTCAGGTTCCGACCGGCATGGCCGCCGAAACCGCCCAGGGTGAAGGTCGAGCGGCTGCCCAGATAGGCCGGTACGTCCAGCCCGCCCTGGAACAGCAGATAGCCGCGCAAGCCCGCCTCCAGCGCCCGGCCGATCTTCAGCACCTGACCGGGCTGGACGGCGAGCGGCGCGTAGAGCTCGACCGGCGCCCCGTCCAGACGAGCGTCGAACCGCGCGCCGGTCAGGCAGACGACGGCGGCGCGGTTGAACTTCAGCGTCGGGCCGAGGGCGGTGATCTCCAGGCCGGCGGCGTCCGCGCCATTGCCCAGCAGGCGATTGCCCAGCCGGAACGACAGGGCGTCCATCGGTCCCGAGGGCGGCACGCCGACGTCCCAGTAGCCCTGGCGGCCCGGCCAGTCCTGGACGGTGGTGGCGGGCCCGCCGCTCAGCACCTGGACGGTGTCGGGTGTCCAGGCCACGGTCTCCAGGGCGCGGGTCGAGACCTCGCCGCTGACGAACGGCGCGCTGCGAACCACGGCGCGCAGCCAGTCCAGATTCGTCTCAATGCCCGAAAGGCGAGTGTCGTCCAGCGCCTGCTGCAGCGCCGCCACCGCCGCCACGCGGTCCGGAGCGGTGACGATCAGCTTGGCCAGCATCGGGTCGTAGAAGGCGCTGACCTCGGTCCCGTCGACCACCCAGCCGTCGGCCCGGACGCCGCCCGGGAACACGACCTCGGTCAGGACGCCCGAGCTGGGCCGATAGTCCTGCGCCGGATCCTCGGCATAGAGCCGCACCTGGATCGACGCGCCTCGGGGTTCGGGCGGCGGGGCGTCGAGAAAGGCGAAGTCGCCGGCCGCGCCGCGCACCATCCACTCGACCAGGTCCACGCCTGTGACCTGCTCGGTCACCCCGTGCTCGACCTGCAGGCGGGTATTGACCTCCAGGAAGAAGAAGTCGTCGCGATCGGCGTCGTACAGGAACTCGACCGTGCCGGCGGACTTGTAGTTCGCCGCCGAGGCCAGGCGCACGGCGGCGTCCAGCAGGGCCGCGCGAGTGGCGGCCGGCAGGCCGGGGGCGGGGGTCTCCTCGACGACCTTCTGGTTGCGCCGCTGCAGCGAGCAGTCGCGCTCGCCCAGGGCCACGACCTTTCCGGCGCCGTCGCCGAACACCTGCACCTCGACATGGCGCGCCTTGCGGACATAGCGCTCCAAGAAGACGCCGCCGTCGCTGAAATTACCGGTGGCCAGGCGCTGGACGGCGGCGAAGGCCTCCTCGACCGCCTCCGCGCTCTCGCAGACGCGCATGCCGATGCCCCCTCCCCCGGCCGTGGCCTTGAGGATCACGGGGAAGCCGATCCGCTCCGCCGCCTCGCGCGCGGCCTGGGGATCGACCAGCAGGTCGGTGCCCGGCGCCAGCGGCACGCCGTGGGCCTGGGCAAGGTCCCGCGCCGTGTGCTTGAGGCCGAAGGCGCGGATGTTGTCGGGCGTGGGACCGACGAAGGCGACCCCGGCGCCTTCGCACGCCTGGGCGAACGCGGCGTTCTCGCTGAGGAAGCCGTAGCCCGGGTGGATGGCCTGGGCGCCCGTGGCCTTGGCCGCCGCCAGCACCAGGTCGGCGCGCAGATAGCTCTCGGCGGCCGGGGCCGGGCCCAGGCGCACGGCCTCGTCGGCCAGGGAGACGTGCAGCGAGCCGGCGTCGGCGTCGCTGAACACGGCCACCGACTTCACGCCCATGGCCTTCAGGGTGCGGATGATGCGGCAGGCTATGGCGCCGCGATTGGCGATCAGGACCTTGTCGAACATGGCGCGGTCCTACTGGGCGATGATCATGCGCACCGGCGTCGGATTGAAGCCGTTGCAGGGATTGTTGATCTGCGGGCAGTTGGAGACCACCACCACCACGTCCATCTCGGCGCGCAGGTCGACATAGAGGCCGGGCGCGGAGATCCCGTCGACAATGCCCAGGGCCCCGTCGACCTCGACGGGGACGTTCATGAACCAGTTGACGTTGCTGACCATGTCGCGCTTGCCGCGGCCCTGGCCGGCGTTGGCGACGAGGAAGTTTTCGACGCAAGCGTGCTGGGCCTTGGTGTGATGGCCGTAGCGCAGGGTGTTGCTCTCGCACGAGCAGGCCCCGCCGATGGTGTCGTGATAGGCCACGGCCGTCGCCGTCACCGTCATCATCGGCGCCCCCTCGTTGGACAGCAGCACCGAACCCTCGCGCAGGAAGATGTTGTTCTGGGCGGCGATGGTGTCCTGGGCGCTGTAGCGCTCGGCGTCGTCGGCGGCGCTGTAGGCCAGGAAGTCGACGGCCTGGTTGCCCTCCAGGTCGACGATGCGCAGCGTCTGGCCCGCTTTGACCGTATGCAGCCAGGGGGCGCGGGCGGGAACCACCTCGTCATGGATGATGTCGTTCAAGGCGGGGGGATCGAACGCCATGGCCAGGGTCCTCAGCGCGAAAAATAGTCTTCGACGTTCAGGAAGGCGCGGAGGCCTTCGGGCGTCGCGTTGCGGATAGGGTCGTCCTGCGGCGTGACCGCCCCACGCCAGGCGGTGGCGCGCAGCGGGGTGACGGCGTAGTCCGGGCGGGGGTCCAGCACGTGCGGGCAGTTGGCCAGGACCACGATCAGGTCCATCTCGGCGCGCAGGGTCACGAACCGGCCGGGCGCGTAGGGGCCGACGTCGATCACCGTCTCGCCTCCCTGGCCAATGCGGACCGCCTTGAACAGGTTGAGGCAGGGGTGGATGTCCTTGCGACCCAGGCCGAACTTGGCGACGCCCAGCGAGAAGCGGTCGCGGGCGTTGGGATGGGCGCCGTGATTGAAGCCGTCGCCATACTTGCGGGCGTTGCTGGCCTGGTTTGAGGCGCCGCAGAAGGCGTCGTGCGTGCCGGCCTCGTCCTCGACGAGGCTGGCCAGCACCCGGCCCATGTCGGACAGCAGCAGGCGGCCCGGGCCGAGATAGCCGTTCCACTGCACCTTCAGGGTGTCGGCGATGTTCAGGCGCTCGATCGGGCGTTCGGCGTTGAAAATCAGCAGCGAGACGGACGCGTCGCCGGCCAGGTCGGTCAGGCGCAGGCGCGAGCCTCGGGCGATCTGGCGGCTGGCGTAGCCGCCGGGCGCGATGATCTCGTCCCAGACGAGATCGCCGGCCAGGACGCCCGGGGGCAGGTCGACGGCGGCGCGGGCCGGGACGGTGGGCATGGCCTCGACGCGGGTTCCCGCCTGGGCGCGGGCGTGAGCCTGGGCGGCGTAGGGCGTCGCGGTGTCGCTCACGGGGCCTCTCCGTCGGGCTCGTCGCCGTGGAAGTGCAGCGGCGGCAGCAGGGCGGTGGTGGTGACAAGCTTGATCTGTTGGACGCCGCGCACCTTGCGGAGGTCGTCACACAGATTCTGCAGGCGCTCGGACGGGCCTTGGACCAGCAGGACCTCCATGGCCTGGTCGTCTTCCAGGAAGACGTTCTGGGCCGAGATCACTTCCTTCACGTAGCCCAACTGGGCCTGGGCCAGGGCGTGACGCACCCGGCCGCTCTCGGCGCGATAGATCAGGGTGATTGTGCCGGCCAGCACCGCGTCGGGGCGTTCGCCGCTGTGCTCGGCCAGTTCATGGCGGATCAGTTCGGCGATCATTTGCGAGCGGCTGGGCAGGCCGCGCTCGGCCACCATGGCGTCGAGCTGGGCCATCAGGTCGGCCGGCAGGCTGATGCTCAGCCGCGCCAGGGTGGAAGAGGACGTGTCCATGTCGGGCATCCATCGGCGATATTACGAAGGATGCAATATGTAATACTGAACGCGCCATGAGGTGCCCCCCGGGCGCCCGGGTTTTGAGCGACGAGCGCATGATCCTTACGCAGTGAACTCCAGTCCCGCTCCACCTCACGGTGCGATTGGTCGTCGGCCGAAAAAAGAGGCCGGTCCACGAATGGACCGGCCCTCAGGCGCTTCACGAGGAGAGTGAAGATTAGAAGGTCGCGCGCGCCGTCAGGGTGTAGGTGCGACCGTCATAGTCGACCCAGCGCGAGACCCGATGGTCGTTCTCGTATTCGAACCGCTTGGCGTTGGTCAGGTTGTAGGCGTCCAGCGACAGGGTGAAATTGTCGGTCACATTGTAGGAGGCCGACAGGTCCAGCTGGCCGCGCGGCTTCACCGAGCGGGCGCCGCCGGTGTAGGTGCCGTTGGCGTTCAGCGGGTAGTCCGAGCGGTAGTTGTAGACCGTGCGCACGCCGTACTTCGGCGTCTCGTAGTAGCCGATCACGTTGACATTGTGCTTGGAGATGCCCGGGAAAGGCGCGATCGCCGGGCTCTTGGACATGGTGTAGGCGTAGTTGAAGCTGCCGCCGAGGTTCGCCAGGAAGCCCGGCAGGAAGTCGAGGTTCTGCTGGATGTTGAACTCGACGCCCTCGACGGTGGTCTTCTTGTCGAGGTTGTAGGCGCCGCTAGCGTTGACGTGCACCTGCTTGCTGGCGCTGGAGAGGCTGGTGGCGTTGCAGTAGGTGCCGTCCCACGACAGGGCGCCGAAGCCCCAGGTCGAGCCGTCGGCCGGGCACAGCAGGGCCGGATCTGAGGTCGAGGCGATGCGGCCGGTGATGTTCTTGCGGAAATAGGCCAGCGAGATCAGGCCGTTGGGGCGGTTGTACCACTCCAGCGACAGGTCGAAGGACTCGGCCAGATAGGGCCGAAGCTTGTTGTTGCCGATCGCCACCGAGACGTCATAGACGTTGACCGAGCCCGAGCTGAGGCTGTTGTTGAGGATCTGGGCCGGGTTGACCTTGGTCGAGGGCGAGTACTGGCGCGGGTGCGGACGCACATAGGTCTTGTAATAGGCGCCGCGCAGGATCAGGTCGCCGGTGACGTCGGCCACGAAGATCGCCGACGGCAGGAAGTAGTGGTACTTGTTCTTGTATTCGTCAGTCTTGAAGTCGTTCGGCGAACCGATCGAGTCCGTGGGCGGGGTGACGCGGTCCAGCGTCGTAATGGTGTTGTCGGTGTCTTCGTAGCGTCCGCCGAAGTTGCCGCGCACGCCGTGGCCGAAGATCTGGGTGTCGTACTTGGCCTGGACGTAGAACTGATTGATATCGTTCTCGTTGGTGAAATTCTTGTCGTAATAGCTGCTGTCGGCGTACTGGATGTTGAAGCCCTGGGTCGACAGGCCGCCGCTCTGATAGGGCGTGACCGGACGGACGGCGTTCAGGAAGTCGTGGACGTTCAGGACCTGCCAGTTGTGGCTGTAGCCGTCGACCGAGCCGCCCATGAAGTCCTTCACGAACGGGGCGGTGATCATCATGCTCGAGGTGATCTTGCTCAGTTGGGCGCCGTAGGCATAGACCCGGTAGCCGGTCGACACGTACTTTTCGCGCTCGAGACGCACGCCGGCCTGCACGCTCTTGATCGGGCCGAGCGAGACGAAGCGTTCGACGTCCAGCGCCACGCTGTTGAGCTCGTTCTTGGCGAAGCTCTCGGTGCCTTGGATCTGGATCTGGTTGGTCGAATTGGCGGATGTGCCGTTGTTGTAGAACGAGGTGGGATCGTTGGCGCCGCCCCAGGTCCAGGTCTGGCCGCTCGCGATCGCGTTCTGCGGCGTGGGCGACGTCGTGTATTGGAAGCCGCCGATGTCGTCCAAACCGGTGGTGATCGAGCCGGAGACGCCGTTGCCGCCGGGGCGGGTATAGTTGTTGACGTCGACCTCGGTCTCGACCGAGGCGTTGGAGCCCGAGGACAGGGTCAGCGCCCCGGCGAAGCGCCAGTCCTCGTTGCTCCAGTCGACATTGCCGATCACCCCGTCCGACTTCTGGCGCTGCGAATAGAGGCGCGTGGAGGACAGGGCGTTGATATTGTTGAACGTATAGCTCTCGTACAGGTAGCGGCCGTCATTGGTCTGGATCGGCGTGCCGGTCGGGGTGATCACCGTGCCCGCGCCGGGGGTCGAGGACGGCGCCACGTAGTTGATCATGAAATACTGGGTGGTGTCGGGCAGGTTGCGATCGGTCTTGAAACCGATCAGGCCGATCTTGGTGTTGTCGTTCGGCTTCCATTCGAACCCGGCCGAACCCGACCAGACCTTGCCGACGTTCATGCGGGTGTATTGGCGGATGGCCGAGTTGGCCCAGACGCCGTTCGTGCCCTTCGAGCCGGTGTTGCTGGTGACATAGGGCGACGCATTCGCCTGCGACAGGCCCAGGGCCTGGCCGAGCGAGCGGCAGTACGAGGTCGCGCTCAGGGCGCAGGCGGTCGGGGAGAAGTACTGGCCATAAGCGGCGTTGAACTGGGTGGGCGAAAGGCCCGTCATCGCCGAGGTCAGATAGTCGTAATTGTTCAGCCGGATCGTGTCGCGGCGGAAGTTTTCCTTCTTGTAGGCGATCGTCCCGAACACCGCGAAGTCGTCCGTCAGGTGCTTGTTGTAGCCCAGGGTCGCGGCCGGGGCGTTCAGGTCGCCCAGGGTGTTGTGCTCGTAGGACAGCTTGGCGAAGCCGCCGTCCTTGCGCGACAGGGCCGGCGCGATCTGCAGGTCGACATTGCCGGAAAGACCGCCGGACACCGTGTTGGCCATCGGCGACTTCTGGATCACGAAGGCCGAGAAGATGTCGGAGTTGAACGCGCCCAGCGGCGAGCCCTGGTTGTCGCGCAACAGGGCGGGCCCGGCGAACGACTGGCCGTTCAGGGTGTTGCGGGCGTATTCGCCCGGCATGCCGCGCAGGTTGATGGTGGCGTCGCGGCCCTCGGCCTCACGGTTGATCTGGACGCCCGGGATGCGCTGCAGGGCCTCGCCGACGTTCAGGTCCGGGAAGCGGCCCAGGCCGTCCGACGAGATGCCGTCGGTGATTTCGATGGCGTTCTTCTTGGCGCGGACGGCGTTGGCGTAGCTCTGCTTGAAGCCGGTCACGACGACCGCGTCGAGCGTATCGCCTTGGGACGCAGCCTGGGGCGCGGCAGATTCCTGCGCTGCCGCAAGGGCGGGCAATCCTCCAATGACGGTGGCCGACAGCAGCGCGACCCTCAAGGCGCCCATGGATCCGGTTCTCAAGCTCAAGATATCCCTCCTTGCGTATTCGAGCCGCCTTGGCGGCGGCTCTTATTGGCCTGACCTCTTGCGTCATCCCACCCGGCCGGCCACGTTTAATTTCTCAGATAAATATGTTTTTGGGAATAAAATGTTTTTGAACTTATGGGAGATTTTTTTCAAGTGATTGATTTTGTTAGATTTATTTCGTTTCAATTGCGAAACAAGACGTTCGTTTTCAACGAGAAATAGAATTTTGGTTTCAAATAATGGAATTGGTCAGGCCAAAATCGGAACGCTCTCCGACTGGACGACGGCTCATAAGATCGACGGTTGGAGCGGCCTCTAGGCGCCCGGCCGCTCACAGTCCGCGTCCAGGACGGGACGCATGAAGCTGCGCTCGTAGCTGACGATGCAGCGGGTCCGGTCGGCCAGGGCCAGGGCCTCCTGGCATCGGCGATCCCCAGGGATGCTGGCGCGATAGGCCTCATAGGCGGCCAGACTGGGAAAACTGAACAGCGCCACGGCGATGTTGTTGGCGCCCTCGCCGGGCAGGAAATAGCCGTGATGGATCCCGCCCATCCGGTTGACCAGCGGGATCCACAGTTTCGCATAGGCCTCGAACTCGGCCAGCCTGTAGGGGTCGATGACGTAGCGCAGGTAGCAGGTGATCATGCGAACGCTCCCTTCGGCCGACCTGGCATGGACCCCGCGCGCGACGCGGTTCCCCGCAGCGAGGACGGTCAGGCCGCCAGGGTTCCCGGCCATGTTCCGGTCGCGAACGGCAGGCCTTCGTCTCTCCAGCCGGTGATCCCGCCAATCATCAGCTTCACGGGGCGGCCCAGCATCGCCAGCTTCAGCGCGGCCCGGTCGGCGCCGTTGCAGTGCGGTCCGGCGCAATAGACCACGAACAGGGTGTCGGCCGGCCATTCAGACATCCGCTCGGCCGTGATCTCGGCGTGGCGCAGGTGGATCGCGCCGGGTACATGGCGGCGGGCATAGGCCTGCGGCGAGCCGACCACGTGCAACAGGACGAAGTCCATCTCGCCAGCCTTCATGGCGGCAGCGACGTCGGCGCAGTCGGTCTCCAGGGCCAGGCGGCGGGCGAAGTGGGCGGCGGCTTCCGGCGACGGCGCGGCGGGGATGGCGGAAACAAAGCTCATGGCGGCCTCCTCTGTTGGGCGCCGAAGACTTGCCCCAGGCGGCGGCGGGGCGTTAGTTGGCAGGATTGACATAGGCCGTAAAGATCATGCCAAACCCCGCCGATTGCCCCGGACTTGCCAACCGAAACGTCGTCGCCCTGGCCTATGACGGCCTGTGCACCTTCGAGTTCGGGGTGGCGGTCGAGCTGTTCGGCCTGCCCCGTCCCGAGATGGGCCCGGACTGGTACGTGTTCGCCACCGCCGCGATCGAGCCGGGACCCTTGCGCGGCCTGGGCGGCGTTCAGGTGATCGCCGACGGCGGGCTTGAGCTGGTCGAGCGGGCCGGTACGATCATCGCCCCGGGCTGGCGGGGCGCCGATACGCCTGTGCCCCGGCCGCTGATCAAGGCCCTGCGGGCAGCCCACGCCAACGGCGCGCGGGTGATGTCGATCTGCTCGGGCGTCTTCGTGCTGGCGGCGGCGGGTCTGCTGGCCGGGGGGCGGGCCACCACTCACTGGCGTCACGTCGACACGCTGCGCGCCCGCTATCCCGACATCGATGTGCTGCCCGACGTGCTCTATGTCGACGAGGGTCAGGTCCTGACCTCGGCCGGCAGCGCCGCGGGGCTGGACCTGGGCCTGCACCTGATCCGCCGCGACTTCGGCCCGGAGGCGGCCAACATCGTGGCCCGGCGGCTGGTGATCCCGTCGCACCGCGACGGCGGCCAGGCCCAGTTCATCCAGCGGCCGGTGCCGACCGCCCACGAGGCCTCGCGCCTGTCGCCGATCCTAGACCGCATGCGCGCCGACCTCTCCCGCGAGCACACGGTCAAGACCCTGGCCGACGCGGCCGGCATGAGCCCGCGCACCTTCCTGCGGCGGTTCGAGGCCGCCACCGGCACGACCCCGGCCCGCTGGCTGCTGGCCGAGCGCCTGGCCCAGGCCCGCGAACTGCTGGAGACCACGCCGGCCGGCGTCGAACAGATCGCCCACACCGTCGGCTTCGGCGCGGCGGCCCTGCGCCACCACTTCCGCAAGTCCCTGGCCACGACGCCCCAGGCCTACCGGGCGCGATTCGGGGATAGGACGTGTCTTGGAGCCCGGCGAAATCCAGCCTAGGGTTGCGCCTTCCACCTCAGCCAGGACGTCCATGACCAAGTATGTTCCCGCCGTCGTCACCGGCCTCGTCGTCAGTGTGGCCCTCAGCTTCGTCCTGGGCTTCGCGGCCTCGGCGAGCGGCCAGCCGCCCAGCTCTCCGATCTGGCTGCCAGGCCTGATCTTCGGCGCGATCACCACCTTCGCGATGGCCAACCTGGTCGGGACCAAGGGCTCCAAGGCCGCCACCCCGGCCCAGAAGGAAGCCGCCCTGGCCTTTCGCGCCGAGCCGGGCCAGGCCCTGCTGATCGTGTTCCGCGAGGGCTTCGTCGGCAAGGCGGTCGGCCTGAACCTGCTGCTGGACGGCGTCGCCGCGGCCCAGCTGAAGAGCCCGCGCTTCACGGCGCTGTCGATCGCGCCCGGGGCGCACGTCCTGGCGGCCGGCTTCGGCGGCCTGGCCGCGTCGCAGAACCGACCCGTCGAGGAGCGCTTCACGGCCGCTCCCGGCGACCTGGTGGCGTTCCGCGCGGTGATGTCGATGGGCATGGCCAAGAACACCATCCGCCTGGAGCGGGTCGACGACCGCGCAACCCTGGCGGCCAAGCTCAAGGCCATGACGATGATCGCGCCGCACGCCGAGGCCGAACCTTCAGCGGCAACAAGTTTGACGGCCTGAAACGAACTCGCCGCGAAATGACCTTGGTCGCGCCGTTGCGAAGCCCGGTTCGCATCCCAATCTCTTCTTCGACGCGGACAACCCGGCTTCTCCCCCCCCGGCCGGCCCCAGCGTCCTTAGAAGCGCAGCGCCCGTGCCCTCCCCCTCGGCACGGGCGCTGTTTGCGTTTCGGCCCGCCGTCGCCGCTCAATCGAACATTGTGCTGGTAACGCTAACATTCGGCGCTATCCTAAGCTCCGAAACCTCCGGCCGCCGAGACCGGAGGATCGCGGGAGCAAACGTCATGCGGGTATCGGCCTGCGCCCTGACGATCCTGATCGCGCACGGCGTCGCCTCGCGACCGTCTCCTGAGACGCGCCCCTATGCGGGCCATCCTCGGACAGGTTTTCCAGCCCTTGTCTCAAAGCCGAAGGAGTTCTCATGCCGAACCCCATTTCCAGACGTAGCCTGCTGGGCGCGGCCGGCGCAGCCGCGGCCCTGGCGCCCGCCGGCGCCAGGGCCGCGGGGCCGGAGACCGACAAGGTCGGCTTCGCCATCGTCGGCCTGGGCAAGCTGAGCCTGGGTCAGTTGATCCCCGGCCTGAAGGTCGCCAAAGGCGCCAGACTGGCCGCCGTGGTCAGCGGCCATCCGGACAAGGCCCGCCGCGTCGCCGCCGAGAACGGCCTGCCGGCCGACGCGGTCTACGGCTATGACGACTACGACCGCATGGCCCAGGACCCGCGCATCCAGGTCGTCTACATCGTCCTGCCCAATGCGCTGCACGCCGAGCACACGATCAAGGCGCTGAAGGCCGGCAAGCACGTGCTGTGCGAGAAGCCGATGGCCACCACCATCGCCGACGCCGAGGCGATGATCGCCGCCGCCAAGGCCGCGAACCGCCACCTGATGATCGCCTATCGCTGCCACTACGAGCCGCTGAACCTGGACGTCATGCGCCGGCTGCGCGCCAAGTCGCTGGGCCGCGTGCGGCAGATCAACACCACCATGGGCCGGCAGGCCGACCCCTCGGACCCGTCCGACGCCTGGCGGCTGAACGCCGCCCTGTCGGGCGCCGGCGCCCTGGGCGACATGGGCGTCTACGGAATCAGCGCCGCCCGCTACCTGCTGAACGAGGAGCCGGTCGCGGTGCAGGCCTGGGCCTGGACCGACCCGGCCGATCCCCGCTTCAAGGAGACGCAGGACCTGATCAACTGGCAGTTCCGCTTCCCGTCGGGCGTGATCGCCAACGGCTCCACCTCGTTCGCCTACGCCCCAACCATGGCCTTCGAGGCGATCTGCGAGCAGGGCCGGCTGGTGGCCGATCCGGCCGCCTTCTACGGCGGCAACCGCTTGACCGTGGTCAAGGGCGGCCAGGCCCAGCCGCCGGTCCCCGCCCCGCCCGTCGACCAGTTCGCCCGCGAGATGGACTGGATGGCCGACGTGGTGCGCGGCAAGGCGCCGATGGTCTCACCGGGCGAGGAAGGCCTGCAGGACATGCGGCTGATGCAGGCGATCCTGGACTCGGCGGCCAAGGATGGCGCGACGGTCAGGACCGACTGGGGGTACAGGCGGGCGGTGGACCCGGCCGCGGTGGTGGACATAGCCTGACAAACTTCCGCTCATAAGCCTGATCAGCCCTAGCCAAGTCGCCGACCGGGCCCCATCTGGCTCTGGCGGCCCGGTTCCAGGGCGGGACGGCCGCGCACCCAGGGGCTCCATGGCGATCATTTCCGTTTCCGGTCTGACCAAGACCTATGCTTCCGGCCACCAGGCCCTGAAGACCGTCGATCTCGACATCCGCAAGGGCGAGATCTTCGCCTTGCTAGGCCCCAACGGGGCCGGCAAGACCACGCTGATCAGCATCATCTGCGGCATCGTCAATCCCAGCACCGGCTCGGTGACCGCCGACGGCCACGATGTGGTCAAGGACTACCGCGCCGCCCGGACCAAGATCGGGCTGGTGCCGCAGGAGTTGCACACCGACGCCTTCGAGACCGTCTGGGCCACCACCAATTTCAGCCGCGGCCTGTTTGGCAAGGCGCCCAACCCGGCCTATGTCGAGAAGATCCTCCGCGACCTGTCCCTGTGGGACAAGAAGGACAGCAAGATCATGGCGCTGTCCGGCGGCATGAAGCGGCGGGTGATGATCGCCAAGGCCCTGAGCCACGAGCCGACCATCCTGTTCCTGGACGAGCCCACCGCCGGCGTCGACGTCGAGCTGCGCCGCGACATGTGGGAGATGGTCCGCAAGCTGCGCGAAAGCGGCGTCACCATCATCCTGACCACCCACTATATCGAGGAGGCCGAAGAGATGGCCGACCGGATCGGGGTGATCAGCAAGGGCGAGATCATCCTGGTCGAGGACAAGGACGTGCTCATGCGCAAGCTGGGCAAAAAGCAGCTGACCCTGCAGCTGCAGAGCCCGCTGGAGGCCATCCCCGCCAGGCTTTCGGAGTATCCGCTGGAGCTGGCGGCCGACGGCCACGAGCTGGTCTACACCTTCGACGCCCAGGCCGAGGAGACCGGCATCGCCGGCCTGCTGCGCCGGCTCTCCGAAGAGGGCGTCGACTTCAAGGACCTGCACACCAGCCAGAGCTCGCTGGAAGACATCTTCGTCAGCCTGGTGAGGGCGCCGCAATGAACATCCACGCCATCAAGTCCATCTACCGCTTCGAGATGGCCCGCTGGTTCCGCACCCTGGCCCAGAGCGTGATCTCGCCGGTGCTGTCGACCTCGCTGTACTTCGTGGTGTTCGGCTCGGCGATCGGCTCGCGGATGCAGGCCATCGACGGCGTTAGCTACGCTGCCTTCATCATCCCCGGCCTGGTCATGCTGTCGCTGCTGGGCGAGAGCATTTCCAACGCCTCGTTCGGCATCTACATGCCCAAGTGGGCCGGGACGATCTACGAACTGCTGTCGGCTCCGGTCTCATGGATCGAGACGGTGATCGGCTATGTCGGGGCGGCGGCGACCAAGTCGGTGTGCCTGGGCCTGCTGATCCTGGCCACGGCCCGGATCTTCGTGCCCTACGAGATTTCCCACCCGTTCTGGATGCTGGGCTTCCTGGTCCTGACGGCGATCACCTTCAGCCTGTTCGGCTTCGTGATCGGCGTCTGGGCCACCGACTTCCAGAAGCTGCAGATCGTGCCGATGCTGGTGGTCACGCCCCTGACCTTCCTGGGCGGCAGCTTCTATTCGATCAGCATGCTGCCGCCGATCTGGCAGAAGATCACGCTGTTCAACCCCGTGGTCTACCTGGTCAGCGGCTTCCGCTGGAGCTTCTACGGCGTCTCGGACCTGAACCCGATCGTCAGCTTCGGCGCCACGCTGTGCTTCCTGGCCGCCTGCCTGACGGCGGTGTGGTGGGTGTTCAAGACCGGGTACCGGCTGAAGGTGTAGGCGGGCCGGGGACACGCCCTTGCGGCGTGTCCCCTACCTCGTCCCCGACGCCAAGGCGTGGATCTTTCTCACGCGTGAAGGTGGGGACACGCCGCAAGGGCGTGTCCCCGGCCTCGTCACTTCACCGTCAGCACCGCGCCGTCGACGGCCACGACCAGGACCTTCTGGCCGGCCGCCGGCGGCTCGCCGTCGGGAGCGACCGCAGCCCATTCCTTGCCGTCGACGAACACCCGGCCCTTGCCGTTGACGAAGGCGTCCAGCACCTCGCCGTCGCGGCCGACCAGGCGCAGCGACGGGTCGTTGAGGTCGGGGTTCTTGGCGTCCAGCACCGGCTTGAGGAACCGCCGGGCCAGGTAGGTGGTCGCGATGGTCAGCACCGCGAACAGCACGAGCTCGACCGGCAGGCCCAGGGGCGCGACCAGGGTCAGCAGCCCCACCAGGAAGGCGCTGGCGGCCGGCCACAGCAGCCAGCCGGTGCCCGTCGCCACCTCGACCGCCAGGAAGATCGCCGCGACCGCCAGCCAGACCCAGAACGGGTGGGTCGCATAGAACGCCATTAGGCCGCCCATGGCGTCAGGCTCCACGCTTCGATGTTGGCGGGACGGCCGGGCGAGTCCCGCCGTCGGCGCCGCCCAGGGTCTTCACCAGCTCGGCGACGCCGGCCACCGTGCCGGTCAGGCCGGCGAAGTCGGCGGGCACGATCACCGTCTTGGCGTTGGGCGAACGGGCCAGGTCGCCGAAGGCTTCGACGTATTTCTGGGCGATGAAGTAGTTGATGGCGTTGACGTCGCCCTTGGAGATGGCCTCCGACACGAAGGCCGTCGCCTTGGCTTCCGCTTCAGCTTCCCGCTCGCGGGCCTCGGCGTCACGGAAGGCGGCTTCGCGCCGGCCCTCCGCCTGCAGGATGGCCGACTGCTTCTGGCCCTCGGCGCGGGCGATCTGCGACTGCTTCTCGCCCTCGGCCTCGGTGATCACGGCGCGACGCTCGCGTTCGGCCTTCATCTGCCGGGCCATGGCGTTGGTGATGTCGGCCGGCGGAGTCAGGTCCTTGATCTCGATCCGCGCCACCTTCACCCCCCAGGGGCCGGTGGCGTGGTCGATGGTCGACAGCAGCCGGGTGTTGATCTGGTCGCGCTGGCTGAGCACCTCGTCCAGCTCCATCGAGCCGACCACGGTGCGCAGGTTGGTCTGGGCCAGCTGGGTGATGGCGTACATCAGGTTGTCGACCCGGTAGGCGGCCAGCGAGGCGTCCATCACCTGGATGAAGACGATGGCGTCGACCTTCACCGAGACGTTGTCCTTGGTGATGACCTCCTGCTGGGGGACGTCCAGCACCTGCTCCATCATGTTGACCCGCCGGCCGATGCTCTCGACGAAGGGGGTCAGGATGCTGATGCCGGGCTTGAGCGTGCGGGTGTAGCGGCCGAACCGCTCGACGGTGAACTCGCGCCCCTGCGGCACGATCTTGATGACGTTGACGACAAGGAACAGCGCCAGCGCCACGAGCACCAGCGGAACAAGGAAAGACAGCACTGGATAGCCTCCCACAACCGATGGAAGAGACCCTAGCGCGTGGCTCAGTTGCCCGCCACGGAATCCGGCGCCGCTTGGTCCGAAGGCGTCCGGGTCCGCATCGAGCGGGCCAGCCTGGCCGCCAGGGTCCGCCCCTTGACGGCCGCCTGCTGCTCGGCCCGCAGGCTGGCTTCGCCGCATTCGGTGAACTGGCCCTGGCCGGCGGCGAAGCCGGTGTTGAACCGGTCGCGCAGCTGGGCGTCGAAGGCCTGGTCGGCCTTCTCCACCTCGACCAGCCGCATCATCCGCGCCCGCCAGTACTGGTCGCCCGCCCCTTCGCAGACCTGCCGCAGGGCGTGGCTCTCGCCCAGGGTGAAGGCCAGGTCGAGCAGGGTCTGGCGTTCCGCCGGGCTTCGGTCCTGGGCCAGGGCGGCGCCGCTTGCGACCAGCCCTCCGGCCAAGACGGAAAGCGCGAGCAAGGCGTTGAGCGACAGGCGTTTCATCACCGCATTATCGCCACGGGAAAGGGTGCTGTCACGGCCTCGGCGTCTGGGGTTAACCGTGTGGATGCACAAAAGACTCCGACAGGCCTTGCGAAGGCCATCGATCGGAGCGACCCTGTGGATAACGTGGGGAACAACACGCGCAGGGAGGTCGTCATGGCTGAAGTGCACTATGGAGTGGTCCGCGTTGGGGAGACCTGGGCCATCATCGGCGACCAGCTTCGAGTTGGCGCCTACACCACCCGTCGACAGGCCGAGACCGCGGCCCGCCGCCTGGCCGAACAGGTGACCGGCGTGGGCCTTCCGGTCCGCATGCATCTGCAGGACGACACCGGCCAGTTGCACAAGCCGACCCTGCTGAGCTGAACTTCAAGCGGGCGCGAGGGCGATCAGGAAACTGATCACCTCGTCGTGCGCTTTGCTCCTGAGAAAGCTCGGCTGTTTTTCAGGAGGCGAACGTGGCCGATACCGCTGAACTGTCTGTCATGGGCGCGACCCTGCCGCCGGGCTGCGCCGGCAATCGCCTGCTGGCGGCCCTGCGCCCCGACGATCTGGCGATGCTGGCGCCGCACCTGTCGCCCCGGGCCCTGACCACCGGCCAGACCCTGTTCGACGCCGGCGACGACGTCGTCGAGACCGTCCTGCCCTGCTACTCGACCATGATCTCGCTGCTGGTGATCACCCGCGACGGCGACGAGATCGAGGTCGCCTCGATCGGTCGCGAAGGGGCGATCGGCGGCATCGTCAGCGCCGGCTTCAAGCCCGCCTACGGCCGCGCCGTGGTCCGCATCCCCGGCTCCGCTCTCGGCATTCCCACCCATCGGCTGGAGGAGGCCAAGCTGCGCTCGCCGGCCCTGGCCGACCTGTTCGCCCGCTATGCCGACGTGCTGCTGGCCCAGATGATGCAGTCCTCGGCCTGCAACGCCCTGCACAGCATCGACCAGCGCCTGTGCCGCTGGCTGCTGTCGACCCACGACCGGGCCAACGACGCCACGATCCGCCTGACCCAGGAGACCCTGGCCGACATGCTGGGCGTGCAGCGCACCACGGTCACCGCTGTGGCCAAGGCCCTGCAGGACGAGGGTCTGATCCGGACCGGTCGCGGCCGTATCGAGATCCTCGATCGGCCTCGCCTGGAGCGCCGGGCCTGCGAATGCCACGACCAGGTCGAGGCGCACTTTCAACGGATGCTGCCGGAGGTGCAGACCTGATTTCGAGGTCTCCGGTAACCCTCAATCCCGCCGCAGGGCGTCCGGCTGGACCTCGGCCTCCGACGTCCAGAAACAGGCGGCCATCGTGGTCAGGATCATCGCGATCAGGGCCAGCATGCCTCTGGGCGGGGCCAGGCCCGCGATGTCTTGCGGAGTCATCCGTCGTTTCCTCTGGCGACGCCCCGGTCTGATGCGCAGGCTGTCGGCAGAAAAAGCTTGTCACCGGTCAAAGGGTTCCGCAAGCGGCTAATTTATATGGACATTTTTTAGACGACACGGTCCAGCTTTAGTCTCAACCCTGACGGTCGGCACACGCTGTCCCTTCAGAGGGACGGCTATCCGCCGAACCGCTCGAACGTCTCGGCGATCACCTGGCGGGTCACGTCCCACTCCACCATGGCCAGCGCCTCCTCCAGCGGCACGAACCGGGCCTCGGCCGCGTCGTCGCCGGCCACCGGTTCGCCCGAGATCCACCGCGCCGCGTAGTCGATCATCACGTAGTGGCGGGTGGTCTCGCCCGTGGCCGGCGAGGTGAACAGACCGTCGACCACGTCGATCAGGCCCAGCAACTGCGCCTGGACGCCGGTCTCCTCGGCCAGTTCGCGCAAGGCGGCCACGGCCGTGGTCTCGCCGCGCTCCAGTCGGCCGCCGGGCAGGCTCCACTGGCCCAGGCGCGGCGGCGTGCCGCGCTTGATCAGCAGCACCTGGTCGCCACGCAGGCAGACGACGCCGACGGTGGGGACAGGGAACTCGGAAGCGGTCGGAGCGACGGCGGCGGAAGCGCGAGACATGGGCGTCAGATACGCTCCGTTCGGGCCGCGTCAAGCGATTGGGGACACGGCGACTGGGGACAGGCGCATGCGCCTGTCCCCGACTTCATCACGGAAACCCCGCCTTCAGGTCCAGGCTGGAACTGACCCCGACCTGGGTCAGGCAATGGCCCAGCCAGTCGTCGGCGGCCTTGTATCCGCGCTCCCGAAGGTCGGTCAGGAAGCCCCATTCGGTGTCGAACTTGCTGCCCAGCGACAGGTCGGCCAGAGCCTTGTCGGCGGTGATGGCGTGCATCAGCATCCGCCGGTAGCGGCCGCGGGCGTTGTCCTTCAGCAGGCCTTCGTCCAGCAGCTTCTGTACGAAGCCGATGGCCCGCAGTTCGCTGGCCAGGGCGGCGTTGAAGGTGATCTCGTTCAGCCGGTCCATGATCTCGCCCGGCGTCTTGGGCGTCTCGTCGCGGACGAACGGGTTGAGGCTGACCAGCAGGATGTCGTCGGGCGTATCGTCGTAGAACAGCGGCCACAGCGGCGGATTGGCCAGGAACCCGCCGTCCCAGTAGGGCTCACCGTCGATCTCCACCGCCTGGAACACCTGGGGCAGGCAGGCGCTGGCCAGGATGTGGCGGGCGGTCAGCTCGGTCTCGCGGAACACCTTGGACCGGCTGGTGCGCACCTGGGTGGCGGCGATGTACAGCTTGATCGGCGATCGCTCGCGCAGGGCCTTGAAATCGATCTCGCCTTCCAGGACGTCATGCAGCGGGTTCAGGTTGAACGGATTGAACTCGTAGGGGCTCATCGACAGGGCGAAGGTCTCGGCCAGCCGCCAGCCGGGGCTGTTCTTGAGCCAGTCGGCCCCGCCGGCGAAGGCGTTGGTCCAGATGCTGGTGTCGCCGAACACGTTGCGGCCGCCGTTGCGGTTGACCTGCTTCCAGAACCGTTCGAGCCGAGCCTTGGCCCCGTCGCGGCCGCCGTCGATCAGCCCCTGGGCCAGGCAGACGGCGTTCATCGCCCCGGCCGAGGCGGCGGTCACCGCCTGGATCTCCAGGTCCTCCTCCTCGAGCAGGCGGTCCAGCACGCCCCACTCGAACGCCCCGTGCGAGCCGCCGCCCTGCAGGGCCAGGGCGATGGGTCGGGGACCGGAAGGCTTCTTCTTGAACGGCGGGATGGGCATGGGGCGTTCTCGATCCATGGCCGGGGACATGCCCTTGCGGCGTGTCCCCATCAGAAATCACCGAGCCTGATCAGGCGACACGCCGCAAGGGCATGTCCCCGGCGCGATGACCGCTACTGCGCCGTCCAGCCGCCGTCGATGCTGAAGGCCGCGCCGTTGGCCGAGGCCCCCGCGTCGGAAACCAGGTACAGCAGCATGCCGTTCAACTGGTCGAAGGTGACGAACTGCTTGGTCGGTTGGGCGGCCAGGATCACATCCTTCATCACCGCCTCTTCCGAGATCCCCCGGGCCTTGGCCTGGTCGACGATCTGGGCCTCGACCAGCGGGGTCTTCACGAACCCCGGGCAGATGGCGTTGCAGGTGATCCCGAAGGTGGCGGTCTCCAGCGCGACGGTCTTGGTCAGGCCCAGGATGCCGTGCTTGGCGGCCACATAGGCGCTCTTGAACGGCGAGGCGACCAGACCGTGGGCCGAGGCGATGTTGACGATCCGTCCGCGCCCCTGCTCCTTCATGATCGGCACGGCCGCGCGCGTGGCGTGGAAGGCCGACGACAGGTTGATGGCGATGATCAGGTCCCACTGGTCGACCGGGAAGTCCTCGATCGGGGCCACGTGCTGGACGCCGGCGTTGTTGACCAGGATGTCCAGCTCGCCGAACTCGGCCTTGGCCGCGGCCACCATCTCGGCGATCTGGCCGGGCTTGGTCATGTCGGCGCCGTTGTAGAGCACCTCGACCCCGTGCTTCTCGGCCAGGGCGCCGCGGGTCTTCTCGATGGCGGTCATTTCGCCCAGGCCATTGAGGACGATGTTGACGCCCTGTGCGGCCAGGGCGTCGGCCATGGCGTGGCCGATGCCGCTGGTCGAACCGGTCACGATCGCGACCTGCCCCTGCAAACCGAAATCCACGGCCATCGGCCTCTCCTTGCGCTCACCGCACACCATGTTGCAGCGCAACATACAGCTGGCGCTCGCCCAAGTACACCGGCGATCAGCGCAGCCTATATAATTTCATCGATAGATGAATTCAGGGCTGGAGGCGAGCAAAAACCCAGTCGGCCGGGGTCGAGAGATCGGCGCGGTAGCGGTAGCCGTCCAGGTCGAAGGCCCTGAGGTCGTCGGCCCGGTCGATCCGGTTGTCGATCGCGAACCGGGCCATGCGGCCGCGGGCCTTCTTGGCGAAGAAGCCCAGCACCCGCAGGGTGTTGCCCTTCTCTTCCTTGAAGTGGCAGGTCACGGTCGGCAGCTTGAGGGCCTTGGCGTCGACGGCCCCGAAATATTCCTGGCTGGCCAGGTTCACCAGGGTCGGGTCGGCGTGATCCTGGGCGGCGGCGTTGAGGGTCTTGGCGATGGTCTCGCCCCAGAAGTCGTAGAGGTTGGCGCCACGCTTGGTCTTCAGCCGCGTGCCCATCTCCAGGCGGTAGGCCTGCAGGGCGTCCAGCGGCCGCAGCACGCCATACAGGCCCGACAGGATCCGCAGGTGGTCCTGGGCCCAGTCCAGGGCCGGACGATCCAGCTCGCGGGCGTTCAGCCCGGCATAGACGTCGCCGTTGAAGGCGATCACCGCCTGCAGGCCGTCCTCGACCTGGGCGTCGAAGTCCTGGAAACGCCCATGGTTCAGCACCGCCAGCTTCTCGGAGATGTGCATCAGCCGGCGCAGGTCGGCGACCGTCAGCTTGCGCGTCGCCTTGGCCAACTCGGCGATCTGGGGCTTCAGCTCGGGCGTGGTGAGCGGCAGCACCTGGTCGGGCGCGGTGAAGTCCAGCGACTTGGCGGGAGAGATGACCATCAGCATGGCGGTGCAGATAGAGGCTCGGGACGGCCAGGGCTAGTGCGAGGCTGGACAATGGGCCCGCCCGCCGCGATGTTGCCCGCCCTTTCGCCGGACCATGACCGATGCCCCCGCTTCTTGGCCTCCTGGCCGCCCTGACCTGCCCGCTGGTGATGTTCGTGGGCCTGTTCCTGGTGATCCGCACGCCGGGGCTGAAGTGGCGCATCGCCTGGGCGGTGCTGTGCTTCGTCGGCATCGGGGCGTTCTGGATGCGGGCCTCCACGGGCGAGTGGGGCTTCCTGCCTATGGCGATCAACCTGCTGGGTCCGGGCCAGCAGCCCGGCTTCTACAAGGCCACGATCCCGGTCGGCGCCCTGGCCTCGATCTTCGTGTGCGTCAGCGTCCGGCGCGCCCGGAAGGCGGCCCTGGCGGCGAAGCAGACGGACGGCGCGGCTTAGAACCCGGTCCGAACGCTAGAACAGCACGCACGGGTTCATGATCCGCCGCGGATCCAGGGCCGAGCGGACGGCGCGCAGGGCCTCGATCTCGACGGCGCTCTTGTAGCGCAGGGCCTCGGCCGACTTCATCGCCCCCAGGCCGTGCTCGGCGCTGATCGAACCGTCCATCGCCGCGACGATGTCGTGGACGATCCGTGCGCCCGCATCGCGCAGGGAGTCATGGGCGTCGTCCGAACCGCCGTCCGGCCGCAGCACGTCGTAATGGACGTTGCCGTCGCCGACATGGCCGAAGGCCACGACCCGCACGCCGGGCGACAGCCTCTCCACCGCCGCCGTGGCCTGGTCGATGAAGTCGGCGACCTTGGAGACCGGCACCGAGATGTCGTGCTTCCAGGCCGCGCCCTCGGGTTTCTGGCCGCCGGACTGGTTTTCACGCACGGCCCAGAAGGCGTGGGCCTGGGCGTCGGATTGCGCGACAGCCGCGTCCTGGATCAGGCCGCGCTCCAGCGCCCCGGCGAGAAGCCGTTCCATGGCCGCCTCGGCCGCGCCGGGTTCGCCCGAGGCGGTCTCGACCAGCACGTACCAGGGGTGCACCGCCTCCAGCGGTTCACGCAGGCCGGGAATGTTCTTCAGGGCGAAGGCCACGCCCAGGCGGCTCATCAGCTCGAAGGCCTCGACCGCGCCCCCGGTCTCGTCCTTGGCCCGGGCCAGCAGGGCGATGGCGTCGTGCGGCGTGGCGACGGCGGCGATGGCCACGCAGCGCGAGGCCAGCCGCGGATAGAGCTTCAGGCTGGCGGCGGTGATGATCCCCAGCGTGCCCTCGGCCCCGATCAGCAGGTGCTTGAGGTCATAGCCGGTGTTGTCCTTGCGCAGCCGCTTGAGGCCGTTCCAGACCTCGCCGTTGGGCAGCACCGCTTCGATCCCCAGGATCTGGTCGCGCATCACGCCATAGCGCAGCACCGCCGTGCCGCCGGCATTGGTCGAGGCCAGGCCGCCGATCGTGCACGAGCCCTCCGAGGCCAGGCTCAGCGGGAAGCGGCGGTTGACCGACAGGGCGACCTCGTGGGCCCTGGCCAGGGTCACCCCCGCCTCCAGCACCATCACGTCGTCGAAGGCGTCGACGTCGCGCACGGCCGTCAGCTTCTCGGTCGAGAGCAGGATCTCTCCGTGCGGGATCTGGCCGGCGACCAGGCCGGTGTTGCCGCCCTGCGGAGTGATGGCCACGCCGTCGGCCGCGCAGACGCCGACCACCGCCGCGACCTGCGCCGTCGAGCGCGGCAGGGCCAGCAGCGGCGTCTCGCCGGTCCAGCGGCCGCGCCACTCCTGCAGCTTGGGGGTCAGGCGGTCGGGATCCTGGCTCCACCCGCCTTCGCCGAGCACGGCCTTCAGGCGGGACAGGGTGTCGGCGGGAACAGGCTTGGTCATGGGCGCGGAGGATACGCTTTCTGGGCGGTCGCTGTCAGTATATACTGCCGTCTATACGGAGACCGGCATGGGCATCCTGATCAAGAACCCCGAGGCCGAACGCGCGGTGCGCGAACTGGCCGAACTGACCGGCGAGAGCCTGACCACCGCCGTCGAAGTCGCGGTGAAGGAGCGGTTGGAGGCCAAACGCGCAGCGGCTCCACGCCACAAGCCGCGCAGCGTCGCGGAAATGGACGCGATCACCTGGAAATACCTGACGCCGGAAGCGCGCGCCGGTCTCATCCCGCCGATCACCAAGGCCGACTTCGACGAGATTAACGAGATCCCTGGCCTGGACGACGAATGAGGCTTGTCGTCGATAGCTCGGCCCTGGTCGCCATCGCCTTGCGCGAGCCAGACCGAGGCCCGTTTATCCACGCCCTGGAAGCCGCCAACGAAATCCTGATCTCGCCTATGAACTACGTCGAGACAGGCGTCGTGCTGACCACGCACAAGCTGTTCACCTCGCGCGACACGATCGGCGCCTGGCTCACCGCCTACCGTGTCCAGGTCGCGCGCGAGCCCGCGATAGAAGCGGCTGCGCTCGAAGCCTATCTCCAGTTCGGCAAGGGCCGCCATCCCGCCCGCCTGAATCTGGCCGACTGCTTCGCCTACGCCCTGGCCAAGTCGCTGGATGCGCCGCTGCTCTACAAGGGCGACGACTTTCGGATGACCGACGTCCGCTCGGCGGTGGACTAGGGGCCATGGCTCCTAGGCGTCACGACGCGAATGCCTCGTCCTTCGACAAGCTCAGGATGAGGAATTCGAGTGCCGACGTCGCAACAGTAGCCCTCATCCTGAGCTTGTCGAAGGACGAGGGCGGCTCCCGGGCGCTCATCTCGCCGTCGTCCGCGGATCCTAGCCCCCCAACGGATCCGGCATGCCCCGGACGTCGCGCCAGTATTCCTCGCGCACGTCGTCGTCGATCACCGGCGGATCGCCCGCGCCCTTGTAGAGCCGGTCGTCGCCGCCCTTGCGCGCCTTGGCGATCCAGAAGGGCTGGCCGGTCTCGGCGTCGCTGAAATTGGCCTTCAGGCCCGAGTTCCGCAGCGCCTCGAAGGTGCGGCCACCGTAGTAGAGGGTCTCGCCCGTCTTGGAGAGGCGGACACGCCCGATCCGGGCCGGCCCATTCAGGCCCTTGGATTTGTCTTCAAGATACATGATGCGGAATTTCATCGGCTCTTATCCCACGAACCCGGCCGCCCGTCTCAGACGGTCGTTGATCGCCTCGCCGAGGCCTTCGTCCGGGATCGACGCGACGGCGATGCCGACGGGCCTTGTCCGGTCGGCGGCGCGCAGGTACGCGAACAGCTTAGCCGCCGCCTCCGCCAGATCTCCCGAGGGGCTGAGGTTGAACACGCCCTCTCCCGCCGGCCACGGCCCGAACGCCAGGAACGCCTCGCCCTCGCGCGGCGCGGTCGCCTCGATCCGCACGGGCGCGTCGGGCGCGTAGTGCAGGGCCAGGCGGCCGGGCGAGCGCTTGGCGTCGTCGTCGGCCGGGGCCAGCGGTCCCACCACCGCCTCCAGCTGGGCGCGAGTCACCGCGCCGGGGCGCAGCAGGCGGACCGGACCGTCGAGCACGGCGACGACGGTGGATTCCAGGCCCACTGCGCAGGGTCCGCCGTCCAGGGCGGCGGCGGCCTTGTCGCCGGTCTCGGCGAAGGCGTCGGCGAAGGTGGTCGGGCTGGGCCGGCCCGAGCGGTTGGCCGACGGCGCGACCACCGGCCCGCCGAACGCCGCCAGCACGGCGCGCGACAACGGATGGCCGGGCACGCGGATGGCCACGGTGTCCAGCCCCGCCCGGGCCAGGTCGCAAACGGCGGCCACGTCGCGGATCGGGGCGACGATCGTCAGCGGTCCGGGCCAGAAGGCGGCGGCCAGGGCCCGGGCGCGGTCGTCAAAGACGGCGATGCGGGCCGCGGTCTCCGCGTCGTGGACATGGGCGATCAGCGGGTTGAAGCGCGGGCGGCCCTTGGCCTCGAAGATCGCGGCCACGGCCGCGGGGTTGGCGGCGTCGGCGCCCAGGCCGTAGACCGTCTCGGTCGGCAGCAGCACCAGGGCGCCGTCCGCCAGCGCCCGGGCGGCGGCCGCTATTTCCGCTTGGCTGTGATGGCGAAGTTGACCTTCACCTTGCCGCCGATCTGATCCGTAGACGCCCATTCGCCCTGTCCAACCCCGAACGCCGTCCGGTCCAGGGTGGTTACACCGCGCGCCGTGGCCGTGTCGCCATCGATCTTCAGGGTGAAGGGCAGGTTGACCGGCTTCTTGACGCCGCGCAGGTCCAGCACGCCGTCGGCGACGAACTTGCCTTCGCCGGTCTTGCGGAACTTGCTGGCCGTGAAGGTCGCCTTGGGATGGGCGGCCGTGTCGAAGAAGTCCCCGCTGGGCAGGCTGGAATCGCGCTGGTCGTCGCCGGTGGCGGCCGAGCCCATGTCGATGCTGACGGTCAGCTTGGAGCGGTCCGGGGCGTCCGGCGAGAACAGGATGTCGGCGGTCCAGCGCTTGAACTGGCCCTCGATGGCGTCGCCGGCCCACGTGGCCGAGAAGTTCAGGGTCGAGCCCTTGGCCACGGCCCAGGCGACGGGATCCTTCAGGGCCTTGTCCGGCTCGGCCGGGGCGGCGGTTTCGGCGGGCGGCGTGATCGGGGTCGGGACGGCCGTGGCGGCCTCGGCCGGGGCGGCGGGCCCGGCGCTGGGCGTGCCGGCCTGGGCGTCGGCGATGTCGGCCGGGGCGGCGGGGACCTTGGCCTTCAGCGCCGGCTTGTACGCGTAGCCGGCGAAGACCACGGCGACCAGGCCGGCGGCGGCCAGCCAGGCGCGCGGCTCCAGCCAGCCGGGCTTGGCGCCCGGCGCCATGTGGCCCAATACCGCGTCGCGGTCGAGGATCTGGTGCTTGGCCACCGCCCCCAGGTGCAGGGCCAACAGGCCGTAGGTCAGCTTGACCAGCAGGCCGTGGGCGTTCTCGCCGATCTCGTGCCACAGGTGCTTGGGACCGGCCGCCAGCTCGGGCAGGAACGGCAGGTGCGGCCAGGGGATCGCGCCGTACAGCACGGTCGGGATGGTCAGCCGGCTGGCCGAGACGATGATCCAGCCGGTCAGCGGCAGGCCGATCATGATCACGTAGAAGCCCGCGTGCACGATCTTGGAGGCGATCGTCTCCCAGCGGGCCTGGGTCGCGGGATGCGGCGGCGGCTGGTGGAACAGCCGCCAGGCCAGGCGCGCCAGGCTGAGCAGCAGGATCGTGATGCCGATCGACTTGTGCAACTGGAAGATCGCGTAGGTCGCCGGCCCCTTGGGCTCGTCGCCCATCCGCCAGCCCAGGATGATCTGGAAGACGATGGCGGCGGCGATCAGCCAATGCAGGACGACGGCGACGGTCGTGTACCGGACGGGGCGACCCGCCGAAGGGGTCTCGATAGGCGCTTCGGCGGTCATGGTCGTCCTCGTCTCGGGTCGGGTCTTAGCAGATCCATTAGCGCGCCTCTTCCTGAGGGGCTCGACCCTTTGGTCGAGCCTCGAAGGACGCAGCGTGAAAGCCGTGCGTCCTTCGAGGCCCGCTGCGCGGGTGCCTCAGGATGAGGAGGTCTAGCTTATTTCTTCGGATTGAACTCAGCTTCGATCGCCAGGTCGACGTCGTCGCTGACCATCGGCACGAGGTGGGTGAAGCCGAAGTCCGAGCGCTTGATCTTGCCGGTGGCCGAGAAGCCCATGATCTGCGAGCCGAACGGGGTCTTGGCGTAGCCGTTGTACTTGACGTCCAGGGTGACCGGCTTGGTCACGCCGCGGAAGGTCAAGTCGCCGGTCAGCTTGCCCGGCTCGACCTTGGTCGAGACGAAGGTGATCTTGGGATATTGCGCGCCGTTGAAGAACTTCGCGTCCGTGCCGATTTCCTTGTCGAAGTCCGGCAGGCCGGTGTCGACCTTGGTGGCGTCAATGGTGATCGACACCTTGGTGTCCAGCGGCTTGGCCGGGTCGTAGGCGTACGAACCGTCGATGGCGCCCTGGGCGAAGCGGAAGGTGTAGTGCGACGTGCCGAAGTGCGTGACCTTCATCGTCAGGCTGGCGTGGCGCTTGTCGAGCGTCCAGGTTCCGGCGGGCGCGGCGGCCGGATCGCTCGCGACCTGGGCGGAGGCCACGACCGGCAGGGCGGCGGACGCGGTCAGAAGAGCGCCGGCCAGGAAGGCGCCCCTAAAGAGCGAGGAGGCGATGCGGCGGTTCATGGGGACAGTCTCCAAACTGTAATAACAGCAGTTGCTGATCCCCCAACTTAGGAAGCTTGGCCCGGCGCGGAAGGGACCGCCCTTCACGAAGCCGTGATCCAATCGACTTTGCAGGGGGCGTCGCGGCATCTAAACGAAGTTCACCTATCCGCCGCCAGATCGGACACGTCCCATGACCTACCGCGCGCCCGTCCGCGACCTCGCCTTCGCCCTGAAGCACGTGGCCGGGTTCGACCGCCTGGCGACCGCCTTCCCGGAGGCCGACGCCGACACGGTCAGCGCGGTGCTCGAGGCGGCGGGAGCGTTCGCCAGCGAGGTGCTTGCCCCGCTGAACCGAGGCGGAGACCTGGTCGGCGCGAAGCTCGAGAACGGCGTGGTCCGCACCGCGCCGGGCTTCGCCGACGCCTACCGCCGGTTCGCCCAGGACGGCTGGACCAGCCTGGCGGCCGCGCCCGAGCACGGCGGCCAGGGCCTGCCGAAAACCCTGGAGGTGGCGGTGCTGGAAATGGTCCAGGCGGCCAACATGGCCTTCGGCCTTTGCCCGATGCTGAGCCTGGGGGCCATCGAGGCCCTGACCCACCACGGCTCCGACCGCCAGAAGTCGCTCTACCTGCCTCGCCTGGTCTCGGGCGAATGGACCGGGACCATGAACCTGACCGAGCCCCAGGCCGGTTCGGACCTGGGCGCCCTGACGACGATGGCCACGCCGGACGGCGACGGCGGCTACAGCCTGTCGGGCCAGAAGATCTTCATCACCTGGGGCGACCACGACGCGGCCGACAACATCCTGCACCTGGTGCTGGCCCGCACGCCCGACGCCCCGCCCGGCGTCAAGGGCATCTCGCTGTTCCTGGCTCCCAAGGTCCTGGTCGACGAGGCCGGCGGCCCGGGCGCGGCCAACGCCCTGCGGGTCGGCGGACTGGAGCACAAGCTGGGCATCCACGGCTCGCCGACCTGCGTGATGCTGTACGAGGGGGCCAAGGCCGAACTGGTCGGCCAGTTGGGCCAGGGCCTGGCTCACATGTTCACGATGATGAACGCCGCGCGGCTGCAGGTCGGCGCCCAGGGGACCGCCATCGCCGAGCGGGCCTACCAGCAGGCGCTGGACTTCTCGCTGGAGCGGACGCAAGGCCGTTCGGCCTGGACCGGGGCCCACCCCGCGCGACTCTACGACCATCCCGACATCCGCAGGACCCTGGTCCTGATGAAGGCGAAGATCGAGGCGGCGCGTGGGATCTGCCTGTCCACGGCCGTGGCCGCCGACCTCTCCACCCACGCCGCGACCGAGGAAGAGCGCGCGACCGCCAAGCTGCGTGAGGAACTGCTGACCCCGATCGCCAAGGCCTGGTCCACCGACGTCGGCGTCGAGGTCGCCTCCCAGGGCGTGCAGGTGCACGGCGGCATGGGCTTCATCGAGGAGACCGGCGCGGCCCAGCACTATCGCGACGCCCGCATCGCCCCGATCTACGAGGGCGCCAACGGCATCCAGGCCATCGACCTGATCGGCCGCAAGCTCCCCCTGTCGGAAGGCCAGGCGATCGCCGACCTGATGGACGACATGCGCGACACCCAGAAAGCGCTTGAGGCCGCCGGCGGCGCGCTGGGCGGCTTCGCCCTGCGTTTCAAGGCGGCGCTGGACGCGGCCGGTTCCGCCACCGCCTGGCTGATCGAGCGCCGGGCCCGGGCCATGCCCGACGCCCTTTCTGGCGCCACGGCCTATCTGAAGCTGCTGGGCGACACGGTCGGCGGCTGGATGCTGGCCAAGGGCGCGCTGGCCGAACCCGAGGGCCTGCGGCTGACGCTGGCGCGGGTCTATGGCGAGGCCGTGCTGGCCAGCGTGCCAGGGCAGCTGGCGGCGGTGACGACAGGCGCAGCGGATCTAGAGGCGGTGACGCCGGACATGCTGGGCGCGCACTGACACGGCGGGGGGCGACGTCGGCGGGCCAAAGCTGCTAGCGCAACATCCCCCAGGTGATCATCGCCTGGCCGACGAAGTACAGGAACCACACCGCCCAGGCCGTCAGGCGGGGCGAGCCGGCCAGCTTGGCGCCCTTGAACAGGTCGAACGACAGGATGGCGTCGGAGGCCATGAAGGCCAGGGCTCCGACGGTGGCCGGCCAGCCCAGGCGCGGCAGCAGCAAGCTGGTCGAGACCATCGCGACGATGGCCAGAACATAGAGGACGACGGCCGGCTTCAAGGCGCCCAGCGACGTCCAAAGCCTGGCCAGCAGGGTCGCGGCGGCCAGGACGACCAGGGGCGCGGCGATCCAGAACGCCGCCCCGGCCGGACCTCGCTCGCGCCAGAACAGCACGACATAGACCCCATGGCCCGCCAGGAAGGCGGCCAGGCCGAACGGCAGCCAGCGCTTGGGATCGCCGGCCAGGAAGGCGTCACCGACCGCGCACAGGGCCAGGGCGATCGCCAGCCCCGGCCCGCCGCCCTCCAGATAGGCCAGCACCGACAGCGCCCCCACGGCGAGCGTCTTGACCAGGGTCCGCAGGAACGACGGCGGCCGCTGAACCAGGACCAGGCCGTACAGCACCGCGCAGAGCCCGGCCACGGCCCACAGCCGAAGGTCAGTCATCCGCGCCCAGCTTGGCGAGGAAGGTCCGGGCCTCGTCCTTGTGGCGGGGCTTGAGGTTCTTGCCGACGATGGCGATCAGGGCCGCGATGACGGCGGCGTCGTCGGTGAAGCCGATGGCCGGCAGCACATCCGGGATCGCGTCGGTCGGCAGCACGAAATAGGCCAGGGCGGCCAGCATCATGCCCTTGGCGGCGGTCGGCGTGGTGGGATCCTTGGCGCACCACCACAGCGACAGGGCGTCGGCCGCGAACGGGACCTTGGCGGCCACCTTGCGGATCTTCGGCCAGAAGCCCCGCGCCACGCGCTGCTCATTGACCTTCACCGTGGCGGGCACGAGGGCCTTCTTCGGATCCAGCACCTCGCGGGCGTTCGCTTCGGGGTCGACGCCCTTCGGGTTGACGTCGGGGGATGGTTTGGCGTCTGCGCTCATCGGGGTAAACCGCTCCTCAAGGTCCAATTAAACGCAGGCTCCGAGGAAACGTCCATGAAACTCGATAGCACCGTCGCCGCCGTCGTCACCGGGGGCGCCTCGGGCCTCGGCGAAGCCACCGCCCGCGCCCTGGCCGCCCAGGGCGTAAAGGTCGCCATCTTCGACATGAACGAGGCCAAGGGCGAAGCGGTCGCCCGGGAGATCGGCGGCGTGTTCTGCAAGGTCAACGTCACCTCCGACGAGGACGTCGACGCCGGCTTCGCCAAGGCCCGCGCGGCCCACGGCCAGGAGCGGGTGCTGGTCAACTGCGCCGGCACCGGCAACGCCATCAAGACCGCCAGCCGCGACAAGGCCACCGGCGAGGCCCGGCACTTCCCGCTCGACGCCTTCAACATGATCATCCAGATCAACCTGGTCGGCACGTTCCGCTGCATCGCCAAGTCGGCCAAGGGCATGCTGGACCTGGAGCCGCTGGAGGACGGCGAGCGCGGCGCGATCGTCAACACCGCCAGCGTGGCGGGCGAGGACGGCCAGGTGGGACAGGCCGCCTATTCGGCGTCGAAGGGCGGCGTCATTGGCATGACCCTGCCGATCGCCCGCGACCTGATGAACGACGGCGTCCGGGTCAACACCATCCTGCCGGGGATCTTCAACACGCCGCTGATGAACGGCGCGCCCGAGAACGTGAAGGCCGCCCTGGCCGCCTCGGTGCCGTTCCCTAAGCGCCTGGGCAATCCCGAGGAATACGCCCAGTTGGCCCTGACGATGATCACCTGCGGCTATTTCAACGGCGAGGACGTGCGCCTGGACGGCGGCATCCGCATGGCCCCGCGATAGGGGACGCGCTTCCTTCTCCCCTTGCGGGAGAAGGTGGCCCGCGCAACGGGTCGGATGGGGGGTCTCTCAAAACGACAACCGCCGCGACCGGCCTTTCGGCTGCTCGCGGCGGCTCTGTCTTTCGACCCGTCGGCTACGCCGACACCTTCTCCCGCAAGGGGAGAAGGAAGGTCGCTACTTCGGCGCCGGGCGCTGGATGCTGGGCGCCAGGTTGGCCATGATCTCGCGAGCGTCATAGGCCCGCGGATCGCCCGACGGCTTGCGGCCCTTGTGCATCACGATCTCGGCGCTGGCCTCGAACTTCTCGATCGTGCGGACTTCGGTGCGATCGAAGAAGGGGTCGCCCCAGTAGGGATCCCAGGCGCGCCAGCCGCCATAGCGGGGCCCGTAATAGCGCCAGGCCGGGCGCCAATAGCCGTAGCCGCCGCCGTAATAGCCGAACGGTCGGCCGAAGGGGTCGCCGTCGATCACGGTGCGGGCGTCACGGTCGGTGCGGCGGTCGGCCGTCTCGAACCAGTCATAGCCCTGCTGGGTGGTCAGCTCGGCGGCCCGGTACAGCAGATAGCGCTCGACGGTTTCCCGCGAGGTGAGGCTGTTGCCGGCGAAGGTCACCCGATAGCGGTCGCCTTCGAGACGCTGCTCGGAGAAGCCGCCCGTCGCCTGCTGGCCGCGGACGTTCGGCTGGTAGGGGGTGGCGGTGGCGCAGGCCGTCAGGAGGGCGGCGAGCGCCACGGCCGCGACCATTCCGGCCTTGCCGCCTATGGTCTTGCGTTTAGTCATGGCGCATTCCTTTACTCGGAATCTTGGCGAAAAGACTCGTTTCGTCCCATCAGCCTAATGCATGGCCCAGCTTTGTGGTTTCGCCAAGGCGAATGCGTTTCAGCGATGAGATCAGCCGCGCGCGACGATCAGTCCCGCGGCGGTGATCAGCAAGACCCCGACCACGACCGCAAACCCCTTGCGGAACCCCGGTTCGGTCATCCGCGAGGCCAGCGCCGCCCCGCCCAGGCCGTAGCTGCTCATGCTGATCAGGTCCATGCCGATGGTGGCGGCGGCGAACATCAAAAGTTGCGGCGCGAGCGGCCGCTGGACGTCGATGAACGGCGGCAGCACCGCGGTGAAGAACAGCAGGATCTTGGGATTGGCGATCTGCACGGTAAAGCCGTCGCGGAACGCCGAGCGGCCCATGCGGAACGACCGGTGGGGCTCGCCCTCACCGCCGAGGTCCTTCAGGGCCGACCCGATCGACTTCAGCCCCAGCCAGACCAGATAGGCCGCCCCGGCCAGGGCCAGCAGGTGGAAGGCCTTGGGGAAGGCGATGATCAGCGCGCCCAGTCCCAGGGCCGAGCAGCCGAACCAGACCAGGGTGGCGGTGTTCATGCCGACCACGCCCAGCAAGGCCGCGCCCTTGCCCTTCTGCATGCCGGTGGCGATGGCGAACAGGTTGGCCGGCCCTGGGGTGATGGCCATGACGAACATCGTCACCAGGAAGGCGCTGTAGCGGGCGGGATCAACGGGCAGGGTCATGGCCGGCCCCTCATAGCCAAGCCTCGCCCGCCCGGCCAGCGGGCGGCTAGGCCCCGAGCGTGACGAGCATCCAGATGACGCGCCCCAGGGCGCCGAACAGCAGGACCGCGGTCGCCAGGGCCTGGATGATGAACCCGACCTCGCGCTTGCCCGGGTCGGCCACATAGCCCAGGGCGTAGACGATGCGCCCGACGATCCAGATTCCGCCGAGGATCACGGCGACCAGGTCGCTCCAGTAGATCGCGAACAGCCACAGCGACGGCAGGAACAGCGGCAGCCATTCCAGGGTGTTGGCCTGCACGCGGATGTGGCGTTCGAGAACCGGGTCGCCGGTCATGGTCGGCGCCTGGATGCCGCACTTGCGCCGGACCCGGCCGATGCGGGCGGCCATCCAGACATAGACCAGCAAAGCGGCGATCGTGACGATCGCGACCCAGGAATGCGGTTGCATGTGCGCTTCTCCCCCCGGCTCACGTGAAGCGGAGCCTTCGTCCGACGGACTACACCCCAGTTCGCGTCGGTTTGCACCCTAAACGGGCGCCCGGCGATCCCTGGGGAACCGCCCCACGCGGCGCGCGCTCTTCTGTCAGACGACCCCCATGCGGAGATCCTGAGCCATGCGTGTCGACTCCACGGCGATCCGGCGAATCGACTACGAGCCCGAGCACGGCAAGCTGTTCGTCACCTTCATCGACGGCGACGAATACGTCTATGTCGGGGTGCCGCCCCGGGTGACCGAGGCCTTCGAACGGGCCCCGTCGAAGGGCCGGTTCTTCCAGCGGATGATCCGCGACCGGTATCCCTACAATCGGGTCTGACGCCCTTTCCTCAGGCGCATTGCAACGCTAGATCGTACCCCTGAGCGGACGGGGGCGACGACATGGTGCGAGCGAGGATCGCCTTGGTGCTGGGCTTGGCCCTGGGCTTGGGCTTGGGCGCGGGCCCGCTCGCCGCCCAAGCTGCGCCGCGCGTCGGCTACAAGGTCGAAGGAACCTGTGACGGCTGGCCTCGGCTGCCGATCGACACCGCGGCGGGGATGTGCGCCGGCCTGGTGCTCGGCCCGGTCCCCGGGGCCTTCGCCGACCGCCAGCTGCGCCTGCCCCGCACCCTGGTCCAGCTGGACGAGCAGACCTGGCTGGTCGCCGACCTCGCCGACTGGACCCGCCCGCGCGGCGTGATCTGGAAGCTGACCGCCGCGCCCGGCCAGACCGTGCAACTGCAGCCCCTGCTGACCGGCCTGTCGCTGCCGCACGGCCTGGCGATCGGTCCCGACGGCCTGGCCTATGTCGGCGAGATGAGCCGGATCTTCCGCTTCGACCCGCGCGCGCCCGACCCGGCCGCCACGGTCCAGGACGTGATCACCGGCCTGCCGGACAACAAGCTGCACGACAACCGCCACCCGCTGTCGCAGTTCGTGTTCGCCGCCGACGGCGCCCTGCTGGTCAATGTCGGCGCGCCGTCGGACCAGTGCCTGGACGCCAACGGCGCGCGGGTCGGGACCGACCGTTGCGACCAGTCGGAAGGCCAGGAGGCCACGGCCGGGATCCGCCGCTACGCCCGCCTCGCCCCGGGGCGCTGGGAGCCGACGTTCACGATGCTGGCGCGCGGCCTGCGCAACTCGGTGGCCCTGGCGGTGCATCCGTCGGGAACGGTGCTGCAGGCCGAGAACAGCTACGACTTCGACGACCGCTGGAGTCCGTTCGAGGAGGTCAACCGCATCGAGGCGGGCCGGCACTACGGCTGGCCCTATTGCCAGGACTTGACCACGCCGACGCCCGGCTGGGCCGGAGCCATGGACTGCGCCTCGGCCGCCCACACCCCGCCCGCCGCCCTGCTGCCGCCCCACGTCGCCCCACTGGCCATGACCTGGTACCAAGCCGCGATGTTCCCCGGTCTCAAGGGCAAGCTGCTGATGAGCTGGCATGGCTATCGCTCGACCGGCGGCCGCCTAGTCGCCTTCGCGGTCGACGCCCAGGGCGTTCCGTTGACGCGGTCCAAGGCGACCTATCCGACCTATCCCAGCGGCTCGCGGCCGTTCGGCGCCGGCCCCGCCGCCCAGGCCCAGGTGCTGACGCCGGGTTGGCGCCGGGCCGAGGGCGTGCGGCCGCAGGGGACGCCCGTCGGGATCACTGTCGCCGCCGACGGCGCCATCTGGGTCGCCGACGACAAGAACGCCAGCATCATCCGCTTCGCCGTCGACAGGCCCTGAGGCCGCCCCAGAGGAACGCCCCCCTGAGGAACGGCTGCCCGGTCCGCCGCGTTCGGCCCGCATGGCCGCGACGGGAACCCACAACAGCTCGACCACCGTGGTCTACGCGGCCCTGGCTGGCAACCTGGCCATCGCCGCCACCAAGTTCGTCGCCTTCGCCCTGACCGGCTCGTCGGCCATGCTGACGGAGGCCATCCATTCGAGCGTCGACACCGGCAACCAGGGCCTGCTGCTGCTGGGCCTGGCGCGCGCCCGCAAGCCGCCCAGCGAAACCCACCCGTTCGGCTACGGCATGGAGGTCTATTTCTGGGCCTTCGTGGTGGCCCTGCTGATCTTCGCCCTGGGCGGGGCCTTCTCGATCTATGAGGGCGTGCTGAAGATCGCCCGGCCCGAGCCGATCGAGCGGGCGTGGATCAACTTCCTGGTCATCGGCCTGGCCGTGCTGTTCGAGGGCGGCTCGTTCCTGGTGGCCTGGAAGGAGTTCAAGGTCGTCCGCAAGGGCACGCCGTTTTTCCGCGCCATCCGCCGCAGCAAGGACCCGTCGATCTTCGCCGTCCTGCTGGAGGACGGCGCGGCCGTGGCCGGCCTGGCGATCGCGGCCCTGGGCGTGGCGGGTTCGGCGATGTTCGGGATCGCCTGGGCCGACGGCGCGGCCTCGGTGGCGATCGGCCTGCTGCTGGTGGGGGTGGCGATCTTCCTGGCCAACGAGACCCGCAGCCTGCTGACCGGCGAGTCGGCCTCGCCGCGCATCGTCGAGGCGGTGCGCGGCATGCTGGCCGCCGACCCACGCATCGACACCGTGGCCGAGGTGCTGAGCATGCACCTGGGCCCTAGCGAGATCCTGCTGGGCGTGACCCTGGATTTCCACGACGCCCTGACCGCCGGCGAGATCGAGGACGCCGCCGACGACTTCGCGACGCGGATCCGGGCCATCGATCCGCGGATCACCCGGGTGTTCGTCCGCTCGGGCCGGGCCCGGGCCGCCTATGCGCGACCGTTGGACTCCCCGTAAAAATCCGCTCATCCCGGCGAATGCCGGGACCCAGATTCCATAGCGGTGTGTGGGCTGGAGGCGCTCGGAGCTCAAGGAACTCGCCTCGGAGCCATGCCATCTGGGTCCCGGCATTCGCCGGGATGAGCCGGGTTAGATAGAGCGCCGCGCCTTCCAGTCCGCCGCCGTCTGCCCCCACAGATGGACTGGCGTCTCCTGGAAGGGTTCGGGCAGGCGGCCGACCTCCAGGAAGCGCGAGCCGATCCGTTCAGCCACCTTGATCGAAGCGACATTGGCCGGGTCGATGCAGTGGACCAGCCGCGTCCAGCCCAGGTGGTCGACGGCCCAATCCATGGTCGCCGTCGCCGCCTCGACCGCATAGCCCTTGCCGTGGGCGCGGGGATGCAGGCTCCAACCCACCTCGGTCCCCGGCCAGCCCTCGGGACGCCACGGACCGATCCGTCCGACCCACTGGCCGGTGGCCTTCTCGATCAGCGAGAACATGCCAAACCCGTTCAGCGCCCAGGAGCCGGCCATGGTGGCCATCATCCGCCAGGCCTGGGACCGGCTCATCTGGCCGCCGATGAAGCGGGCCGCCTCGGCATCGGCCATCAGTTCGGCCCAGCCGTCCAGGTCCTCGGCGGCTGGCGGCCGCAGGATCAGTCGTGCGGTTTCCAGGGTGGGGCCGGGTGCGATCATCAGGGGATCTCCTGAGCCACGCAGGCCGCCAGGCCGCCCCGGCGCACCGCGCCCGAGGCCTTGCCGATTCGGCTGGAGCGCTTCTTGACGTAGCGGCCCGGATTGACCGCCTTCCATTTGAGCGGGCTGGGCAGGATCGCCGCCAGCCGCGCCGCCTGCAGCGGCGTCAGCTTGTCGGCGCCGACCTTGAAGTAGGTCCGCGACGCAGCCTCCGCGCCATAGATCCCCGGGCCGTACTCAATGGAGTTCAGATAGACCTCCATGATCCGCTTCTTGCCCCAGATCGTCTCGATCAGCACCGTGAAATAGGCCTCTAGCCCTTTACGAACATAGGAACGGCCCGGCCACAGGAAGACGTTCTTGGCGGTCTGCTGGCTGATGGTCGAGCCGCCGCGGATCTTCTTGCCCTTCTCGTTGTTCTCGTAGGCCTTCTGCAGGGCGTCCAGGTCGAAGCCATGGTGGTCGCAGAACCGGGCGTCCTCGGCGGCGATCAGCGCGCGCGGCAGGGCCGGCGAGACCTCGTCGATCGGCCGCCAGTGGTGGTTCCAGCCCTTGCCTTCGGCCAGGCGGATGACCATCAGCGGCGTGGCCGGGGGCGGCACGAAGCGATAGACGACCACCGTCAGGATCGGCCCGGCGACCAACAGGATGAACAGGGCCACCAGGATGTTCCGCACCAGCACCTTCACAGATCGCCCCCTCGCCTTTCGCCGCTCGTCTTTCGCCGCTTGCCTTGACCTTGCGGCCGGATGCTAGCCAAGCCTGTGTCGCGGGGATAGCCGCCCAGCCGTTAGCGAGGCCTTGATGACCCAGTCCAGGAGCGTTTCCGAAGCCGTCGCGCGGCGAATGTCGGTTCGCGCCTTCAGGCCCGATCCGCCGCCCGGCGGCGTGGTCCGCCAGTTGCTGGAAGCCGCCGGCCGCGCGCCGTCGGGCGGCAACCTCCAGCCCTGGGTGGTGCACGCCCTGGCCGGCGAGCCGCTGAACCAGCTCAAGGCCCTGGTCGGGGCGCGGCTGATGGACCGCGACGAGCCGGAATACCACGTCTATCCCCCCAACCTGTGGGAGCCCCTGCGCACCCGCCGCTACCAGGTCGGCGAGGACCTCTACGCGTCGCTGGGCATCCCGCGCGAGGACAAGCTGGGCCGCCTGCAGCAGTTCGCCAAGAACGCCGAGTTCTTCGGCGCGCCAGTCGCCCTGTTCTTCTCGGTGCATCGCGACTGCGGCCCGCCGCAATGGTCCGACATCGGCATGTACATGCAGACCCTGATGCTGCTGGCCGTCGAGCAGGGCCTGGACACCTGCGCCCAGGAATTCTGGTCAGCCTACGGCAGGCTGGTCGCCACCTTCCTGGACCTGCCCGCCGACCACATGCTGTTCTGCGGCATGGCCCTGGGCTATCGCGACGAGACGGCGGCCGTGAACACCTGGCGATCGCGGCGAGCCCCGTTCGAGGAATGGGGGTCGATGCGGGGTTTCGAATAGGGGCGGCGCTCGCGTCCCTACGGATCGCTCAGGGCGCCACCGTTACCCGCATCGTCGCCTTTCAGCTGGAGCCAGTCGGTGAACGGCAGATGGTAGTAGAGGTCAAAGACCTCGGCCTGCAGCTTGAAAGGCAGGCTGCCGTCGCTGTTCCACAGCATCACCACGCCGGTCTTGGTCGCCGGGTCGAACATCATGGTCGAGCGATAACCGTCGACCGCGCCGCTGTGGCCGACCAGGCGGTGGCCCTTGTAGCCGAAGCTGCGCATGCCCAGGCCATAGCCGGGATGGTCCAGCGTCCGCCCCAGGGGCGAATTGCCGTAGGGCCGATTGGTGTCGACGCGGGGCTGCTGGATGTCGGTCAGCACCGCGGCGGGCAGCACGGCCGGGGCCTGGCCCATCTGGGCCTGCATCCACCGCGCGAGGTCGACGATGTTGGAATTGACCCCGGCCGCGGCGGGGATCCGGTAATAGGCCTCGGCCAGCGGCAAGGCGCGGCCGCCGCGCGACGGCCGGGCCCAGTGCTTGGCCGATCGCAGGCTCTCCATGCCGATGGTCGCGCTGGTCATGCCCAGCGGCAGGAACAGCCGCTGGCGGGCCTCCTCCGCGTAGGGCCGGTGGGTGGCGGTCTCCAGGACCTCACGGATCGTGTCGTAGGCGACGTTCTGATAGGTGTGGCAGGTCGCCGGCGGACATTGGGGCGGCACGACCGCCAGGCTGCTGCGAATCATCCGGGGATCCCGGCCGCCTTCCAGCCAGCCGTCATAGGCGTTGCGCGGCAGGCCCGTGCGCTGAGACAGCAGTTGCTCGACCGTCAGCCTGTTCTGGGCGTCGCCGGGCAGCCGCAGGCTGGTGTTGAACTTGCCCAGCGGGTCGTACAGCGAGAAAACGCCGTCCCGGGCCAGGCGGGCGCTGAGCGTGCCGGCCACGGTCTTGGACAGCGACGCCCAGCGGAAGACGGTGTCGGCGTCGACCTTTTCGCCGTCCTCCGGCGAGGTCAGGCCATAGCCCCGCACGAACGACAGGCGGCCATCCTCGACCACGGCGATCGCCAGGCCTTCCATCGAGCGGTCGGCCATCATCGCCTGGATACGGGCGTCTAGGGCGCGGTAGTCGATGCGACCGCGCCAGTCTCCTGGCTTCAGGGGCAGCGCGAGCGGGGTCGCCGCCGGCGCGACGGCGACCGGCTCCGTCTTGGGGGCGCGGGCGCGATGGAACGCCATCCAGCCCGCCGCCGCCAGCCCAACCACCAGCAGGACCGCCGCGATCGTCCGCCAGCCGGGCCGGCGTCGCCGGGCGAAGGTGTTGTGCCGGGTCCTGTAGAACTTGGTCAGCCGTCTAATCCGCAGAGAATCGTTGTCGCCCGACGCGGCGACGTCGGCGGCAAGCTGGCGTGACTTTGCGTCGAATCCGCGTCGCTCGCACGATGAACGCCGTGTCCTACCCCTTTGGCGCCTCACGGCAAGGCTTCAGGCGCGGCCGCGTCACGACGCCGCGCCTATTGCCTCCGGCGTCCTGACGCTCGAAAGTGCGGCGCTCGACGAGACCCTTCCGCGTGACCGCCTTTCTCCGCCTCTTCCAGCCCGATCCGGGCCCGCGCCTCGAAGGCCGGACGGTGTTCCTGCGCCTGCCGCGCCTGCACGACTACAAGCCATGGGCCGAGCTGCGAGCCCGCTCGGCCGCCTTCCTCAAGCCCTGGGAGCCGACCTGGCCCGAGGACGACCTGACCCGCCCCGCCTTCCGCGCCAGGCTCAACGCCTACGCCCGCGAGCTGGAGCTGGGGGAGGCGTTTCCGTTCTTCATGTTCCGCCGCGACGATGGGACGCTGATCGGCGGGGTCCGGTTGTTCCACATCCGCCGCGGCGTCTCGCAGACGGCGGTCATGGGCTATTGGATCGGCCAGCCCCATGCCCGCCAAGGCTATATGCAGGACGGGGTCCGGGCGGCGATCGACTTCGCGTTCGGCGAGCTGGGGCTGCACCGGCTGGAGGCCGCCTGCATGCCGGAAAACGAGCCTTCGGCGGCCGTTCTGCTGAAATCGGGCTTCCGCGAAGAGGGATATGCCCCCGCTTATCTGAAAATTAACGGCGAGTGGCGAGATCATCGTCTGTTCGGGATGGTCGCGCGCCCGGCTTGTTAGCCGGTCTTCTCCTCGGAGGGGAATCTTAGCGCGGACCCGGACACGGCGCCTTCGGGCGTGGGATCAGGGCATGTCGTTCAAGATCAGTCAGCGACGCGTATGGGACGCCACGGCCACCCTCGAGGCCCTGGGCGCCGCCGAAGTCGCGCTGTGGCTCTGGGAGCCCGAGGCCGATCGCCTGCGCGTCAACGGGGCTTCGCGCGCCCTGGGCCTGGGGCCGCTGGCTCCCGACTGTTCCTCCGCCGCCTTCCGCGCCCTGACCCTGCCCCAGGATCGCGCCCAGGCCGAGGACATCCTCAAGGTCCGCCCGCCGGGCAGCGAGATCATCGCCCGCCTGCGCACGCGGGGCGGCGAGATCTGCATCTGGCGCGGGACCTGGCTGGAGGACGGGGTGCGCGCCGCCGGCGTGGTCGTCCCCGAGGTCAAGTTCGCCGCCTCCGAGCGCGACAGCCTGACCGGCCTGCTGGACCGCCAGAGCTTCATCGCCCGGGCCCGCGAGCGTCTGTCCAACGGCGGCGTCCATGAGCTGGTGGTCGCCGACGTCGACCGCCTGCGCCGGCTGAACGAGGCCCTGGGCCACGAGCGCGCCGACCTGGTGCTGGCCGCCCTGGGCTCGCGCCTGGCCGCCGCCTTCCCGTGCGAGGCCCTGCTGGGGCGCATCGGCGAGGACGAGTTCGCGGTGCTGTGCGACCCGGCCGGCTTCGAGCCCGCCGAGCTGCTGCGCACCGCCCTGGAGCAGCCCCTGCGGGTGGCCGGCTTCGACATCCATCCGACTCTGTCGATCGGCGCGGTCTCGGCCGAGGGCGGCGAGGACGCGCCGGAGGCGGCCGAACTGCTGCGCCGCGCCGAGCTGGCCGTCGAGGCCGCCGCCGCCAATGGCCGCGGAAGCGCCGCCGCCTACGGTCGATCGATGGAGACCGACGGCCTGTCGCGCCTGGCTCTGGAGGCCGACCTGCGCGGCGCCATCGGCCGCGGCGAGATCACCCCGTTCTTCCAGCCCGTGGTGCGGCTGTCGACCGGCGCCCTGTCGGGCTTCGAGGCCCTGGCCCGCTGGATCCATCCGCGCCGCGGCATGCTGCCGCCCGACGAGTTCCTCCCGCTGGTGGAGGAGATGGGCCTGATGAGCGAGCTGGGCGAGCACATGATGCGCACCTCGGCCCGTCAGCTGGCCAAATGGCGCGACACCCATCCGGCCGTCGGGGCCCTGACCGTCAGCGTCAACCTGTCGACGGGCGAGATCGATCGCCCGGGCCTGGTCCACGACGTACGCCAGGTGCTCAAGGAGCACGACCTGCCGCGCGGCGCCCTGAAGCTGGAAGTCACCGAAAGCGACATCATGCGCGACCCCGAGCGGGCCGCCGTGATCCTGCGGACCCTGCGCGAGGCCGGCGCCGGCCTGGCCCTGGACGACTTCGGCACCGGCTTCTCGTCGCTGTCGTACCTGACCCGCCTGCCGTTCGACACGCTGAAGATCGACCGCTATTTCGTGCGGACCATGGGCAGCAACGCCGGCTCGGCCAAGATCGTCCGCTCGGTGGTCAAGCTGGGCCAGGACCTGGACCTGGAAGTCGTCGCCGAGGGCGTCGAGAACGCTGAGATGGCCCGCGCCCTTCAAGCCCTGGGCTGCGACTACGGCCAGGGCTTCGGCTACGCGCCGGCCCTGTCGCCGCAGGAGGCCGAGGTCTATCTGAACGAAGCCTATGTCGACGGCGCCGCGCCGGTGAAGGCGCGGGGCTGACGATCAGATCCTCCCCTGTGGGGGAGGTGGCCCGAATGGGCCGGAGGGGGGAGTGATCCAACCTCGGCAGTATCCCCCCACCGATCGCTTCGCGATCGCCTCCCCCACGGGAGGAGGACCGTCTAAGCCCGCCCCGCCTGGCTCGACAGGTGGTCGGCCGTGATCCCGATCTTGGCCAGGGCCATGGTCCACTTGTTCTCGTAGTCGTCACCGAACAGCAGGGCTTCGTCGGCGTCGCAGATCAGCCAGACATTGTCGCGCAGTTCCTGCTCGAGCTGGCCCGGACCCCAGCCGGAATAGCCGAGGGCCAGGATGGCGTGGCGCGGCCGGCGGATCTTGCTGCCCAGCGCGTCCAGGGCGTCGCGGGTCACGGTCAGGGCCAGGCCGTCGGCCACCGGCACCGTGGAGTCCGGCGAGACATAGTCGTCGGTATGCAGCACGAAGCCGCGCTCGCGCTCGACCGGGCCGCCCAGCATCACCAAGTCGCCGCCGGCCTCGATCTCGGGCGCGATTCCCAGGTTGTTGAGCAGCTCGAACAGGGTCAGGCCCTCGACCGGGCGGTTGACCGCCAGGCCCATGGCCTGCTCGGCGTCGTGGGCGCAGACATACAGCACGGCGCGCTCGAAGCGCGGATCCTCGATGCCGGGCATGGCCACCAGCATCTGTCCGGCGAGGAAGCCGGTCTGCTCGCCCCTGGGGTTGTCGACTCCGCGATCCTTGCGTGATGTGTCCATGATCAGAGGATCGGGTCGGAACGCGTCGGTTTCAAGTCCAACCTTCCCTTGGCGATCCGCGCCGGGGCCTTTATCTCGGTTGCGCGTTCTCAACGCGCATCTCCCCCTTCCCCGGGCAACCCACAGGACACCGCACATGGCGATCAAGGTTGGCGACACGCTTCCTTCGGCGACTTTCATGACCAGCACGGCCGAGGGCCCCGCCCCGGTCACCACCGACGAGCTGTTCAAGGGCAAGACCGTGGCCCTGTTCGCGGTGCCCGGCGCCTTCACCCCGACCTGCTCGGCCAAGCACCTGCCCGGCTTCAAGGAAAAGGCCGCGGACCTCAAGGCCAAGGGCGTCGATACGATCGCCTGCGTCTCGGTCAACGACCTGTTCGTGATGAAGGCCTGGGGCGCCGACCAGGGCATCACCGACGAGGTGCTGCTGCTGGCCGACGGCAACGGCGAGTTCACCAAGGCCGTCGGCCTGGAGTTCGACGGCAGCAAGTTCGGCATGGGCCTGCGCTCGCAGCGCTATTCCCTGATCGCCAAGGACGGGGTGGTCGAGACGCTGAACGTCGAGGAAGGCGGGGAATTCAAGGTCTCGTCGGCCGACTACATGCTGGGCCAGCTGTAGGGTCCGTCCGGACCACCGATACGCCTCGTCATTCCCGCCAGCCGGGAAATGACGAGGCCAGGGGAGCGACGCCCGTGACAGACGGCTTTGACATCTCCGCCCTGCCCTTCGCCGCCCTGATGGGGCTGGAGATCACCCACGCCGCCCCGGATCGCGTCGAGGGCCGGCTGATCGTCCGCCCCGACCTGTGCACCGCGGGCGGCGTCCTGCACGGCGGGGCGGCCATGGCCCTGGCCGACAGCCTGGGGGCGGTGGGCGCCTTCCTGAGCACGCCGGCCGGGATGCGCACCACCACGCTGGAGAGCAAGACCAACTTCATCGGCGGCGCCAGCGTCGGAACCACGATCACCGCGGTCTCGACCCCGCTGCACGTCGGTCGCCGTTCCAGCGTCTGGACTACCCGGATCGAGGGCGAGGGCGGCAGGCTGGTGGCGGTGGTCACCCAAACCCAAATGACCATGGAGACCTGAGCCGTGACCCTGTTCGAAGCGCGTCCGATCACCGTGTCGATCGCCCGGCCGGCCGACCAGGTCTACGCCTTCGCCCAACAGCCCGAGAGCTTTCCCCAGTGGGCCGCCGGTCTCGGCGCCGGCCTGACCCCCGACGGCGACCGCTGGATCGCCCACGGGCCGGACGGCGACGTCCAGGTGCGGTTCTCGCCGCCCAACGCCTACGGCGTGCTCGACCACTGGGTGACCCTGCCGGACGGGACCGAGATCAGCATTCCCTTGCGGGTGGTGGCCAACGGCGACGGGGCCGAGGTCACCCTGACCCTGTTCCGGCCGCCCGGCATGGACGACGCCCGGTTCGCGCGCGACCAGGGCATGGTCGCCGACGACCTGGCCCGGCTGAAGGCGCTGCTGGAGTCATGATCGCCCTGCGCGGACCCCGCCCCGGCGACTATGGCTGGATCGTCCAGCGGCACGGCGTTCTGTACGCGGCGGAACAGGGCTGGGACGCCCGGTTCGAGGGGCTGGTGGCCGGCGTCGTGGCCGAGTTCATCAAGACCTTCGACCCGGCGCGCGAGGCCTGCTGGATCGCCGAGCACCAGGGGGCGCCGGTCGGCTCGATCCTGCTGGCCCGCGAGAGCGACACGGTCGGCCGCCTGCGCCTGCTGCTGGTCGAGCCCTCGGCCCGCGGCCTGGGCGTCGGCGACAGGCTGGTGGCCGAATGCGTGAGCTTCGCTCGCCAGGCCGGCTATCAGGAGGTCGTGCTCTGGACCCAGAGCAACCTGCTGCCGGCCCGCCGCCTCTACGAACGCGCCGGCTTCGAGCTCGAGGACAGCTGGCCCTATGACGGTTTCGGCGAGGGGCTGGTCTCGGAAACCTGGCGGCTGAGGTTCTAGGCGCCTACCCCATCAGATGGCCTCGCCAGGCCTCCCGCAGCACCTTCTTGTCGATCTTGCCGGTCGCCGTCAGCGGGACGGCGGCGAACACCACGTCGTCAGGCGTCCACCACTTGACGATCCGAGGCGCGAGGTAGGCCAGCACCTCGGCCTTGCCGATCGAGGCGCCCGCGTGGGCCTCGATCACCAGCAGGGGGCGCTCCTCCCACTTCGGATGCGGCACGCCGACCACCGCGGCGATCTTCACGCCCGGACAGCCGGCGGCGATGTTCTCCAGGTCGATCGAGCTGATCCATTCGCCGCCCGACTTGATGACGTCCTTCTGGCGGTCGGTGATGCGCATGAAGCCATGCGCGTCGAGCGTGGCGATGTCGCCGGTGTCGAACCAGCCGTCGGCCTGGGCGGCGTCGGCCTCCTGGCGGTAGTAGCGGCGGACCACCCAGGGCCCGCGCACCTTCAAGGCGCCCGAGGTCTCGCCGTCGCGCGGAGCCTCGGCCCCGTCCTCGGTCTCGACCCGCAGCTCGATCCCAAACTGCAGCCGGCCCTGCCGGGTCCAGATCGCCTCGTTCAGGGCGTCTTCGCCCAGGGCGGCCAGGGACGGCGTGGGCGTGGCCACCACGCCGATCGGGCAGGTCTCGGTCATGCCCCAGATCTGCAGCACGTCGACGCCGTATTTCGTCTTGAAGGTCTCGGCCATGGCCCGCGGCACCGCGCTGCCGCCGATCACCACGCGCTTGAGGCTGTCCGGCCGCTGGCCGATCTGTTCCAGATGGGCCAGGTACATCGTCCAGATGGTCGGCACCCCGCCGGTGAAGGTCACCCCTTCGCCCTGGATCAGCTCGTGCAGCGAGGCGCCGTCCATCCTGTCGGCCGGCAACACCAGCTTGGACCCACAGATCGGGGCGGTGAACGGCAGGCCCCAGGCGGTGGCGTGATAGAGGCTGGAACACGGCATCACCACGTCGAAGGCGGTCAGGCCGAAGGCGCTGGCCAGGCCGCCGGCCATGGCGTGCAGCACCACGGCGCGATGCGAATAGAGCACCCCCTTGGGATCGCCCGTCGTGCCCGAGGTGTAACAGAGGAAGGCGCCGGCGTTCTCGTCCAGCGTGGGCCAGTCGATGGTCCCGGCCTCGCCGGCGATCAGGGTCTCGTACGACATCGCCCCGACGCCGGCGTCATGGGTTCGCGCGGCGTCGGACAGCATGACGAAGGTCTTCACCGTGGTCAGGCGCGGGGCCAGGCGGGCGACCAGCTCGGCGAAATTGCGGTCGAACAGCAGGACGCCGCTGGCGGCGTGATTGATCGTGAAGACGATCTGCTCGTCCGACAGCCGGGGATTGGCCGTGTGCAGAACCGCGCCGAGGCCGGGAACGGCGTAGAACAGCTCCAGGTGCCGGTGGGTGTTCCAGGCCAGGGAGGTGACCCGGTCGCCCGGCCGCACGCCCAGTCGCGCCAGGGCGTTGGCGGCCTGGGCCGCGCGCTGGGCCAGGCCGGCATAGTCGTAGCGCCAGGGCGGCTCGTCGATCAGCCGGGAAACGATCTCGCGCCCGCCGTGGGCGGCGGCCGCATAGCGCAGGATGCCGCTGACCAGCAGCGGCGTGGTCTGCATCAGGCCCGGGATCATGGCTGCTCCTCCCTTGTCCTTTTGGGACAAGCTTAGAGCGTCGTCACGGGAAGGGTAGGCCTGGTCGAGACTTCCCTCCGCCGAACCGGCGGGCGTGGCCGGTCAGAACTCTTCCCAGCTGTCCGCCGCGACCGCCGCATTACCGTTGAACGCGGCGGCGATCCGGGTCCGGGCCGCTTGGGCCGGGCTGGCGACCGGCCGCGAGGCGGGCGTGGCGGCGACCGGGCGCGAGGCCTCGCCGCCCACCTTGAAGCGCCCGACCAGGGCGGCCAGTTCACCGGCTTCGCCCTTCAGTGAGTGGGTGGCGGCGGTGGCTTCCTCGACCATGGCGGCGTTCTGCTGGACGACCTGGTCCATCTGGTTCACGGCGCTGTTGACCTGATGCAGACCGGTCGCCTGTTCCTGGGCCGAGGCGGCGATTTCCCGGACCAGGCTGTCGATCGAGGCGACCTGGTCGACGATGGCCTGCAGCGCCTGGCCGGTCTGGCCGACCAGGCTGACGCCGGTTCCGACCTGGGCGGTCGAGGTCGAAATCAGGCCCTTGATCTCCTTGGCGGCGTCGGCCGAGCGCTGGGCCAGGGCCCGCACTTCCTGGGCCACCACCGCGAAGCCTCGACCGGCGTCACCGGCGCGAGCCGCTTCGACGCCCGCGTTCAGGGCCAGGAGGTTGGTCTGGAAGGCGATCTCGTCGATCACCCCGATGATCTGGGACACCTGCTGCGACGAGGTTTCGATCTCGGTCATGGCGCTGACGGCCTGGCTGACGATCTGGCCGGACTTCTCGGCGCCGGTCCGGGCGTTGGCCACCAGGCCGGACACCTCGTTGGCGCCCGCGGCGGTCTTGCGCACGGTGGCGGTGATCTGGTCGAGGGCGGCGGCGGTTTCTTCCAGACTGGCCGCCTGCTGCTCGGTGCGGCGCGACAGGTCGTCCGAGGCGCTGGCGATCTCTTCCGAGCCGGACCGGATGCCGCCGGTCGCCGCGTTGATGCCGCGCAGGGCGTCCTGCAGGCGGTCGGCGGCGGTGTTGAAGTCGGACTTCAGCTGGGCGGCCTTGGGGGCGAAGTCGACGCTGATGCGATGGGTCAGGTCGCCGCCGGCCAGGCGGTCGAGCGCCTGGGCCAGGGCCCCGATCGCCACGGCGTCGGCCTGGGCCTCGGCGGCCTTCTCGGCTTCGCGCTGGGCGCGCTCGGCCTCGGTCAGGCGGCGCTGCTCGACGGTTTCGCCTTCCAGCCGCGCCTTGGCGACGGCGGCGTCCTTGAAGCTGAGCAGGGCGTCGGCCATCAGCCCGACCTCGTCCTTGCGGCCGATCGCCGGGACCTCGGCGTCGTTGTCGCCCGAGGCCAGGCGGCGCATGACGGCGGTCATGCGCGACACCGGGGCGCCGATCGTGCTCGACAGCAGCCAGCCCATCAGGCCGGCGATGGCCAGGGCGGCCACGCCGCCGATCACCAGCGACTGGGTGGCCAGCATCATGGCGCCCTTCTGTTCCTTGGCGCGGATCGTCACGCGCTCGAGGGCGGCGCTCGACAGTTCGTCCTGCAGGGCGCGCAGGTCGTCCAGGCTCTTCTTGCCGATCAGCCCGGCGGCCTGGGACTTGCTCGCCGGGTCCTTCATCGCCGTCAGCGTCGGCTCGGCGACGTCGCGCCGCCAATCGGTCATGGCGGTCCGCATCTTCTGGATGCGTTCCTTCTGGGCGGCCTGGGTGGTCTTGCCCTCGAAGGCGTCCAGCGCCTTGTCGAACGCCGCGGCGTTGTCCTGGTAGACCTCGGCGAACGCGGGATCGTCGGTCAGGGCGTAGCCGCGCAGGGCGTTCTGCTGCTCGAGGATCAGGCTCATCATCGTCTCGGCCTGGCTGGCCAGGACGAGGCTGCGCTGGCTGGAGGTCGAGGCCTTGTCGATGCTCTGCAGGCTGGCGAAGACGACGCCGGACGACACCGCAAAGGCCAGGATCAGCGCGCTGAACGCGATCCCGAGCTTCGTGGAAATCTTCAGGTCCTGGAATCGCATCGCTTGCCCCGCGCCCGGTGTTGAAATCGACGCGCAGGGTTTGACCGAGAACCCTTAAGGTTACGTTGCGGGAACCTTAGGAATAACGTCGATATATCAACGACCTAGGTTCGCAAGCACGGCGTCGCCCATCTGGGCCGTCGACAGCTCGCCGCCCAGGTCGCGGGTCCGGGCCCCGCCGTCCAGCGCCGCCTTGACCGCCGCCAGCAGGGCGTCGGCGGCGTCGGCGCGGTTCAGCGACCAGCGCAGGGCCATCTCGAACGACAGGATGGCGGCCAGCGGATTGGCCACGCCCTTGCCGGCGATGTCGGGCGCCGAGCCGTGGATGGGCTCGTACAGGCCCGGCTTGCCCGCCGCGCCCAGGGCCGCCGAGGGCAGCATGCCCAGCGAGCCGGTCAGCATGGCCGCGGCGTCCGACAGGATGTCGCCGAACAGGTTGTCGGTGACGATGACGTCGAACTGCTTGGGGGCGCGGACCAGCTGCATGGCGCAGTTGTCGGCCAGGATGTGCTCCAGCTGGACGTCGGCATAGTCGCGGGCGTGCAGCTCGGTGACCACCTGCTTCCACAACAGGCCGCTTTCCATGACGTTCGACTTCTCGGCCGAGGCCACGCGATTGCCACGGCCGCGGGCCAGCTCGAAGGCCACCCGGGCCACGCGCTCGATCTCGGCGGTGGTGTAGACCTGGGTGTCGACGCCGCGCTTCTGACCGTCGCCCAGGTCCTCGATCCCGCGCGGCTGGCCGAAATAGACCCCGCCCGTCAGTTCACGGACGAACATGATGTCCAGGCCCGAAACCAGTTCGCGCTTGAGGCTGGAGGCGTCAGCCAGGGCCTCGAAGCAGTAGGCCGGACGCAGGTTGGCGTAGACGTCCATCGCCTTGCGCAGGTTCAGCAGGCCGGCCTCGGGACGCAGGTGGCGCGGGGCGTTCGCCCATTGCGGGCCGCCGACCGCGCCCATCAGCACCGCGTCGCTGGCCAGGGCCGCGTCACGGACCTCGTCGGTCAGGGGCGTGCCGTGGGCGTCGTAGCTGGCGCCGCCATAGATCCGCTCCTCGACATTCAGGTCGGGGGTGAGGGTCGCGGCCACCCGGCGCACCTCCCCGCAAACCTCGGGGCCGATCCCGTCGCCGGGCAGGAGCAGAAGCGTGGACATCGGAAAGCTCTCTTAGATGGTGCGGTAGTCTGAAACGTCGAAGGACGACATGCGGCGGTCGTGGACGCCCAGTTGCGGGAAGCACGCGCGCCAGGCGGCCATGTGCGGGCTGGCGCGGTGGAAGGCCAGGGCTTCCTCGTCGACGAAGTGCTCGAACACCCGGATCAAGCCGGGATCCAGCGGATCCTCGCTCAGCGCATAGTCCAGGCAGCCCGGCTCGGCGCGACTGCCCTCGACCTGGGCCTTCAGGTGCGGCCGCAGCTCGGCCAGGCGCTCGGGCGCGACGCGGATCGTGCCGGCCAGGATGACGGTCATGGGCGTGCGTCCTGACAGGGCGCCGCCGTGCGTCCTTCGAGGCTCGGCTGCGCCTCACTCCTCAGGATGAGGAATTCAGCACAACGTTCCTCATCCTGAGGCGCCCGCGCAGCGGGCCTCGAAGGACGCACGGCGCTCAAGCTTCCAGCCACGGCCGGTCCAGCGCCCGCTTGCTCTCGTACAGGTCGATGTCGGCGCTGTGCATCAGGGTCTCGCCGATGAAATCCAGGCCCTTGAGCATCTTGTCCTTGCGCACCGGATCGATCTCGAACCGGAAGCTCCTGCCCGAGGGCGAAACCACCGTCTGGGACTCCAGATCCACGCTGACCATGTGGTTGCCGCCCTTGGCTTCGTCCATCAGCTGGGCGACTTCCTCGGGCTTCAGCACCACCGGCAGCAGGCCGTTGTTGAAGCAGTTGTTGTTGAAGATGTCGGCGAAGCTGGTCGAGATCACGCACATGATCCCGTAGTCCATCAACGCCCAGGGCGCGTGCTCGCGCGAGCTTCCGCAGCCGAAGTTGTCGCCGGCGATCAGCACGCTGGAGCCTTTGTACTCCGGCCGGTTCAGCACGAAGTCGGCGATCTCGTTCCCCTCGCCGTCGAAGCGGAAGTCGTAGAACAGGCCCTTGGCCAGGCCCTCGCGCTCGACGGTCTTGAGGAACTGCTTGGGGATGATCTGGTCGGTGTCGATATTGGCCAGCGACAGCGGCGCCGCGCGGCCGTCGAGACGGGTGAAGGCCTGCATCAGACGGTCTCCTCAAGCAGGGCGCGCACGTCGACCAGGTGGCCGGCGATCGCCGCCGCCGCCGCCATGGCCGGCGACACCAGGTGGGTGCGGCCGGCGCGGCCCTGGCGGCCCTCGAAGTTGCGGTTGCTGGTCGAGGCGCAGCGCTCCTGCGGGGCCAGCTTGTCGGGGTTCATGGCCAGGCACATCGAGCAGCCCGGCTCGCGCCAGTCAAAGCCCGCGGCCTTGAAGATGGCGTCCAGGCCTTCGGCCTCGGCCTGTTCCTTCACCAGGCCCGAACCCGGCACCACCATAGCCTTGACGTGCGGAGCCACCAGCCGGCCCTGCAGGAAGGCTTCCTGCACAACGGCGGCGGCGGCGCGCATGTCCTCGATCCGGCTATTGGTGCACGAGCCGATGAAGACGCGGTCGATGCGGGCCTCGCTGATCGGCTGGCCGGCGGTCAGGCCCATATAGTCCAGCGCCCGGTGAGCGGCGGCGCGCTTGTCGGGGGTGGCGAAGCTTTCCGGATCCGGGACGTTGCCGGTCACCGGGATGACGTCCTCGGGCGACGTGCCCCAGGTGACCATCGGGACCAGGGCCGAGCCGTCGATCACCACGGTGCGGTCGAAATGGGCTTCCGCGTCGCTGACGAAGCTCTTCCAGTACGACAGCGCCATGTCCCAGGCCGCGCCCTTGGGGGCCGAGGGCTTGCCCTGGATATAGGCGAAGGTCTTGTCGTCGGGCGCGACCAGGCCGGCCTTGGCGCCGCCCTCGATGGTCAGGTTGCACAGCGTCATGCGGCCTTCCATCGACAGGTCGCGGACCACCGGACCGGCGAACTCGATGACATAGCCGGTGCCGCCGGCGGTGCCGATCTCGCCGATCACGGCCAGGGCGACGTCCTTGGCGGTGACGCCGGGACCCAGCTGGCCGTCGACGCGGACCAGCATGTTCTTGGCCTTCTCCTGGCGCAGGGTCTGGGTGGCCAGGACGTGCTCGACCTCGGACGTGCCGATGCCGTGGGCCAGGGCCCCGAACGCGCCATGGGTCGAGGTGTGGCTGTCGCCGCAGACGATGGTCATGCCCGGCTGGGTGCGGCCCTGCTCGGGGCCGACCACGTGGACGATCCCGTTGCGGATGTCGCCCATCGGGAAGAACTCGATGCCGTTGTCCTGGACGTTGCGCGCCAGGGTCTTCAGCTGCAGGCGGGCCTCGTCGTCGGCCACGGCGTCGACGCCCTTGGCCTGGCCCTCGGTCGGGATGTTGTGGTCGGCGACGGCCAGCGTGCGGTCGGGCCGGCGCACCTTGCGGCCGGCCGCGCGAAGCCCGGCGAAGGCCTGCGGGGTGGTGACCTCGTGGATGAGGTGCAGGTCGATATAGAGGATCGCTTCGCCGTCCTGTTCGTTGACGACGTGAGCGTCCCAGATCTTGTCGTAGAGGGTCTTGGGTGCGCGGGTCATGATACCCGGGCATCTAGGCCTTGAGACGGGGCGCGTAAAGCGAGGAAACGCCGAAAATTCACGCGGGCCGGCGGCAGGTTGGATCAAACTGCCTCGGCCGAGCCATGCAAAGGCCTTGCTGCGCATGTTTCTTGCCCCGACGCCCAGCCTGAGCGAAGAAGACCGCGAGCGCGGCCTGCGACATCTGGTCCGCGAGGCGGGGTTCTCCAACGCCGTCACCGCGGTGACCAGCGGCGTCATCCTGACCGCCTTCGCCCTGCAGCTGGGCGCTTCCAACACCACGATCGGCCTGCTGGCGGCGGTGACCTTCTGGGTGCAGCTGCTGCAGCTGCCCGGGGTGCTGCTGGTCGAGGGGCTGCGGACCCGCAAGCGGATCTCGGTGCTGGCCAGCCTGATCAGCCGCTGCGCCCTGGTCGGCATGGCCCTGCTGGCCCTGACCGGCGGCGGCCCGGCGGCCCTGGCGGGGCTAGTGGCGGCCCAGGTCTTCTATTGCGGGATCGCCACCTTCGGCGGCTGCGCCTGGAACGCCTGGGTCCGGGACCTGGCCCCCGAGCAGCGGATGGGCCAGATCTTCGCCAAGCGGACCATCAACGCCACCGTCGTCGGCCTGGCCGCCAGCCTGGCCGCCGCCCTGGCCCTGGACCGCGCACCGGAAGGCTCGTTCCTGCGCCCGTTCGTGTTCGCCGGCCTGTACTTCGCCGCCTTCCTGGCCGGCCTGCTCAGCTGCCGCGAGCTGGCCCTGACCCCCGAGCCGCAGATGCCCGCCCCGGCCGAACGGGTGAGGCTGATCCCGCTGCTGCGCGCGCCGCTGAGGGACAGGAACTTCCGCCGGCTGATCGCCTTCCTGGCCAGCTGGCAGTTCGCGGTGAACCTGGCCACGCCGTTCTTCACGGTGTTCTTCGTCAAGCAGCTGGGGCTGTCGGTCACCTTCGTGGTGGTGCTCAGCGTGGTCAGCCAGGCGACCAACGTCCTGGCCCTGCGCAGCTGGGGCCTGCTGTCGGACCGCTTCGCCAACAAGTCGGTGCTGGCCGTCGCCGCCCCGCTGTTCATCGCCTGCATCGCCGCCATGGTCGGCGCCTCGCAGATCCACGAGCGGTCCTGGGTGATGGCCTATCTGATCGCCCTGCACGCCTTGATGGGCCTGGCCACCGCCGGGGTGACCCTGTCGTCGGGCAATATCGCCCTGAAGCTGTCGCCCCGCGGCTCGGCCACGGCCTATATCGCCGCCAACGCCATGATCAGCTCGGCCGCCGCCGGCCTGGCCCCGCTGCTGGGCGGGGTGTTCGCCGACTTCTTCGCCGCCCGCCGGCTGGAGATCCTGCTGCGTTGGACAAGCCCCGGCGACGTGCTGACCCTGGTGCCGCTGCGGATCTCCAACTGGGACTTCTATTTCCTGATCGCCGCGATCCTGGGCCTCTACGCCCTGCACCGCCTGGCCATGGTCAAGGAGCAGGGCGAGATCGACAACCGGCTGATGGTCGGCGAGGTGCTGGCCCAGGCCCGCCGCGACGTGCGCAACGTCTCGCCGATCGCCGGCCTGAAGATGCTGACCGACGTGCCCTCCGCCCTGCTGCGCGACGCGCGGGTGCGCAAGCGCCTGCAGCGGATGCGCGACCGGCGAGACTCCCGCCAGGGCGCCCCGCCCAAGCGGCGGCGGGCGGGGGCGCGATAGGTCAGCGCGCGCCGAGATGGGGACGCGCCCTCGCGGCCTGTCCCCGAACGCTCTGTCTCGGAACGCTCTGTCTCCGAACGCTCTGTCTCCGAACGCAAAGAGGGCGCGCCCTGTGTTTGCGGCGCGCCCTCATATCGCATTTCCTTCGGTGGCCATGACGCCGTTTCCGAAGAGGGCCACTCCCTAGCAAGGGGGCGGTCTATAAGCCCGTCGCCTAAGCGGTGGGGGTACGTTCACCAAACACCAGACAACGATGTTTTGTCAATATATTCGTGCGCTTGCACTCAAGCTTGACCACTGAAATCCATAAGAAAAAGGCCCCGGCGTTTCCGCCGGGGCCCTGATCTTCGGCAAGTCGCCAAGCCTATTCGGCGTCGGCGGCTTCCACCTTGCGGACGTTCGAGCGTTCGGCGATCCGGGCCGACTTACCGCGACGGTCGCGCAGGTAGTACAGCTTGGCGCGACGGACGACGCCGCGACGCTTGACTTCGATGCTTTCGATGCTCGGCGACAGCAGCGGGAACAGACGCTCCACGCCTTCGCCGAACGAGATCTTGCGGACGGTGAAGCTCTCGTGCACGCCGCCGCCCGAACGGGCGATGCAGACGCCCTCATAGGCCTGGACGCGCTCGCGCTCGCCTTCCTTGATGCGGACGTTGACGCGCAGGGTGTCGCCCGGCTCGAACTCGGGGATGGCGCGGGCGGCCAGCAGACGCTGGGCTTCTTCGCGCTCGAGTTCCTTGATGATGTTAGCAGCCATAACTCTAGTCTCCTTTGGGCTTACCCGTTTTCGGGCCGCCTTTTGCCTGTTGATTGGCGAGATGCGCTTCCCAGAGGTCTGGACGCCGCTCGCGGGTGGTCTCTTCACGCATGGTTTTCCGCCACTGGGCCACCTTCTTGTGGTCGCCCGACAGCAGCACTTCGGGGATGTCGAGCCCTTCGAACGTCCGCGGCCTAGTGTACTGCGGATGCTCGAGAAGCCCGTCCTCGAAGCTTTCTTCCTGCGTGCTCTCGAAATTGCCCAGAACCCCTGGAGCCAATCGAACGCACGCCTCGATCACGACCATCGCCGCCGCCTCGCCACCGGCAAGAACAGCGTCTCCGACCGAGACCTCCTCGAACCCCCGGGCGTCGAGCACCCGCTGGTCCACCCCCTCGAAACGGCCGCACAGGACGATGACGCCCGGAGCCTTGGCCCATTCCTTGACGCGCGCCTGGGTCAGGGGCCAACCCCGGGCGCTCATGTACAAAAGCGGCCGCCCACCGACCTCCACGCTGTCCAGCGCGGCGGCGATGACGTCCGCTTTCAGTACCGCTCCCACGCCGCCACCCGCGGGGGTGTCGTCGAGGAAGCCGCGCTTATCCTTGGAAAACCCCCGAATGTCCAGTGTTTCCAAACGCCACAGGTCCTGCTCCTTCCATGACGTGCCGATCAGCGAGACGCCGAGCGGGCCGGGAAAGGCCTCGGGGAACATGGTCAGGACGGTGGCGGTGAACGGCATGGGCGCTCCATAGCGCCCAAAGCCGCTGGAAATCTAGGTCAGGCCCGGATTCTTGGGCCAGGACGTCCCTCAGGTCAGGATCGTCTTGGGCAGCGGCTTGCCGGCTTCGGCGGGCATCAGCGGCGGGGCCAGCTTGACCGGCTCACTGGTCGGGCGAGCGGGCGGCGCGACAGGATGGGCGGGGGCCACGGCCAGCACGGCGGCGGTGGTCAGGGTGGCGGCGACGAGCGCCGTACCGACACGGATCTTCTTCCATGAAACCATGGGCCAGGGTCTTCCTGTGTTTCGGGTCGTTCGAACCAAAGCCCGGGAGAGGAGGAGGTTCCCGTTTTTGCGGCGCAGGCGAACCTCCTGCCTCTAGGCCAGGCAATTGACCTCGCCAAGGCGGCAATACGACGCGTTCGCCGCAATTGGCGGATCGCCGTTTTCTTGGGCGCCCTCTGCCAGGGTCCGCCGCCAACGGATGTCAGCAGCCGGTCATCAAGGTCCGATTTCCGCGAGACGGCCGGGGCGCGATTGCCGATAGTCCGTCCGCCTGCCCTTTCGGAGCCGCCGCCATGACCACGATCGCCGACCGCTTCCACGCCCTGCACGCCGGCCCCGACGTGCTGCTCCTGCCCAACGCCTGGGACGCCGCCAGCGCCGCCCTGATGGCCGACGCGGGGGCCAAGGCCGTGGCGACCTCCAGCGCCGCGGTGGCCTGGGCCCGGGGCTATGTCGACGGTGACGCCGTCCCCGTGGCGGCCGTGGTCGACACCGTCGCGAGCATCGCCCGGGTGGTGTCGGTTCCGGTCACCGCCGACATCGAGGGCGGCTACACCGACGACCTGCCGACCCTGGCCGAGACGATCAAGGCGGTGATCGGGGCCGGCGCGGTGGGGATCAATTTCGAGGACGGCCGGCGTGATCCGGACCTGCACGCCCGCAAGATCCAGACCGTGCGCGCCACCGCCGACCAGACCGGCGTCAACCTGTTCATCAACGCCCGCACCGACGTCTATCTGGCCAAGTTGGCCGAGGGCGAAGCGGCCTTGGCCGAAACCCTGCGCCGCGCGGCGCTGTACGCGGACGCCGGGGCCAGCGGGATCTTCGTGCCCCTGCCGATCGAGGAGGACGTGCTGTCCAGGCTCGCCGCCGGCGTCGCCCTGCCGCTCAACGTGATGGGCCGCCCCGGCATGCCTTCGGCCCAGCGCCTGGCCGAGCTCGGCGTGCGCCGCCTGAGCTCGGCCACCGGCCCGTTCACCGCCGCCTATGGCGCGATGCTCACCGGGACCCGGGCCTTCCTGGCCGACGGCGGCGCCACGACCTATGCGGCGTTCGGCAAGGACCTCCCCAACCTGAACGCCCGGTTCGGCTAGAGCGCGTCTGAGGGTGTTCCCGCGCGGGCCGCGACCGCCTATCTTCCCGGCCATGACCGACACGCTCGCGCCCGATTCCGCCGCCCTCCCCGGGGCTGACCGCCCCCTGACCCAGGACGGACCCGCCGTACGGCTGTTCCTGGTCGACGGCTCGGCCTATCTGTTCCGCGCCTACCACGCCCTGCCGCCGCTGACCCGCAAGAGCGACGGCCTGCCGGTCGGCGCCGTCCAGGGCTTCTGCAACATGCTGTGGAAGCTGATGCGCGACATGCAGGGCGACGCGCCCACGCACCTGGCGGTGATCTGGGACCACTCCGAGAAGACGTTCCGCAACAACCTCTATGACAAGTACAAGGCCCATCGGCCGCCGCCGCCCGAGGACCTGATCCCGCAGTTCCCGCTGGTGCGCGAGGCCACCCGCGCCTTCGGCGTGCCGGCCATCGAGCTGCCCGGCTACGAGGCCGACGACCTGATCGCCGCCTATGCCTGCAAGGTCCGCGACATGGGCGGCGAGGCCGTGATCGTCTCGTCCGACAAGGACCTGATGCAGCTGGTCGGCGAAGGCGTGTCGATGTTCGACCCGATGAAGGGCGTCCGCATCGACCGCGAGCAGGTGTTCGAGAAGTTCGGCGTCTATCCCGAACGGGTGGTCGACGTGCAGTCGCTGTGCGGCGACAGCGTCGACAACGTCCCCGGCGCCCCCGGCATCGGCATCAAGACCGCCGCCCAGCTGATCAACGAATACGGCGACCTCGACACGCTGCTGGCCCGGGCCAGCGAGATCAAGCAGCCCAAGCGCCGCGAAACCCTGATCGAATACGCCGACCAGATCCGGCTGTCGCGCGCCCTGGTCAAGCTGGACTGCGACACGCCGCTGCCCGAGCCGGTCGACGACCTGGTGGTGCGCGAGCCGGACAAGCAGGTGCTGGCCGACTTCCTGGAGACCATGGAGTTCCGGTCCCTGGCCCGCCGGGTCGGCGACGGCAACGCCGCCGCCGCGCCGCGCACCCTGGACCGTCCGCCCGCCCAGCCCACCGCGCCGGTGCTGTCGGTGTCGTACGGCCGGCCCGCCGAGCGCGCGGCGACCCAGGCCGTAACCATCGACCACGCCGCCTATGTCTGCGTGCGCGACCTGGAAACTCTGAACGCCTGGGTGGCCAAGGCCACGGCCAAGGGCGTCGTCGCCTTCGACACCGAGACCGACGCCCTGTCGTCGGCCACCGCCGGCCTGTGCGGCGTGTCGCTGGCCATCGCGCCGGGCGAGGCCTGCTACATCCCGGTCGGCCACTGCGAAAAGGACGGCCTGGCCCTGGAGGCCGCCGCCGACCTGGTCCAGATCCCGCTGGAAGAGGCGATCGCCGCCCTCAAGCCGCTGCTGGAGGCTCCGGCGGTGCTGAAGGTGGCCCAGAACGCCAAGTACGACATCGCCGTCCTGGCCCGTCACGGGATCGAGGTGGGGCCGATCGAGGACACCATGCTGATCAGCTACGTGCTGGAAGCGGGCCTGCACGGCCACGGCATGGACGAGCTGTCGGAGCTGTGGCTGGGCCACAAGCCGATCCCGTTCAAGCAGGTCGCGGGCTCGGGCAAGGGCCAGATCAGCTTCAAGCACGTGGCGCTCGACCAGGCCACCGCCTACGCCGCCGAGGACGCCGACGTCACCCTGCGGCTCTACGAGGTGCTCAAGCCCCGGCTGGCGCGCGAGGGCCTGCTGACGGTGTATGAGACCTTGGAGCGCCCCCTGCCCGCCGTGCTGGCGGCGATGGAAAACGAGGGCGTCCGGGTGGATCCCGAGACCCTGCGCCGCCTCTCCAACGAGTTCTCGATGCGCATGGCCCAGTTCGAGGCGCGGGCCCAGGAACTGGTCGGCCGGCCGTTCAACCTGGGCAGCCCCAAGCAGATCGGCGACGTGCTGTTCGGCGAAATGGCCCTGAAGGGCGGCAAGAAGACCGCCACCGGCCAGTGGTCCACCGACAGCGACGTCCTGGAGGCCCTGGCCAACGACCACGAACTGCCCCGCGTCCTGCTGGACTGGCGCCAGCTTTCCAAGCTGAAGGGCACCTATACCGAGAACCTGATCGCGGCCATCGCCCCGGGCGGCGCCAACCGGATCCATACCTCCTACGCCCTGGCCTCGACCACCACGGGCCGCCTGTCGTCGTCCGACCCGAACCTGCAGAACATCCCGATCCGCACCGAGGAAGGCCGCAAGATCCGCAAGGCCTTCGTGGCCGCGCCGGGCAAGGTGCTGATCAGCGCCGACTACAGCCAGATCGAGCTGCGCCTGCTGGCCCACATCGGCGACATCCCGCAGCTGAAGAAGGCGTTCCAGGAGGGCCTGGACATCCACGCCATGACCGCGTCGGAGATGTTCAACACGCCGATCGAGGGCATGTCCAGCGAGGTGCGCCGTCGGGCCAAGGCGATCAATTTCGGCATCGTCTACGGCATCTCGGCCTTCGGCCTGGCCAACCAGCTGTCGATCCCGCAGGGCGAGGCCGGGGCCTATATCAAGACCTATTTCGAGCGCTTCCCCGGCATCCAGGCCTACATGGAGGCGACCAAGGCCTTCGTGCGCGAGCACGGCTACGTCACCACCATCTTTGGGCGGAAGATCAACATCCCCGACATCGGCGGCAAGTCGGTGGCCCACCGGCAGTTCGCCGAACGGGCGGCGATCAACGCCCCGATCCAGGGGGCGGCCGCCGACGTCATGCGCCGGGCCATGGTCCGCATGCCCGGCGCGCTGAAGGCGGCGGGGCTGTCGTCGAAGATGCTGCTGCAGGTGCACGACGAACTGGTGTTCGAGGCGCCGGAAGCCGAGGCCGAGGCCACGATCAAGGTCGCCCGCGAGATCATGCAGGGCGCGGCCGAGCCGGCTGTGGCGATCTCGGTGCCCCTGACGGTCGAGGCGCGCGCCGCCGCCAATTGGGACGAGGCGCACTAATTTTTTCGCGCTGCGGGAAGCGCCGCCACAGGTAGAGCGCCCTTCCCCGCGAAGCGCTCTACGCCTTTGACTATGCAATCTTGGATAGGGGGCGCACGGTGGAGGCCAGGCGGCGCCAGGGCTTGGTCCTCCGGCCTGCGACCTTGCGCCACAGTACAGTTAAGGGCGTGGAAACCCTGGTCCGGCCACAGAGAAGGCGTGCGACGTGCGCTTCTGGCTGCTGCTTAAATACCTGTGGTCCAAGAGTTTTTGCGTCGCGATCTCAAGAGGAGCGCGCCCATGAACTTCGGCGATCTGAAAATCCCCCATAAGCTGATGGCCGTGTTCGCCGTGATGCTTTCGGCGATCGCGGTGATGGGCGTGACCCTGTTCGTCAACCAGACGAAATACGAAGCCTCGATCGAGCGCACGGAGCGGGCCTACCTGTCGCTGCGCGCCGCCGACACGGCCGCGTTCCGCCTGACCCGCCAGGAAAACTCGCTGCGGGGCTTCCTGCTGTCGGGCGACGAATACTACGTTAAGCGCCTGGAAGAGGCTCACAAGCCGAAGTTCCTGGCCGCCCTGGAGCAGCTGCGCACCCTGGCCAAGGGCGACGAGGCCCAGATGGCCCGGATCGCCGACGTCGACACCGCCTACGCCAACTACCGCAAGGTCGCCATCGAGCCCGGCGAGACCCTGGCGCGCGATCCGGCCACCCACCAGCAGGCCGTCGACCTGGTCAAGCACGACGGCGTCGCCGACCAGTCGGTCTCGGTGGTCGAGGACAATATCGAGCTGATCGTCAAGAATTCCGAAGCCGTCGTCGCCACCGAGGCCGCGGCCCAGAAGAAATCCGCCCTGGAGGCGCGCCTGACCCTGGCGATCGGCATCGGCGTCGCCATCGCCATCGCCCTGGGCGGCGGGCTGCTGCTGTCGGGCTTCATCGCCGCGCCGGTGACGGCCATGACGGCGGCCATGCGTCGCCTGGCCTCGGGCGACAACGGCGTGACCATCCCCGCCGCCGGCCGCAAGGACGAGATCGGCCAGATGGCCGCCGCCGTCGCCACCTTCAAGGAAGCCGCCCTGGCCAAGATCCAGCTGGAGGCCGTCGCCGAACAGACCCGCCTGACGGCCGAAAGCGAGCGCGCCGCCAACGACGACGAGCGCCGCGTGGTCGCCGCCGAACAGAGCGCGGTCGTCGATCAGCTGGCCTCCAGCCTGGCGCGCCTGGCCCAGGGCGACCTGACCTGCCGCATCGACGCCGAGTTCGCCGGCCGCTATCGCCAGCTGCGCGAGGACTTCAACCTGGCGGTCGAGAAGCTGCGCGAGGTCATGGGGTCCATCATCGTCTCCACCAAGGGCGTGCGCAGCGGCTCCGACGAGATCGCCGACGCCTCCGACAGCCTGGCCCGCCGCACCGAGCAGCAGGCCGCCTCGCTGGAAGAGACCGCCGCCGCCCTGGACGAGATCACCGCCACGGTGCGCAAGACCGCGTCCGGCGCCAAGGAAGCCTCCACCGTGGTCGCCACCGCCCGCACCGACGCCGAGGAGTCCGGCCGGATCGTCGGCCAGGCGGTTCGGGCCATGACCGAGATCGAGACCTCGTCCGCCCAGGTCAGCCAGATCATCGGCGTCATCGACGAGATCGCCTTCCAGACCAACCTGCTGGCCCTGAACGCCGGGGTCGAAGCGGCGCGCGCCGGTGACGCCGGCCGCGGTTTCGCGGTCGTGGCCCAGGAAGTGCGGGCCCTGGCCCAGCGCTCGGCCGAGGCCGCCAAGGAGATCAAGACGCTGATCTCGACCTCGACCCAGCAGGTCGAGGCGGGCGTCGACCTGGTCGGCCAGACGGGCAAGGCGCTGCAGCGCATCGTCACCCAGGTGGCCTCGATCGACGGCCTGGTCACGGAGATCGCCGCCTCGGCGGTCGAGCAGTCGACCGGTCTGCAGGAGGTCAACAAGGCGGTCAACCAGATGGACCAGGTGGTCCAGCAAAACGCCGCCATGGTCGAGGAAGCAACAGCGGCCAGCCACTCGCTGAAGAACGAAGCCAACCAGCTGGCGGCCCTGGTCGACCGCTTCCGGGTCGGCGACGCGGCGGCCGCCGCCGTTCGCGCGCCCGCGCCGCGACCCGCCCCGGCCCGCGCCGCMCCCGCCGTTCGGCCCGGCCGCTCCGGCGGCGGCGCCGCGCTCGCGACCAAGGTCGAGGACTGGGAAGAATTCTGATCGGCGTTCCCACGACGATCGGATGAGGAAGGCTCCCCGGATCGGCTCCGGGGAGTTTTTTCGGTCTAGCTGTCGAAGCTATGAAGGTTGTTCACCCGGGGAGCGGCTGAGAAGCTGGGGTTGCGAAGCTCCAACCTTGGCCGGAGGTCTCCCCGGATGAACGT
>NZ_LMFX01000015.1:0-156742 GCF_001426985.1 Caulobacter sp. Root1472 | reverse complement strand
TAACTTCTTCCACGGACGCCTCCTTTGCAGTGGTGTTCTCAACACCTCCACTTTGGCACATCGATGCCGTCGGGGGGCGTCCACCCCATCGCTCAGGGTGGTGGGCGGACATTCGTATCCTACGGCCCGCAGTTCCGGTCCTTCGCCGCCCAGCGCTTGCGTTCCTCCTCCAGCGCCCTCTGCCAGCGCGCCCGCAGCACGCCCGGCCGCTGGCCGTGGCGTTCGTCGAGGAACTCGGCGCCCTCAATGCGATCGGTGCGGAAGTTGCGGAAGTCGTTGCGCAGCTCGCACCAGGCGATCAGCAGGCGCACGGTCTCTAGATAGCCCACGGTCACCGGCCAGACGACGCGCTGGCTGACCGCGCCCTTCTCGTCGCGATAATCCAGGCGGATCTTGCGGCCAGCGTGGATCCAGGCCCGGGTCTGGGCGATATCGATGCCGTCGGGCAGGGCCTTCCAGTTCATGCCGGTCCCCGTGGCGGGGGTCAGCACATAGGGGCGCAGTTGTTCGGGGACGGCGGCGGCGATCTTGGCGATCAGGTCGTTGGCGGCGGTGGCGAGCACCGGGTCGCCGCGGCCGGCGACCCACTGGGCCCCCAGCACGGCGGCCTCGATCTCGTCGGGTGTCAGCATCAGGGGCGGCATGTCGTATCCGGCCTCCAGCACATAGCCGACGCCCGCCTCGCCGCGGATGGGCGCCCTCTGGCCGATCAAGGCGGCGATATCGCGATAAACGCTGCGTTTGGAGGTCTCCAGTTCGGCCGCCATGGCGTCGGCCGTCACCGGCTGGCGGCTGCGGCGGAGGATCTGGATGATCTGGAAAAGGCGTTCGGCGCGTCTCATGAGGCCACTCTGCTCGACCGATGCTGACAGCATGCTGGCAGCAGGATGGCGGTAGCGTCCGATTGTCGCAACACGAAGTCTGGACGGACGTCGAAGGCGGCTCAGCAGGGAGAGACCACCATGATCACGCTTTACGCCGCCGGACCCGCCTTCGGCCTCCCCGAAGGCAGCCCCTATGTGACCAAGACCGAGATCCACCTGAAGATGGCGGGCCTCTGGTACCAGAAGGTTCCGGCCCACCCGGAGACCTCGCCCAAGGGCCAGCTGCCGTGGATCGACGACGACGGCGTCAAGGTGGCCGACTCCACCTTCATCCGCGCCTATATTGAGCGCAGCTACGGCGTCGACCTGGACGCCGGCCTCAGCAAGGCCCAGCGCGGCCAGGCGTGGGCGATCGAGCGGATGGTCGAGAACCACCTGGGCTGGGCCAGCTGCCATTTCCGGTTCTTCGACGACGACAACTTCGCCAAGGGCCCGGCCCGCTGGTTCGACGGCATGCCGGGCGAGGCGAAGGCCAAGGCGATCGACGGCCTGCTGGACACCGTCCAGGCCAGCCTCAAGTCGATCGGCATCGGCCGCCACTCGCCCGACGAGATCCTGGAGTTGGGGGCGTGGTCGCTGACGGCGCTGTCGGAGATGCTGGGCGACAAGTCGTTCATGATGGGCCACCGGCCCACCAGCGTCGACGCCATCACCTTCGCCATGCTGGCCCAGATCCTGACGCCGTTCTTCGAGTCGCCCCTGCGTCGCCGCGCCGAAGGCCTGCCCAACCTGGTCGGCTACGCCGAGCGGATGATGGCGGGATACTATCCGGAGTTCGCGCCGGAAGTGCGCGCGGCGGCCTAGCCTGGCTGCTGCCGGGGACACGCGCTCCAGGCAAGGCCAACGATCATCCGGTCGAAGTCTTCGTGCGCGCGTGTCCCCGGCGGTGCGCCTATGCTCAGTGTTTCTTCTTCTGGGCGTCGTTGGCCTCGAAGTCGTCCTTGCGGTCGGCGTCGTGAGCGTGGTGGACGTCCGTTTCGCCGCCGCCGCCGGAGACCTTGCTGTGGCGGCTGTAGCGATCGGGATCGTCCGGATCCTTGACGGTCGGGTCGGGGCGCGGCTGCTTGGCGTTTTCGTGACTCGAGCCGGGACCACCCCAGCGGTCGGCGGCGGGATTCTTGTCAGGCATGGTCAGCGGTCCTGTTGATAGCCGGGATGGGTGGTGTTCTGGCGGATGTTTCCCTGACGGCCCTGCTCGGCGAGATTGACGTCGCCGTCGCCGGGTTCGTTGGACTGCAATCCGGTCTTTTCATCCCGGCGGCCGTTGGTGGCGCCTTCGATGGCCGGCTTCTGGCCCTTGAAGGCGCGTTGCTCGGACGGAATGGGCGGGGCTTTGGACATTGGCTTCCTCCATTGTCTGCCCTTTTCAAACCGCTCGGAAGAGCGGGTGTTCCCAGCGCCCAGCTTGCCGGGCGGCTCGAACATTTCGGCCTGGATCATCCACCGGCATCTTCGGAATCAGTGTTCCGGTGCTATCTAGGAGCGTGTTCGGGATAGGATACCCTCTTGTCAGATACAGAAGCGCCTCAAGCCTCCGCCGCCTCGGACCGCGCCAGCCAGACCCTGCATCGGGCCCTGGACATCCTGGAGGCCGTCGCCGAGGGGGCCCATAGCCTCAAGGCGTTCGAGGCGCGTGTCGGCCTGACCCGCAGCACCACCCACCGCCTGGCCTCGGCCCTGGTCGATCGCGGCCTGCTGTCGTCGGTGGGGCGCGACTACCGCCTGGGCGGGCGGCTGGTGCAACTGGGACACCAGGCCCGCGAGCGGCTGGGGTTGGCGGACGTCGCCAGGCCCGTGCTGGCCGCGCTTTCGGCCGAGACCCAGGACGCCACCAACCTGGGCACGATCACCGGCGACGACGTCCTCTATGTGGGCCAGGCGCCGGGCCGGCGCCGGCTGGAGGTCCGCCACCGCGTCGGCGACCGCAACCGCATCCGCGACACGGCCCTGGGCCGGGCCTTGCTGATCGACGCGCCGCCCGAGCGCTGGTCGCAGCTCTTCGCCGACGATCCGCAGTCGCCAGCGGCGGTGAGCTTCTTCCGTGAAATGGAGACGGCGCGCCAGGTCGGCCATGCGCTGCACCTGGACGACGGCCTCGACAGCATCCGCTGCATCGCCGCCCCGATCCGCGACGCCAGCGGCGCGATCGTCGCCGCCGTCAGCCTGTCCAGCGTACCGCAATACATGGACGAGGCGCGGATGGTCGAGCTGACGCCGCGGGTCAAGGCCGCCGCCCTGGAGATCGGCGCCGCCCTGGGCTTCAACCCCGCGCGCCTGAACCTCGGGCGTTAGTACCGCATCTCCAGCCCCACCCGGATCTCGCGGCCGGTATGGTGCTGGTAGTTGGCCAGGCCGCTGGTGTCGGAGAACTGGCGCTGGGCCGCGTTCAGCAGGTTTCCGCCGGCCGCCGTCAGCCACCAGCCCGGCGCCACCTGGTAGCGGGCTGACACGTCCAGGCTGGTATAGCCATTGACCCCATCGACATTGGCGCCCGTGGAGGCCGGTATGGCGGTCAGGTAGCGGCCGCGGTGGGACAGGGTCGCGCGCAGGTCCAGGCCGCCGCGGCGATAGGCGGTGGTGATCGTCCCCACCAAGCGGGGCGAGCCCAGGCTGTCATGGGCGACGAACGGCGCGCCGGCGAGATCCTGGAAGCGCATCCGCGAGCGGGTGTAGGTCAGGCCCGCGCGAACGCTCCAGCCGCGCAGGGCCGGAGCGGCCCGATCGAGCGGGGCCTGCAGCGCCAGCTCCACGCCGTCCAGGTGGCCGCCGCCGCGATCGGTCCGGGTCAGGAACTGCCAGATCGGCAGCTCCGGCGCGCAGCCGGGCAGCCGTCCGCAGGCCGTCGCCGCCACGCTGTCGGGCAGGCCGAACGGATTGTCGGCGAACACCGTGGGCGTGGTGGTGACGGTGAGAGCGTTGGACCGGATGGTCTTGTGGAAGACGGCGACCGATAGGATCGAGCTGGGCGCGAAATACCATTCGACGGCGGTGTCCAGGGTGTCGGCCCGGGTCGGGCGCAGGAATGGATCGCCGGCTGAGGCCGAGCGCAGGCCGCCTGTCGAGACCGTAACGCCGGGGCGCAGGCTGCGCAGGTCAGGCCGCGCCATCGCCCGCGCGGCGGCGAACCGCAGCAGCAGGTCGTCGCGTGGCTCGAGCGTCAGGTTGAATGACGGCAGCAGGTCGTCATAGGCCCGCCTGGCCGAGACAGGCGTCACCGAGCCGGGCGCGTCCATGTCGAGGGTGAACCCCTGGGACACCTGGCCGGTACGGGCGTAGCGCAGGCCCAGGTCGCCGCGCGGCGACCAGGGCCCGTGAACGGCGAAGGCGGCCTGCAGATAGGCGGAGCTGTCTTGCTCCTCCACGCCGTAGTTGAGACCCAGCAGCGGTTCGGGCCCTAGCGCCAGCGACCCGCAGGCGCTGGACGCGCAGGCGGCCTGGAAGCGGGCGAAGGCGCTGGCGACATCCGGCGCCAGCCAAGCGTCCGGCGTACCGGTCGCGGTCGCGAAGCGGTTCGACCAGACTTGCCGCAGGTAGGTCGACGGCGGGATCGCCGCGAGGGCGGCCGGGATGTCGGCGTTGAGGTTGGCGATCGTGCCGTTCGACCGCGACAGCGCCGTCGCTTCGGTGTTGTAGGCCTTGTGCTGCAGTCCGCCCCGCAGGGTCAGGCCGTCGTGAAGGGCCCATTCCAGATCGACGCCGACGGTCTTGAAGCTGTTGTCGACCCAGTTGGGCTCGGATCGCAGCTCGGCCAGGCTCCAATTCGCCGGCGTCGTCAGGTCGGCCGAGCCGAAGTCGATCAGCGGCCGTCGGTGGTCGCCAAAATCGTAGGCGAAACCTTGAACGTCGTACTGGTCCAGCTGGACGGTGGCCTGCAGCGGATTGCCGAAATCGGAGCGGCTGTAGCCCGCGAGGGCGTTCAGGATCAGCCGGTCCGACAGGCGGTGGCTGACCGACAGGGTGGTCTGGCGAAAGATGGTCTTCAGCCGGTCGAGCCGCGACTCGGCGCGAACGTCGACATTGTCGAACGCGCCGGCGATCAGCACCGGCAGGCCCGGGCGCGGGGTTATGATCGTGGCGTCCCGGACCTTGACGGCGGCGATCCCGCAGTCGGCATTCAGCGGCGTGCGGCAGGACCCCGCCGTGCGCAGCGTGAAGGTTTCCAGCAGGTCCTCCCGCCGTTCCGACGACAGCTCGGCATAAAGCACGTCCAGGTCGACCTGAGTGCGGCCGGACGGTCGCCACTGCAGGCTGCCGGTCAGGCCCAGCCGCTCCTGTTCGATCCGGAAGATTTCCAGCCGGGGGATGCGCGGGTGCAGGGCGGCGTTCAGCGCGGCCAGGTCCGGCGCGCCGGCCGCCGTGCTTCCAAAGCCCGGATAGACGGTGTCGCCGGCCTGCCACTGTCCGGCGTTGGCGCCGACGTCCTCGACCGCGCGCTTGCTATAGGCGGCCGAGACCAGGATTCCGAACCGGTCATCTCGACTGCGGCGGGAGACGATGGCTGAAAGGCGCGGAGCCGCCTTGTCGGCGCCGAAGTTGTAGGCGCCCTCGACGGTGAGCTGGACCCTGGAGCGTGGACCGTCGAGGGGCGAGCGGGTCTGCAGGTCGACGGTCGCGCCCAGCGAACCTTCGTCGACATCCGCCGACGGCGTCTTGCGCACCCGGATCTGGTTGAAGAGGTCGGCGGCGAAGACGTTGAAATCGAAGGCCCGGCCGCGATTGGTGCCGCCGCCGGCGTTCGTTCCGCCGAACGTGGCCAAGGTCTCCATGCCGTTGATGCGCACGCGAGTGAACTCGCTGCTCAGCCCGCGCACGCTGACCTGGCGACCCTCGCCGCCGTCGTTGGTGACCGCCACGCCGGGCAGCGACTGCATGGCGCCGCCCAGGTTTGGATCGGCCAGGCCGCGCAGATCGTCGCCCAGCAGGATGTCGCTGGTCTGGGCCGACAGGCGCTTTATGCGCAGGGCCTCGCTTCCCAGATCGCGCGCGACGACCAGAACCGTGCTCAGGGCGGCGGGTTCGCTGTCCTCCGGCGGCAGGAGGCGGCGGCGGGAAGGGGCGATCGCGGGCGGCGGAGGGGCGGGTCTGATGCTGATGACCCCGTCGGCGCTGACCGACAGGTCCAGGCCCGAGCCGCGCAGGAGGCGTCGCACCGCCTCGGCCGGCTCCAGGCGACCCCGTACGGCCGGCGCGGCGCGGCCCCGCACCAGGGCGGCCGGTGCGATGATGATCGTCCCGGTTTGTCGTGACAGCGCCAGCAGGGCTGTCGACAGCGGCTGGGCGGGAAGGTCGACGGACCGTGTCGCGGCCGCCCGGGCGGCGGTCGGCGCGACAGCCAGGGCCAGCATCGCGGCGACGCACGTCAGCCGGCGACCGCGCCCGGCGGCGCGGACCTCACGGGGCACGGGGCTCCGGCGCCCGTTTCGGATCGGCGGCGACCAGGATCCGGCCGCCGCGGCCGTCCGAGGTCAGGCGAACGGGCAGAACGCGCGGCAGTTCGGCGACGAAGCGCTCGACCTGGGCGACGTCGAAGGCGGCGGTGACCTTGAGCCGGCCCGTGGCGGGCGATCCGATCGCCAACGGCCGCTGGCTGTAGCGATTGAGGTCGGCCACCACCTCGGCCAGGGGCGCATCGTCATAGGCCAGGCGGCCTTGCCGCCAGCCGCCCGCCAAGTTCGCTTGGTCCAGCGCGCCCACGGCCAAAGTGGGACCATCGGCGACCACCGTCTGGCCGGCGCGCAGCGTGACCGCCCGGTCCTGGGCGTCCGGACGGTCCGAAACCTGGACCACGCCCTGCTCGACCTCGACCCGCACCGTGCGGCCGGCGCCGCGATGAACGTTGAAGCGCGTGCCGACCACGCGGACCAAGGCGTCGCCGGCCTGGACCGTGAACGGCTGTCCGCCCTGATGGGCGACGACGAAGAAGGCCTCGCCGCGGTCCAGGGACAAGGCCCGAGGTCGCCAGCGCGAGGCGGCGCGCAGGCGAGAGCCCGGGGCGAGGGTGACCTGGCTGCCATCGCCCAGCGCGACCTGACGGCTCTGGCCCGACGGCGTCTCGTAGGCCGGGCCGGGCAGGGCGACGACCAGGGCCAGGCAGGCGGCCAGCAGGCCGCCGGCGGCGACCAGGGCCGGGGCGCGCCACCGCGCCGCCGGGCGCCGGGCGGGTTCGATCGCGGTTGAGGTCGGCAGATGGCCCAGCATCATGACGACCGCCTCGGCCTGCTCATAGGCGCGGCGATGCTGCGGGTCGGCGTCCAGCCAGGCGCCGAACTGCCGCGAGCGCTCAGGCGGGAAGTCCTCGCCCACCACCGCCAGGGCCCAGGCGCGGGCGGTCTGGCCGATCGGCGAGTCAGGATCGACGGCTTCGTTCACGCGACAGTCCTCGATAATCGGCGGTTCCATGGATCAGGGCGCGCTGGCAGACGGCCAGCGCCTCCTCGACGGTCTTACGCACCAGAGATTGCGAGACGCCGAAGCGCTCGGCGATCGCCACGAAGCTCTGGCCCTCCAGCCGGTTGGCCAGCAGGTACTGGCGATGCCGGTCGGGCAGGCCCTGAACGACCTTCTCCAGCAGACCCATCTGTTGCTTGGCGATCAGGCTGCGCTCCAGGTCGGGCGTCTCCTCGCTGTCGATCGCCAGCAGCGGCGCCGAAGCGTCCAGGGTGCGGCTGACGCGCGCCTGGCTGCGGCGCTCGTCCAGCATCAGGTTGATCGCCACGCGGAACACGAAGGCCCGGGGGCTTTCGATCCGCTCGGCGCCTTGCAGTTCGCCCAGCTTGAAGAAGGCCTGCTGGGCGACGTCCTCGGGGTCGGGCGGTCCGGGTCCGAACCGCGCACGCAGGAAGGCGCACACGTCACGCCATTCGCGGGCGTAGGTCGCTGAATAGGACGGGCGGTCACGCCACCGATCCCTTCCGTCGCGATCCGCGCCGACGCTTGGCCTGACGATTCGAAGCTTGGGCGTCTTCGCCTCGAACACCGGTGCTCCCCAGTCACGTCGGTCTTTTTCTTGAGGGCGCGACGATGGGAGGGAACGAGCCGGCGATCAACCGAAAGCGAAAAAAATGGGGGCGAGCGAACTTTCTTGTGCGGATCGATCGGTCGAAAACGTCGTTTCCGGTTACGCAAATTGGCGGAGAAATATTCTCATATTTTCCCATGATACCGCTATCTTTTCCTCTTTTCTCGACGTTCTTGCCATGTCTATCCTTATGACACCGGTGACAAAAGGCCGGAAGGAGAAAGGCGGTCGCGAACCGCCCGGGACTGACTGGGGAGGAAAAGTCCATGACCACGTCCACGCATCCGCGCAACTGCGTCCTGCTGCGCAATTCGTCGCGCCTGGCGCTGACGGCCGCGCTCACAGCCACGTTTTCGATGGGTCTGGCGGTGGGGGCCGCCCACGCCCAGGACGCCGCCGTGGCGACGGTCAGTGGACCTGACGTCGTCGAGGAAGTCGTCGTCACCGGCTATCGCGCCTCGCTGCGCAGCGCCATGGAGACCAAGAAGACCTCGGACGTCATGCTCGACGCCATCAACGCCGAGGACATCGCCGACTTCCCGGATTCGAACCTCGCCGAATCCCTGCAACGCCTGCCCGGCATCTCGATCGACCGCGACAACGGCGAGGGCCGCACGATCAGCGTCCGCGGCCTGAGCGGCGACTTCAGCCGGGTGCGGATCAACAACATGGAGGCGCTGTCCACAGGCGCCAACAACGACGCCGGCGCCAGCCCCAACCGCTCGCGGGCCTTCGACTTCAACGCGTTCGCCTCGGAGCTGTTCAGCTCGGTGCGGGTGCGCAAGTCGTCCTCGGCCGACGCCGACGAGGGCTCGCTGGGCGCCACGGTGGACCTGATCACCGGCAAGCCGTTCGACTACAAGAAGACGGCCTTCGCCGCCTCGGCCGAGGATTCCTATTACGAGAACGGCAAGACCCACAGCCCGCGCCTGACCGTCCTGGCGTCGGACCGCTGGTTCGACGGCAAGGTCGGCCTGCTGCTGTCGGGCGCCTACGCCAAGCGCAAGTCGGTGGACGACAACTATGGCCGGGGCGCCGGCTCGTCCGACTACACCTATCGCGGCTCGACCTGGACCGGCGACGAGCTGCCCGGTCGCGCCGGCTTCGCCGCGCCGACCGGCACGGTGTTCCGCGCCCTGATCCCCACCACGCTGACGGGCGCGGCGCTCGACGCCTACAAGGCCAATCCGGCCAACTACTACAACCCGATGGCCAATCCGGCCGCCTATGCCGAGATGACGGGCTCCGACCCGGCCGCCTACGCCAAGCTCTATCCGAACTGCGCCGCCACGGCCGCCCAGCCGGTGGCGTCCCTGACCCCGACCACCCCGGGCTGCAACGACTCGCTGATCCGCTTCCCGGCCCTGCCGACGCTGAACCAGAAGGACGTCGACACCGAGCGCCTGGGCCTGACCGGCGCGTTCCAGGTCCAGATCAGCGACCGCACGCGCCTGACCGTCGACGCGCTCTATTCGCGCTTCAAGAGCGTGACCACCAACTACGGCCTGTCGCCGGTCGGCCTGAACCGCAACAACACCAACGCCAGCTACGCCTACGGCGGCAACGTGCCCACGGCGACCGCCCGCAACGGCTCGACCCTGACCGAGGCCCAGCGTCGCGGGCTCTATCCCGGCAGCTGCACCTTCGCCGAGGAAACCGAGCTGAACCCCGGCCAGGATTGCGGGCAGTCGCTCAACGGGACCGCCCCGGTCAGCGGCTACACGTTCAGCTACAATCCAAACAACCTGGACCCGTACGAGTACTACACCAACCCGGCCTCGCCCGGTTACGCCGGGCCGGGCGCGAGCCTGCCGTTCCGCGGCGACCTGATCGGCCGTCCGTCGGTCAAGCTGCTCGACGCCGAGGTGGTGGGCCAGAACGCCGAATATCTGAAGCTGGGCAATGTCGACTGGCGTTCGGCCGCCGACCGCGGCGCCTACACCACCGACTTCCGCCAGGTGTCACTGGACCTGACCCACGAGTTCAGCGACCGCTTCAGAGGCCAGTTCAGCGCCGGCCTATCGGAGTCCACGAACAAGAACACGGGCACCCTGGTCGAGTTCAACTACATGGACGCCTCCGAGCCGTTCATCTTCGACGAGCGCGGCGCAACGGGCATGCCCAGGTTCGACGCCGGCTTCAACGCCGCCGATCCCAACAAGTGGGGGATCATCAAGGGCTTCTCGGCCATGCGCAACTACGAGCGCGAGACGGTCAACACCTACAAGGGCCTGAAGGCGGACTTCACCTACGAGGTGGACGACCACTGGACGATCCAGTTCGGCGGCACCGGCCGCCGGTTCAAGTTCACCACCAACCAGTTCGAGCGCAATAGCGACCTCCTGAACCCGACCGAGAAGGAGGCCGGTGTCAGCATCGCCTCGCTGGGCCAGGTCGTCGAGTTCGGCGATGGCCTGGAGGTTCCCAAGGGCACGACCACCAGCTTCTTCGCGCCCAGCCTGGAAGCCTTCGACAACGTCTTCGGCTTCACCTGCAACTGCATCAACAAGTACGGCGACTTCCGGATCACCCGGAAGCGCAACCGTTCGACGTCGTTTGGCGTGACCGAGGAGAACCTGGCCTACTACGCCCAGTTCAACTTCAACTACGACGTCCTGGACGGTCGCCGGCTGTCGGGCAACGTCGGAATCCGTCAGGCCCACACGGCCGTGGACTCCCAGGGCGAAACCACCGCCGGCCGCGCGATCTACGGCAAGAACAGCTATGACGATACGTTGCCGGCCGGCAATGTGACCTTCGAAGCCTTCCATAACGTCTACGTCCGGGCCGCGGCGGCCAAGGTCATGGCCCGGCCGCTGCTGGGCAACCTGTCGCCGGCGGTGACCGGCATCAGCATCCCCAGCGACGGATCCAGCACCGGCGCGACGCTGACCGTGGGCAATCCCAAGCTGTCGCCGTTCCGCGGCGAGGCCTACGACATCGCGGCCGAATGGTACTTCACGCCGGGCGGCCTGATCAGCCTGGGCTATTTCCGCAAGGACATCGCCTCTTACCCGCAGACGATCTTCTACGAAGCGCCGCTGTCGGCCTTCCTCGATCCGGCGGCGATCGAACAGCTGAAGGCGCAGTTCCCGGGCGCGACCGGCGGCGACGTCTTCCGCCGCGCCTATATCGACGCCGACAACCCGGTTCTCGCCCGCCAGGTCCGCGACGCGCCCGGCGGAGTCCTGCAGGGCTGGGAGTTCAACTACCAGCAGGACCTGACCTTCCTGCCCTGGTACTTCAAGAACCTGGGCGTCCAGTTCAACATGACCAAGCTGGACACCAAGCTGACCTATATTCTCGATCCGGGTTCGGTGAACGCCGCCACGGGCGCGGTCACCAAGGCCCCGGTCTATGGCCAGGGGCCGTGGCTGGGGGCGTCGCCGAAGGGGGTGAACTTCACGCTCTATTACGAGACCGACAAGTTCAACGCCCGGGTCTCCGTGGCCCATCGCAGCCGGTACTACACGACCTACCCCATCAGCGCGGGCAACTGCGATCCGGGCCTTCAGGCCAATGGCTCGGCCTGCGACAGCCCGCTGATCAACGAGTTCAGCGGCGCCAAGTCGACCACCAACGTGGATTTCTCGATGCGCTACCAGCCGCTCAAGCAGGTCAGCATCACCTTCGAGGCGCTGAACATCACCAACGAAATGGCCGAACGGTTCGCTTACGCCGATCCGGTCGTCCAGTCCTACGGCGGGACGGGTCCGAACTACCGGATCGGCGTCCGCTACAAGTACTGATCCGTTTCGGCCTGCGGTCGGCCGGCATGGGCCGGGCCGATCGCGGCCGGTCGCCAAGCCGCCTCCCGCGGTGACTTCGGCGGATGGCCGTCCTTCCCGGCCGTCCGCCACCTTTGTTCAGGACCGAGTCCGGAGACGACGGATGCGTTTCAAAGCCCTTCTGTTCGCCGGCTGCCTGGCGGCCGGCGCCCTGAGCGCCGCCGCGGGCGCCCGGGCCCAGACGCCGGTTCCCGATCCGGCGCCGCACTTCAACGCGATCAAGATCGTGCTGGTCGGCGACTCCACGACGGCCGTGCAGGGCGGCTGGGGGCCCAGCTTCTGCGCCAAGCACGTGACCTCGTTCGCCGCCTGCATCAACCTGGCCCGCGGCGGTCGCAGCAGCGGCAACTACCGGACGGAAGGGTCGTGGGCCCTGGCGCTGAGCGAGATCAAGTCGGGCGGGTTCAACGACACGTATGTGCTGGTCCAATTCGGTCACAACGACCAGCCCGGCAAGCCGGGCCGCTCGACCGATCTGGCCACCGAGTTTCCGGCCAATCTGAAAGCCTATGTCGACGAGATCCGCGCCGCCGGGGGCAAGCCGGTGCTGGTCACGCCCCTGACCCGCCGCCAGTTCAAGGACGGCAAGCTGATCGACGACCTGGCCCCTTGGGCCGAGGCGACCCGCAAGGTCGCCGCCGAGACCGGCGCGCCGTTGATCGACCTGCACGCCGACAGCGTCGCCGCCGTCCAGGCCATGGGCGCGGCCGAGGCGACGCGCTTCGCCCAGAAGCCGCCGTCGCCCGAGGTCCTGGCCGCGGCCTGCACGGGCACGACCATCGCCGCCAACGCCGGGGGCGCTTCCGCCGGTCCCGCCAATACCGGTCAGAACAACGCCGCCGTCGAGCCGATGGGCCAGGCCAAGCTGTCGTTCGACTACACCCACCTGGGCGAGACGGGCGCGGACTATTTCGCCAACATGGTCACGGCCGACCTCGCCAAGATCGTCCCCGCGCTGCGCCGGTTCCTGATCCCTTAGTTTTCGCGTCACAAGGACCTTGCCGTGCGATTGACCCGTAGAACCACCCTGGCCCTGGCGGCCGGCGCCGCGACTGGCGGCCTGGCGTCCAAGCCGGCTAACGCCGCACCGGCCTCGCCCCTGCGGCTCTGGTACCGCCAGCCGGCGCAGGAATGGGTGGAAGCCCTGCCGGTCGGGTCGGGGCGAATGGGCGCGATGGTGTTCGGCGGCGTGGCGGCCGAGCGGCTGCAATTGAACGAGGACACCCTATGGGCGGGCGGCCCCTACGACCCCGCCAATCCCGAGGCGCTGAAGGCTCTGCCGGAGATCCGGGCGCTGATTGACGCTGGCGACTACGCCAAGGCCACCGAGGTGGCCGACGCCCGCTTCATGGCCACGCCCAAGCGGCAGATGGCGTACCAGACCATCGGCGATCTGAAGCTGGCCTTTCCAGGTCTCGACGGCCAGGCGACTGACTATGTCCGCGATCTCGACCTGGACGGGGCGATCGCCACGACCCGCTTTACGGTTGGCGGAACCCGTTACACGCGTCAGGTCATCGGCAGCTATCCGGATCGGGTGATCGCCGTGCGGCTGAGCGCCGACAAGGGCCGGGCGATCTCGGTCGACCTGGCTTTCGACTGCCCGCTGAAGTCCAAGCCCGTCTCCAGGGTCGAAGGCGCCGACACCCTTGTGCTGGCCGGGGCCAACGAGAGCCAGCAGGGGATTCCCGCCCAACTAACGTTCGAGTGCCGCGTCCAGGTGATCAACAGGGGCGGGGCCCTGAGCGCCAGGGACGGGGCGCTGTCGGTCGCCGGCGCGGACGAGGTGCTGCTGCTGATTGCCGCCGCCACCAGCTACCGCCGCTTCGACGACGTCGGCGGCGATCCCGTCGCCATCAACCGCGCGGTGCTGGCCAAGGCCTCGGCCAAGCCGTGGGCGGCTTTGCTGGCGACCCACCAGGCCGATCATCGGGCCCTGTTCCGGCGTGTGGAGGCCGACTTCGGAACCACCACGGCGGCGCTGAAGCCGACCGACGAGCGGATCAAAGCCTCGCAGACCACCGACGACCCGGCCCTGTCGGCCCTGTACTACCAGTACGGCCGTTACCTGCTGATCGCCTGCTCCCGTCCCGGCGGCCAGGCCGCCAATCTGCAGGGCGTCTGGAACGACAAGACCTCGCCGCCCTGGGGCGGCAAGTACACGATCAATATCAATACCGAGATGAACTACTGGCCGGCCGAGCCGACAGGCCTGGCCGAGTGCGTCCAGCCGCTGATCGCCATGGTCCGCGACCTCTCCGTCACCGGCGCCCGGACGGCCAAGGTGATGTACGACGCCCGCGGCTGGGTCGTTCACCACAACACCGACCTGTGGCGGGCCAGCGGCCCGATCGACGGCGCCAAGTTTGGAGTTTGGCCAACGGGCGGGGCCTGGCTCTGCAAGCACCTGTGGGACCACTACGACTACAATCGCGACCGCGCCTATCTGGCCGAGGTCTATCCGCTGATGCGCGGCGCGGCGCTGTTCTTCCTCGACGCCCTGGTGGTCGATCCCAAGTCGGGCAAGCTGGTGACCAACCCGTCGATCTCGCCGGAGAACAGCCACGGCCATGGATCGTCCCTGGTCGCCGGGCCGACGATGGACCAGGCGATCATCCGCGACCTGTTCACGTCCTGCATAAAGGCCGCCGCCATCCTGGGGACCGACGCCGACTTCACCGCCGAGCTGACGGCCGCGCGGGAGAAGCTGGCCCCCTACAAGATCGGCAAGGACGGCCAGCTTCAGGAGTGGCAGGAGGACTGGGACGCCGATGCGGTCGACATCCACCACCGCCACGTCTCGCACCTGTACGGCGTCTTCCCCAGCGACCAGATCGCCATCGACACCACGCCGAAGCTGGCCGGCGCGGCCAAGGTGTCGCTGAACACCCGGGGCGACATCTCGACCGGCTGGGCGATCGCCTGGCGACTGAACCTGTGGTCGCGCCTGGGCGACGGCGACCGCGCTCACAGGATCCTGTCGCTGCTGCTGGGTCCCGAGCGGACCTATCCCAACATGTTCGACGCCCACCCGCCGTTCCAGATCGATGGCAATTTCGGCGGGACCTCGGGCATGACCGAGATGATCCTGCAGAGCCGCAACGATCAGATCCTGCTGCTGCCGGCCCTGCCGTCGGCCTGGCCGACCGGGCGTCTGACGGGCCTGCGGGCCCGGGGCGCGGTCGGCGTCGACGTGACCTGGGCGCGCGGCAAGCTGGAATCGGCGGTGCTGACCGCCGCCGCCGATGGTCGCCACCATGTCCGCTACGGCGTCTCGGCGATCGATCTCGACGTCAGGAAGGGCCAGCGCGTGCGCCTGACGGCCCGCGACGGCGTCCTGCGGAAAGCCTGAGCGTGAGCCGTCTGATCGCCTTCCTCTGCGGGCTGGCCGTGCTGGCGGTCGGCCTGGACGCCCGGGCTACGACGCTGCGGGTGGGCAAGGGCGGCGCCTATGCCAGCGTCCGGGCGGCCGTCAACGCCCTGCCGGCCGACGGCGGGACCCTGGAGCTGGCGCCCGGCGAATATCGCGAAAAGCTCGAGATCGCCAAGCCCAACGTCCGGCTGGTCGGCAAGGGCAGGCGACCGCAGGACGTGGTGCTGGTCTGGAGCGACGGGGCGATCACCGCCGGCGGCACGTTCAAGTCGGCCTCGCTCAACGTGTCGGGCGACGGCTTCCGGGCGCGCAACCTGACCATCCAGAACGACTATCACCTGAAAGACGCCCGCCCGTCCCAGGCCGTGGCCCTGGCCATCACCGCCGACCGCGCCGTGCTGGAGCGCGTACGCCTGCTGGGCGCCCAGGACACGCTCTATGCCGCCAGCAAGAAGGGCGCGCCCAGCCGGCAGTACTTCCGCGACTGCTACGTCGAGGGCCATGTCGACTTCATCTTCGGTGACGCCAAGGCGTTCTTCGACCGCTGCCACATCCACGGGATCGCCCACGAGACGGTGATGATCACGGCCCAGAGCAAGGCCAGGCCCGATCAGGACAGCGCCTACGTCTTCGACCGCTGCCGGATCACCGCCGACCCGAAGGTGGGAAGCCTCTATTTCGGCCGCGCCTGGCGACCCTATGCCGCCGTCGTCTTCCTGCGCACCCGCATCGACGCGGCCTTGCATCCGGAAGGCTGGCGCGAATGGACGCCGGGCAAAACCGACACCCTGGGCACGGCGACCTATGCCGAGTTCGCCTCGACGGGGCAGGGGGCCAGCCCGAAGACCCGCGAACCACGCAGCCGCCAACTGACCGCCGACGCGGCCAAGGCCTGGAGCCGCGACAAGTTCCTGGCCGGTCCGGACGGATGGCGGCCGTGAGCTTTCTGTTTCAAGTCCTGACCGAAATCCAAGCCCGATGAGCCGGACGATGCCCCTCGACCGACGAAGCTTCCTGGCCGCCGGCGGCCTGGGCGTGGCGGCCGCCCTGGCGCCAGTTCCGGTCACCGCCGCCGAGGCCGATCCGCTGGCCATCGCCGACGAAGGCTGGAGTCTCTGGATCGACCAGGCCGCGGCCTGGAAGGACGACGCCATCCATCTGCCGGGCGGGTTCGACCTGGCCGCCCTGCCGGTCAATCCGCCGACCGGTGGCTGGGCCAGCCTGGGCTCGTCCGAGGCCCTGCGCGTGGACCTGCCGACCACGGTCGAGCAGCATTGCTGGGGCAAGTTCGGAACGCGGCCCTACGGCCCCGACGAGTACCGCTACGCCGAGGACGACGACGTGCCGCGCTACGGCGCCTACAAGGGCGTGTCGTGGTGGTCGAAGACCATCGACATTCCCACCGCCGCCAAGGGCAGGCGGGTGATGCTGAACATCCGCGGCGCGCGGCTGCGGGCCGAGGTGTTCCTGAACGAGCAGTTGGTCGGCTATTCGATCATGTCGGAGCTGCCGATCGTCTGCGACCTGACGACCGCGATGCGCCCCGGCCAGGCCAACCGCCTGGCGATCCGCATCACCAATCCGGGCGGCCGGTTCGACTGGCGCGACTCCACCACCATGATGTGGGGCAAGGCCAAGCTGTTCGCCTCGCATGGCTTCGGCGGGCTGGATCGCGGCCTGACCCTGAGCGTCCATCCGCTGGCGGCCCGTATCGACGACGCCTGGGCGCTGAACACGCCCGACCCGCGCCGCGTGATCGCCTTCATGGAGATCGCCCTTGAGCGGCCGCTGGCCGAGGACGGGCTGGACCGCTTGAAGGCCAAGGCCTCGGCGACGCTGGTCGACGACAAGACCGGCCAGCCCGTCGTCGCCGACATCAGGCTGGAAGCGCTGGAACGGCTGGACGACCATCGCCTGCGTGCGCGGTTCGCCGTCCACGCGCCCGGCGCCGCGCTGTGGGATCTCGACACCCCAAACCTGCATCGCCTGCGGCTGCGCTGGGCCGAGGCCCGCGACGCCGTCGACGCGCGCGAGGTCCGCTTCGGCTTCCGCTGGTTCGCCCCCGAGGGCCTGGGGACCGACGCCCTGCTGCGCCTGAACGGGCGGCGGGTGCGGCTGTATTCGGCGATTTCCTGGGGCTATTGGGGCTTCAATGGCCTGTGGCCGACCCCGGAACTGGCCCGGCGCGAGGTGAGCTCGGCCCGGACCCTGGGCCTCAACGCGCTGCACTTCCACCGCAACGTCGGCAAGCCCGAGGTGTTCGCGGCGATGGACGAGATGGGTCTGCTGCGGGTGATGGAGCCCGGCGGCGGCCGCCACGCCATCGGCAAGGATCTCAAGCCTGGCGAGACCCTGCCGCCCGCCGATGTGTTCAGCCGCGACTTCATGGTCGAGAAGTGCAAGGCCATGGCCCGGGCCTTCCGTTCGCATCCGTCGCTGGTGCAGTACACCCTGCAGAACGAGATCGGCGCCAACCTGGCCAATCCCGACGTCCAGGCGGTGCTGAAGGCGATCCACGACCTCGACCCCAGCCGCACGGTGATCCTCAACGACGGCTTCGTGGCGCGGGGCGCGGCCCAGGCCATGTACCTGCCCTATGACGATCACTATTACCGCTCGGACGCCGAGGAATGGGGCGGGTGGTGGGTCAACCACCAGGGGGCCGGCGACCAGTGGTACGACCGCTTCTACAAGGGCAAGGACGACTACATCCATCGCCAGACCGGCAAGCCGTTCATCGTCGAGTTCGGCGAGATGCAGGGCTGCGCCGTCGCCGACAACCATGCGGCCATGCTGGTCGAGATCCTGGCCAAGGGCGGCAAGAGCTATGACCTGGAGGATCATAGGGCGGTGGTCGCGGCCACCAACGGCTATCTCGAGCGCTGGGGATTCCAGAAGGCCTTTCCGACCAGCGAGGCCCTGTTCCTGTCGGTCGGTCGCAAGGCCTACGAGGCCTGGCGCGAGTATCTGGAGAACATCCGGATCGGCGACACCGTCGATGTCGCCGCGATCTCCGGCTGGGAGAGCACGGCGATCGAGAACCATTCGGGGATCGTCGATGTCCTGCGCGGCTTCAAGGCCGACCCGGCTCTGCTGAGCCAGAGCCTGCGGCCGGTGCTGGCCATCGCCAAGCCCCGGGGCCTGGCCTATGGCGCCGGCGACAGCGCGGAGCTGGACCTCTACCTGCTGAACGACACGGGCAAGGCGGTCACGGGCGAACTGGTCTTGAGCCTGGTCGGGCCGGACGGCGGCGTCGAGCCTCTGGGCCGCTGGCCGGTTCCGGACCAGTCGCCGGACCGCTTCAGCTATCTGGCGGCCGAGAGCGTCCGCAGCCCGCCGCTGCGCCGCGAGGGCTTGAACCGGATCCGCGTCGCCCTCGGCGACATCGTCTCGGATCGCGAGATCTGGGTGACGGGACCGGCGCCGAAGTCGGCCAGGACAGTGCGCCTCGGCGTCTCCGGAATCGCCCGCAGCCTGCGCGACCAGCTGGCGGCCGCGCCGAGCGTCGTCCTTGAGGACTTCAAGTCGGACGCCCGCTACGACGGGATCATCGCCTCCGGCCTGAAGAGCGACGAGATCGTCCGGCGGCTGGTCGGCGAACAGACCGGCCTGGAGGCCCAGCCCAAGAAGGGCGAAAAGCCTGTTGCCGTCCTGGGCGAGCTGCCGCCCGACGTCCTGGCGGCGGTCAAGGCGGGCGTTCCGCTGCTGGCCATGGTTCAGGAAGACGGTCTGGCCGAGGGCGTGGCCCGGCAGCTTTCGGGGCTGGGTCTCTTCGATTACGCCGGGCAGGTCGGCGGGCTGCGCGCGCCCTGGATGGGCAACTGGAACTATGTGCGCGCCCATTCCACCTTCGCCGGCCTGCCGGTCGACCGGGGCCTGAGCGTCCTGCACCAGGTCGAGGGCCAGCCGTCCAACGGCCTGATCGTCGATGGTGAGGGCCTCGAGGTGATCGCCGCCTACAGTCGTGACCACGACCGCAAGAACGGCGCGGCCAGCTTCGTCGCGCGCCGGGGCGGCATGCGGGTTTTGGTGCACCGGCTGCCGGACATGGCCGGTCCCCTGCAGCAGCGCTGGCTGGCCAACGCTGTCGACTGGCTGGCGCACGGATCTTGAGGGAGGCTGACGTGATGGGTGCAATCAGGATCGGGCGACGGGCGATGCTGCTGGGCGGCGCCCTGGCCCTTCCGGCCTTCGGGGCGGCCGCCGCGGCGCCCAAGCCCCGGATGTTCGAACGCCTGGGCTGGGCCGGCGGCACGCCCGGCGGCGACGGCGGCCAGGTCATTCGGGTCACCACCCTGGCCGGCGACGGGCCTGGATCTTTCCGCGAAGCGGTCAGGGCCAAGGGCCCGCGCACCGTCGTGTTCGACGTGGCCGGCGTCATCGACCTGGGTCGGCGCAGCATCAAGGTTGTCGAGCCCTTCCTGACCATTGCCGGCGAGACGGCGCGCTCGCCCGGCGTGACCCTGGTCCGGGGCGGCTTGGCCATCGAGACCCACGACGTCATCGTCCGCCACCTGCGGGTGCGGGCGGGTCGTGACGGCGCGGCCCCACGCAGCGGCTGGGAGGTCGACGGGATCACCTGCTGGAAGGCCCATGACGTGATCGTCGACCACTGCTCGATCAGCTGGGCCACCGACGAGAACCTGTCGGTCTCGGGACCGCGTTTCACCGGCGGCGAAGATCCCAAGGGCTGGCGGGAAGGGACCTCGCACCGGATCACCTTCAGCAACAACATCGTCGCCGAGGGCCTGTCCAACGCCAGCCACGTGAAGGGCGAGCACTCCAAGGGCAGCCTGATCCACGACAACGCCACGCAGGTGCTGATCGTCGGTAACCTCTACGCCCACAACCGCGAGCGCAACCAGCTGTTCAAGGGCGCGGTCGAGGCCGTGTCGGTCAATAACCTGGTCTACGACCCCGGCACACGGGCCATGCATTATGCGCTGAACGCCTCTGAATGGGTGGGCCACGATTGGCGGACCGGGCGCCTGGCCCTGGTCGGCAACGTGGTCAAGGGCGGGGCCTCGACCGATCCGAGGCTGCCGTTCCTGATCGTCGAGGGGCAGGGCGACCTGGACCTTTATGCGCGCGACAACCAGGCGACCTATGCCGACGGCCGTGAGATGCCGCCGACCCGCGTTCTGCCCACCGAGCCCCTGCCGAAGATCCGGCTGCTTGACAAGCCGCCGATCTGGCCCGAGGGCCTGAGGGTCATCGAGGCGCGACGCGTCGAGGCCAGGGTGCTGGCCAACGCTGGCGCGCGGCCGTGGGACCGCGACGCCGTCGACCGCCGCATCGTCCAGGACGTGCGCCGCGGGACCGGCCGGGTGATCGATGACGAAAACGAGGTCGGCGGCTATCCGCGATAGGGTTTTGCCCCCGACAGGCTCTGCGAAGCTTCCGGAAGGAAGACGGGCCTAGCGTTCGACCACTTGTCTTTTCGCCAAACCCTGGCTCTCGTCTCGCCCCGAGGCCAGGATCGCCAGCAGGCCGTCGATCGAATAGGGCTTGCGCACCAGCGGGAAGCCCTGGGCGCCCTGTTCGGCGATCACATGGCTGTAGCCGCTGGTCAGCACGATCTGCAGGCCGGGGCGCTGCTGCTGGATCAACTGGGCCAACTCCAGCCCGTTGATCCCGGGCATGACCACGTCGGTGAACACCAGGTCGAAGCCCTCGGCGTCGTTGTTCAGCGCCTTGAGCGCGGCCTGCCCGTCGCCCACCCAGGTGACCGCCTGGCCCAGCTCCTTGAGGAGACCGGCCGCGAACTTGCCGACGCCCTCGTTGTCCTCGACCAGCAGGACCCGGCGGCGCGGGATGTTCGAGACGTCCGCCAACTGGGCGGCGGAGGCCGGGACGGTCGTGACCTGTCCGGCGGCGCTGGGCAGGTAGAGGGTGAAGGTCGTGCCGACATCCAACTGGCTGGCGACGTCGATTTCGCCCCGTGACTGCTTGGCGAAGCCGTAGACCTGGCTGAGGCCCAGGCCCGTGCCCTTGTCCACCGGCTTGGTGGTGAAGAACGGCTCGAAGATTTTCTGGAGCGTCTCGGGCGACATGCCCGTGCCGTCGTCGGAGATGTCGACGGCGACGAAGGCCCCGTTGGCGGCGGCGTGGCCTCGGACGGCCGGGACGCCGCCGACGATCCTCGCGCCGATCCGGATCGTCCCGCCGCGCGGCATCGCGTCCCGGGCGTTGATGACCATGTTGAGGATCGCGGTGTCGAACTGGGTGGGGTCGGCCTCGACGAGGTGTTCGGTCTCGGGCAGGTCGTTCTGGATGGTCACCGACGAGCCGATCATGCTGCCGATGATCCGATGCAGGCCCCTCAGGCGGGTGCAGACGTCGAAGACCTCGGGCTGGAGCGGCTGGCGGCGGGCGAAGGCCAGAAGCTGCCCGGTCAAGGTCGCGGCCCGCTCGGCGGTCTCGGCGATCGCCTCCACATAACGCGTCCGCTTCTCCTCGGGCACGTTCGGCCGCCGCAGGAAGTCGGCCGAGGCGCGGATCACCGTCAGCAGGTTGTTGAAGTCGTGCGCGACACCACCGGTCAGCCGCCCGATCGCTTCCATCTTCTGGGCCTGGACCAGGGCTTCGCGCGAGCGCTCCAACTCCTCCTCGGCGCGGCGTTTTTCGCTAATGTCGCGGGTCACCTTCGCGAAACCCAGCAACTTGCCGGTCTCGTCGTGGATCGGATCGATCAGGACGCTGGCCCAGAACCGTTCGCCGTTCTTGCGGACGCGCTGGGCCTCGCCAGAGAACTTGCCCTCGCGGAGCGCCGTGGCCAGGGCCCTGGCCGGCGCGCCGGCCTCACGATCCTCCGGCGTATAGAACAGCGAAAAGTGTCGGCCGATGATCTCGTCGGCGGCGTAGCCCTTGATGGCCTCGGCGCCGGCGTTCCAGTTGGTGATGTTGCCCTCTGGATCGAGCATGTAGATGGCGTAGTCCTTGACGCCCTGCACCAGGAGCCGAAAGCGCTGCTCGCTTTCGTACAGCGCCCGGTCGGCCGCGCGCTGCTCGGAGACATCGCGGGTGATCTTGGCGTAGCCGATCACCTCGCCGTCTTCGATCACCGGATCGATCACCACGTGCGTCCAGAAGCGCGTGCCGTCCTTGCGCACGCGCCAGCCTTCGGATTCGAACCGGCCGTTGGTCGCCGCGGTATGCAAGGCCCGCTCCGGCAGTCCCGCCGCACGGTCCTCGTCGGTGTAGAAGGTCGAGAAATGCCGGCCGACGATCTCGTCGGCGGTATAGCCCTTGAACAGCTGGGCGCCGATGTTCCACGTCGCGACGCGCCCCTCGCTGTCGAGCAGATAGATCGCGTAGTCCTTGACCGCGCTGACCAACAGCTGGAAGCGGTCGGCCTGAGCCAGGTCGGTCAAACGACGGGAAAGCATGAAGTCAGGCATACCTGGAAGCGCTGGCGTTGGAAGTGGAACCCCGCGTCCGCCCATGAGGTTCCGTAGGGCGGCGATATCACGCGCCCGCCGACCATCGCGCGCTCCGGGATCACGCGCAACCTGAAGGGCGCGCGGGAGCCCAGGTCTGATCGCCGGGACTAGGGAATTCCCTAGCTGGCGGCTGCGGCCGTCCGCGCCGAAAGTCCCGGCGTCGCCGAGGTCGGCGGCCAGTCAGGGAGTTTCGCCATGCTCGACGCCACATCCTCGACCACGGTCCGCCAGGCCCCGCCTCCGCCGCCTCCGCCGCCCTCGCTCGAGCCCGCGAAGGACGCGGTCAACACCGTCCACAAGGCGATGGAAAGCGGCTTCTTCAATCCGATCACCAACGGCGACGTGAAGAACGCCGTCGGCGCCCTGAAGGGACTGGACGCGACCAACGCCAAGGCGGCGATCAGCGAACTGGCCAAGGACGGCGGGCTGGACAAGCTGGCCTCCGAGATCAACGACGGCAAGAGCTTTGGCCTGGGCGGCCTGTCGGCCGACGAGAAGCGCGACTTCTTCACCGAGATGGCCAAGGACCTGGGCGGGACCGAGCTGAAGTCGCTGTCCGACGCCTTCGCCAAGGCGGGCGGCGACTATCATGGCAAGGCCGACGTCGAGGCCCTGGGCAAGGCCATCGCCACCCACGCCACCCCCGACGCCAAGCTGGATTACGTCAAGGCCCAGGCCGGCTCGACCCTGGACCACGCCGCCGACACCACCAGCCCGTTCACCCTGGGCGGCTCGATCCGCGTGACCAGCCACGGCGACGCCGAGGCCGCCGCGGTCGGCCAGGTGCTGGCCAGCCTCAAGGGCAATCCCGCCGTCGCCGAGCAGGCGTTCAAGGCTCTCAGCCCCGACCAGCTGCGCGGCGTGCTGTCGGCGTCCATTCATCGCGAAGAGATCGACACCACGACCGTTTCGATGGGCGGCGCGGCGCACAGCAACAGCACCTCGCTGGACACTTCCACCTACAAGGCGATCCTGGAAGCGGGCGCTCAATCGACCGACGCCGATTTCAAGGCCAAGCTGTTCGCCGAAGGCTCGGCGGTGCTGAAGGATGTCCCGCAGCAGAACCTGCTGCTGGGCGTCAGCGTCATGGACCGCGACGCGGCGACGCGGACCATGGCCGAGGGCCTGACCACGGTGCTCAAGAGCGACGTATCGGGCGTGATGCGCGAGCTGTCGCTCAACATCGAGACTCGCGACGGCACGGCCTTCGCCACCTACGCCAAGCAGATGCTCAACGACAAGCAGACCGAGCCCCTGGCCGACATGATGCAGCAGCTGCAGGTGGGCGGGACCAAGAACGAGAATCCGATCAACCGGTTCGAGGCGACCGAGAAGGTCACCCTGCCCAATGGCGACAAGGTCGATCGCTACGAGAACGCCACGGCCTTGGGCCACTATGTCGGCGGGGTGCAGGCGGCCGCCGCCTCGATCACCACCGACCGCAAGGAACAGGCCGAACTGCTGACCGCCGTTCTCAAGAGCGGCCTGACGATCGTCGACAAGGCGGGCTGGGGCGGCAAGGGCGTCGGGGCGGCCGCGGCGGTGGCCAAGGAATGGGTGAGCATCGGCACCAACGCCGCGCTCAAGGCGATCCAGGACGATCCCTCGGCCGCCGGCAAGGCGCTGGACCTGATGGCCGTTCCGACCAACTCCAAAACAGGCGAGGAGGCGGTGGGCAGCAATTCCAAGAGCGCCTACAACACCGCCCTGGACACCGTTGTGCGTCAGGCCAAGCCCTGACGCCGGCGCACCGCCGACGTCGAGGCCTGATGACGCGACCGACGACCCCCTTTGCCGCGTCCTTGCTGGGCGCGGCTCTCGCCACGACCCTTGGCCTGGCCGCGTGCGGCCAGGCGCCGGCTGCGCGAACCCCCGCGCCGCCGGCGCAGTTCGTCGACGCCCGCACCTTGCCTCTGAGCCAGGCCTCGGCCGGCGACTATGATCGCGTGCTCGAAACGGGGCTGGCCGCCGAGCCGCAGATCTGGCGCGCCCCGAACGTCAGCACCAAGGTCTATCGTGCGCCCGTCGGGCTGGGGCGCGAGGCGATCGCCGCCTATTACCGGAAGGCCGCGGCCGAAGGCGGCTGGCTTCCCGATCCTTCATCGACGCCGCCGGCGCGCGCCCTGGCCGGGCAGTACTGGTCGTTCGGCTACAAGGCCGGGCCCCGTCGGTTCATGGTCGCCGGAGTCGAGCCAGGTCCCGCCCTCGCCGTTCCGCCGGCGGGCCTGCCGGTCGTGGTGCGCACCAACGCGGACTAGATAGCGCCGCGATCAGGCGAACCTTTCTTCAGGCATGAAAAATCCCGGACCCGCGCGAGCGGATCCGGGATCCAACGCGGTCTCGGCGAGGGTTCAGAACCGGGCCGCGTTCACCAGCGGCAGGGCCGCGAAGGGCTTCGCCGCCACGGTCGCGGCGACGTCGATGTCGCCCTTGACCAGATTGCCCAGCAGCCAGCCGGTCAGCATCAGACCGAGGGTGGAATTGAAGGCTTCCAGAGCCTCGCGCAGGCCCTCGGCGCCCGGCTTGGTTAGGTTGAAGTCGGCTTGGCCGACGGCGGCGCCGGTGATCGAGCTGGTCCAGCCGCTGCCGGCGCCGTCGTTCTCCTTGATCACCAGGCCGTCGTCATGGGCCGCGTCGAGCGCATGGCCGCTACCGCCCAGCGAGACCTTCAGGTCGCCCTTGGTCTGCTCGCTGACCCCGTCGATCACCAAGGCCTGGTCGCCGCGCGTGACCACGATCTGCTCGGCGTAGGTCATGTTGTTCCACTTGGAGGTTTCGGTGTTGATCGTGATCTTCGTGCCGTTCTCGAGCACGAAGGTGGTCGTGCCCCAGAAGTCTCCGACCTGCTTGCCATTGTAGCTGACGTGGGGATCGCCCCAGATGCGCGTGGCGTTGCCGTCGGCGTCGCGGATGACGACCTCCGAGCTGGCCTCGTTGATCGACAGGGTGTTGCCGTCGCCCAGGTCGATCTCGGCCTTGCCGCTTTCGGGCATGGCGGCGGTGAACTTCGGCTGGCTGGGCGCGGCCTGGAAGGCCCCGCCGGCCATCAGGCCGAGCGTGAACTGCATGGCCCCGAACGTCCGCAGTCCCTGGCCCATCGCGGCCCCGATCTCCGTCAGCAAGCTGGCGTTCACGGCGCTCGCCAAGGCCGTGTTGATGCTGGTCATCCTTCAACCCCTGTCCAATCGTGCCGGCCGCGTCCTGCGGCCTCGATCGACAGTTGGCGCCGGACGCGACGGGGCCGCTAGCTGGGGCGTACCCCATCAGGGTATTCCCTAGTGACGGTTAGTGCGCCTGTCCCGACATCGCCCGCAGCACCTGCAGGATGGTCGAGGGCCGCGCGCCGATCTCGTTCAGCAGCAACTGGACCAGGCCGGTCAGCATGGCCAGCACCACCGCCGTGGCGATCCACGACTTAATGGCCAGGCCGAGCGAGAAGACGTTCAGCTGCGGGGCGTAGCGGTTGATCAGCCCCAGGCCGCCGTCGACCAGGTAGAGGATGGCCAGGGCGGGCGTGGCCAGCATCACCGCCAGCACCATCAAACGCGAGAACTCGCCCTCGAATAGCGACAGACTGCGCAAGGACAACACGGGCGTCAGGCTGCCGATCGGCCAGACCGCATAGCTGTCCAGGACCGTGCCGACCAGCAGCAGCAGCCCGCCGGAAAACATGAAGACGAAATTGGCCAGCCGCGCCAGGAACTCGCCGTTCAGCGAGGTCTGGTGGCCGCTCAGGGGATCGACGACCTGGGCGATGGTCGCCCCGACCTTGGCGTCGATGATTTGGCCCGCCGCCTCGAAGGCCCACAGCATGGTGCCGAAGAAGAAGCCGATGACCACCCCGATCAGCGCCTCCTTGCCGAAGATCAGGATCCACTGGACGGTCGGCAGGTCGCTGTGGGCGATCTGCGGCTGCAGGGTGATGACGATCACCCCGAAGGCCAGGAAGATCGAGTTGCGCACGAGCGCCGGCACGGTCTCCGGCGACAGCAGGGGCAGGAGCATGAAGGCCGCGGCGATCCGCGTCGCCCCCACGGCCAGCACCAGGGTATTGGCGAAGATCGCGCCCAGCCAGTCCGGCGCCGTCTCCGGCATCAGCGGCGGACCATGGCCGGGAACTCGGTGAACACCCGGTCGCCGAACCGGTAGAGCGTGCCGCCCAGCAGGCTGGCCGTCAGGAAGATCGTCAGCACGATGGCGAAGAACTTGGCGGCGTACTGCAGGGTCTGCTCCTGCAACTGGGTGGCCGACTGGATGATGGCCACGGCCACCCCGACCACCGAGGCGGCGACGATCGGCGGGGCTGACAGCATCAGCACCATCCACAGCGCCTGGTTCACCAGCTCGATGGCCTGGGCGTTCATCATCGGAGGCTCCTCACGTGTAGGACAGGACCAGGCCGTGGGCGAGTTTCACCCAGCCGTCGATCAGCACGAACAGCAGCAGCTTGAAGGGCAGGGACACCGTCGTAGGCGACAGCATCATCATGCCCATGGCCAGCAGGATGTTGGAGACCACCAGGTCGATGATCAGGAAGGGCAGGAAGATCAGGAAGCCGATCTGGAAGGCGGCCGCCAACTCCGAGACGGTGAAGGCCGGCACCACCACGATGAAGTCGCGCTGGGTCATGGCGCGGGCCTTGTCCGGGCCGTTGATGCGCTGGGCGGTCTTCAGGAAGAAGGCTCGCTCGCGCGGCGTCGAATGCTTCATCAGGAAGGCGCGCAGCGGCTCCTTGGCCTTGTCGGCGTAGGTGAACAGCGCCTGGGTGTCGCTGCTGACGGCGGCGACGGGTTTGACGTCCTGGTTGGCGGCGGCCATCTGCTGGCCGACCGGGTACATCACGTACAGGGTCAGGATCAGGGCCAGGCCATTGAGCACGATGTTGGGCGGCACCTGCTGCAGGCCCAGGGCGTTGCGCAGCAGGCTGAGGGTGACGACGATCTTGGTGAACGAGGTGACCATCACCGCCACGAACGGCGCAAGGGCCAGCAGGATGACGGTGATCAGGGCCGAGCCGGGGGTGAACGACGACAGGTCCATCCGGGGTCAGGCTCCCTTCGCCAACTGTTCGATCAGCACGCCGTAGGCCTCGCCCACGGCCACCAGTTTTCCGGTGGCGATAGGGTGGTCGCCGGCCAGCAGCACGGCCGTGGCGTCACGGGCCGAGCCGCCCAGAACCACGGTCGAGCCGGGGCGCAGGCCGGTCAGCTCCGACAGGGGCAGGCTGGCCTCGCCCAGCATCACCCGGAGGCTCACGGGCAGGTCGGCGGGCGCGACGGGGGAGGTGTCGGGAACGGCGGCCTCGGCCGGTTGGACGAGGGCGTCCAGGGGTGGCGCGGTCATGGCGCTCTCCTCCAGGGCGATGACGGTGAAGCGGCGGTCGGCCGGGTCGAAGCGTCCGATCAGTCGGCGGTCGGGCAGGGTCAGGCGGGCGTCGCCCGCTCGACGAGGGCCCCAGCCGGCCAGCACGATGTCACCGGCCCTCAAGGCGGCGACACGGGCGGCGGAGACGACGGCGGCGTCCAGAACCAGTGTCCCGGCGATCGGCACGGCCAGGTGGGCGCCGTCGCTGGAAAGGTCGATCGCCGGGGCCGGCCAAGTGGCGGGCGCGTCGGCGGGGATGTGCAGGACCACGCGGCTCGTCGCCGTCTCGGCCTCCCGCGCGACGTCCAGGGCGATGGCGATTCCCGCCTCCGAAGGCCGTCTGGAGATGTCGGTGGGGTCGAGACTAAGGCCCGTCACCGTCTCGATGGCCGCCAGCACCGGCTCCAGGCGATCCAGGGCCACCAGCAGGGCGGCGTCGTCCGCTGGCGCGAAGGGAGCGCCGTCCAGGACCAGGATCGCCAGGCGCGGCGCCTCGGCTTCCGATCCGAACACGATCCACGGACCCGGCGGCGGCTCGACCAGGCTTGCGCCGACACGCAGGCCGGGGACGGGGAGGGCGGACATCACCGCCAGGGCCCGGTTGCGGGCGGCGACCTGCGCGGAGTCGAAGCGCTCCAGATCAAGAACCATCGGTTCGGCGTCGAGCACGTCGGTCATGCGTCGCTGTCCGTCGTGCCGGTGATGGCCATGCGGACCAGCTCGGTCAGGCTGGCCGCCTCCATCTTGGCCATGATCCGCGAGCGGTGCAGCTCGACGGTCTTGGGGCTGATGCCCAGCTCGTAGGCGATGATCTTGTTGACCCGCCCGGCGACGACCAGGGCCATCACCTCGCGCTCGCGTTCGGTCAGGCTGGCCAGCCGGCGGGCGTAGAGGTCCTGGCCCGGCGTGGTCGCGGGGCGCAGACGGGCGAAGGCCAGGCCGAGGGCCTCCTCCAGCGCCGCCTCCTGGAAGGGCTTCTCCAGGAAGGTGATCGCGCCCTTCTTCATCGCCTCCACCGCCAGCGGCACGTCGGCATGGCCGGTCATGAAGATCACCGGCCGCTCGCAGCCGCGCGCCTTGACCGCGTCCAGCAGCTCCAGCCCGGACATGGTCGGCATCCGCACGTCGAACAGCAGGCAGGCGTCGGGCGGCGGGTCGCCGGCGTCGAGGAAGGCCTGCGGGTCGTCATAGGTCGTCACCGCATAGCCCAGGCTTTCCAGCCACCAGGCGGCCGACTGGCGGAACTCGCCGTGGTCGTCGACCAGGCAGACCGCGCCGAGGCTGCGGGGCGTCTCCGGACGCGAACCGGCGGCGTCTTGGACGGAAGTCATGGTTCATCCTCCTGGCGCGCCGTCGGCAGCGCGATGTGGAACACGCTTCCCCCCGATCCCTGACCTTCGCGGGTGTGCCAGAGGCGACCGCGATGCAGCTCGATGATCGAGCGGCAGATCCCCAGCCCCACGCCCATGCCGCCGGGCTTGGTCGAGAAGAACGGCGAGAACATCCGGCCGGCCGCCTCTTCCGAAACGCCGGGGCCGGTGTCGGCCACGGTCAGCTCGACCATCCGCGTCGAGCCCTCCAGGCGACGGCCGGCAATGGCCAGGCGGCGGGGCTGGGGCTCGCTTCGCATGGCGTCCAGGCCGTTGCGGGCCAGGTTGACCAGCACCTGCTGGATCATCACCGCGTCGCCCAGCACCGGCGGCAGGTCGTCGTCGAACACCGTCTGGGCCGAGACGCGGTCGCGGGCGATTTCCCAATCCAGCAGGTCAAGGGTGGCCCGGGCCAGGCGCGGCAGGTCCAGGGGCTCGACCTGCGGCTGGCGCTGCTCGACGAACGAGCGCATGCGCTGGATCACGCCGGAGGCGTACAACGCCTGGTCGGCGGCCTTGTCCAGGGCCTCGACGCCGTCGGCCACGGTCAGGGCGTCGCGCGACAGCCGCGCCTTCAGCCCGCGCACGATGTTGGCGATCGAGCCGATCGGCTGGTTCAGCTCGTGGGCGATCATGGTCGCCATCTCGCCGACCGACATCACCCGCGAGGTCAACAGCAGGCGCTCGCGATCGGCCAGCCGCCGCGCCTCGGCCTCCTGGCGCTCGGCGGCGTCGGAGAGCTTCAGGTAAAGCCGCCCATCGGCGCTGCGGCCCGGGCGGACCTCCAGCACCGCTTCGCCGCCCTCCAGCGGAAGGGAGCCGGTCTCGCCGCGCTCGGCCGCCGCCAACGCGGCGTCCAGGGCGGGCGGCGCGATGTCGCCGGGCGAGGCCCCCGGCATCAGCCGGGCGAAGGCGTCGGTGCGCCAGACCAGGCGCGGCGGCGCGCCCTCGAACGCCCCGACCGCGAGGTCCAGGGCGGCGAAGGCGGCCTCGGCCGGATCCAGGTCCGGCGCATGCAGACGCAGCGCCCTCATGACCGGCCCCCTGCGACAGGCGGTCTCACTAGGGAAAACCCGAATGGCGTCGGCGCGTTCTCAGCCGTATCCAGGGTGCGAAGGAGTCCGCCATGTCCACCATCCGCATCGACGCCAACGCCGTCTCCGGCGTCTGGGCCCGGGGCCTGGACAGCGCCTCGCCGTCCGTCGCCGGCCGTCAGGGCCAGGCGTTCGGCGATTTCTCGGCCTTCTCGCGGCAGGAAGGCGCCCTGAGCCTGTCCTCCGCCCATCGTGATCTCGACAGTGCGGCCCGCGCGGTCAGCGATCGGCTCACCGACACCCGCGACAACGGCTTCGGCTGAGGCTAGCGTCCCGGCGTCATGGCCGAACGCATCCTCAAGGCCGAGCCGGACTGGTTCGGCGCCGCCCAGGCCCTGGTCGAGGGCCTGCAAGGGCAACCCACCCTCGACGGCCGGGTCGACGTGCTGGAGCGCGTGTGCCTGGACCTGGGCGAGGCGCTGTATCCCGGATTCGCCAAGCTGCTGGCCGCCGTCGACCATTTCGGCGACCACGAGGTCAAGGTCCTGGTCGCCGACGCCCTGGCCCAGGCCCTGATGACCGCGCGCCTGCCCTCGACCCGCCTGCCGGCCTGGGGCGCGGGCGGCTTTGCGGGATTGGGGCTGGGCGGCCCGCTGCGCACCAACAGCCGCAATGTCGGGCCCCTGGAATTCCTCTGCGTATGGCTGGTGCGCGACGTCAGCGACGAGGCCCTGGGCGGCGAGGCCTTCGAGACGGCCGCGACCTATCTGGTCGACCTGATCTCGGCCTCGCCCCGCGCCGCGGCGCTCTATGTTGACAAGCTGCGCACCGACGCCAGCGACCCGACCGAGGGACTGCACAACGCCCAGACCCGCCGCCTGATCGAGACCCTGGCCGAACGCTGGGCCGCCGGCGACGCCCCCGCCGAAGTGGCGCGCGCCGTGGCCCGGGCGGCCGAGGCCGACCAGGGTGTCGCGCGCTGGGGTTTTCCGCTCCGCTGAGCCCATCAGCGCACCTTCGGGATCAGGCGCTCGAAGTCGCCATCGTCCGCCTCGACCTGCAGGTCGGCCAGGGTCAGGCCTCGCACCTCCAGGCGCTTGCGCAGGGCCTCCAGCGCCTTGGTCACCTCGGGCGTGGCGTTGGGATGGGCGGCGAGGGTCAGCGACAGCGACCCGTCCGCGCCGCGCGCCAGGCCCAGGCCCGTCAGCGGCGAGCCGCGATCGGCCAAGCCCATGGCCACGCCCTTCGACGCATTGCCCCCGGCCGCCAGCCAGGCCTTCTCCATGGCCGCGGCGAAAGCCTCGATCTCCGCGCTCGTGGCCCCGGCCGGGAGCTGGATGACGACAGGCTCCGCCGCGCCATGGGCCGCCGCGCCGGGCGTGCCGACCCCGTCGACGGGGGCCTTGTCGGTCGTGGCCGCATCGGCGCCCTTGAAGTCGTGGGCTGGACCGAACAGGGCGGCCAGGTCGGCGCCGTCCTCGGTGCGATCCTCGTCCTCGCGTTCCGCGCGGTACGGCTGACGGGCCAGCGGCGCATGACGCTCGGCCGCCTGTTGCAAGGCGGCGTGAAACTCGCCGTCGCGCCAGGGCGTGGCGGGCTCGCTGGTCGGTCGCGGTTGGGGCGTGGTCGGGCGCTCGGCGGTCGAGACGTCGCGGGTGGTGGTCATCGCGTGGCCCTCCGGGCGGGCAGTTCCTCGATCTCCTGCTGCTGGCGCTCGTCGCGCCGGGCCAGCAGCGCCGAGCGGGCGCGGTCGCGCTGGCCGCTCATCGCCTCGAACCGGCCCTGGGCGCGCACCAGCACGCGCAGGGCGGCGTCCAGGGTCTCTTGCGTCCTATGGACGGCGACGCTTTCGTGTTCGCGCAGATCCAGGTCGCGTGCCCGGGCCTCGACCACCATCTCGCGGCGGGCCAGGGCGGTCTCGACCATGGCGGCGGAGCCGGACAGGCCTTCAGCGAACCAGGCGTCCAGGCGGGCCAGGGCCGCGTCGTGGGCGGCGATGGCGCGGTCGCGGACGGCCAGGGCCGCCTCGGCGGTCGCCAGGGCGTCACGGGCCGCGACCGCTTCCAGGCGCGCGACCTCGACCCGCCGCTCACGCAGCCGGACGACGGGAGTCAGGATGTCCAGCTGACGGCGCGGGTTCATGCGACGGTCTCGGCCAGGGTCGCCAGGGCGTCGGCCAGGGCGATGCGCTCGTGCGGGCTCTGGCGCAGCAGCGCCTCGATCGCCGGCCGCCTGGCGATGGCGACATCGGCCAGCGGATCGCCGCCGGCCTTGTACTCGCCGATCTGCAGCAGGAACTCGATGTCGGCGTACTTGGCCATCCAGCCGCGCACACTGGCGGCCTGGGCCTGGTGCTCGGCCGAGGCCACGCGCGGGAAGACCCGGCTGAGGCTGGCGGCGATGTCGATCGCCGGATAGTGGCCGGCCTGGCCCAGCTTGCGCGACAGGTAGATGTGGCCGTCCAGGATCGACCGGACCTCCTCGCCGACCGGGTCGCCGCCGTCCTCATCCTCGACCAGCACGGTGTAGAAGGCGGTGATCGCGCCGCCCTCGGCCGCGCCCGCCCGTTCGAACAGGCGCGGCAGTTCGGCGAAGACCGACGGCGGGAAGCCCCGGCGCACCGCCGGCTCGCCCACCGACAGGCCGATCTCGCGCAGAGCGCGGGCGAAGCGGGTGACGCTGTCCATCTGCAGCATGACCTTCAGGCCCCGAGCCCGGAAGCCCTCGGCGATGGCGGTGGCCACATGGGCGGCGCGCACCCGCTCCATGGCGGGTCGATCGGAGGTCGAGACGATCACCACCGAGCGCGCCAGACCCTCGGGACCCAGGCAGTCGTCAAGGAACTCGCGCACCTCCCGCCCGCGTTCGCCGATCAGGGCGATGACGTTGACGTCAGCCTGGGCGTGACGGGCGAACATGCCCAGCAGGGTCGACTTGCCGCCGCCGGCCATGGCGAACACCCCGACCCTTTGCCCCTCGCCGGTGGTCAGCATCGTGTCGACGCTGCGCACGCCGGTGGCGAACACGCTGTCGATCGGCGAGCGCGCCAGGGGATTGGGCGCCTCGCCATAGACCGCCTGCGGACGCAGCGGGCCGGCGATCGGGCCCAGGCCGTCCAGCGGCTCGCCATGGGCGTCCAGCACTCGGCCCAGCAGGCCGTCGCCGACCCCGATCTCGCTGCGGCGCGAGCCGGCCAGCACCTCGGCGTCGATCGACAGGCCCTCCAGTCGAGTCAGGGGCGTCAGGATGGCCGCGCCGTCCTGGAACCCGACCACCTGGGCCTTCACGCGGCCGCCGCTGGCGCGGTCGACGATCTCGCACTCCTGGCCGATGCGGGCGTTCAGGCCCGTGGCGCGGATCGTGGTGCCGAAAGCCTGGACCACCCGGCCGCGTCGCTCGACGGTGCGGGCGTGGCGCAGGGCGTCGCGCAGGATGGCGTCGGGCGCGTTCATGCGGCGGCCTCGTCGCGGGCGGCGAACACCGACTCCAGCGCCTTCAACTGGACTTCGAGCCCGGCGTGGGTGCGGCCCGACGGGGTGTCGAGCACGCAGTCTCCGGCCGCCAGGTCGGGGTGGCCGTGCACCTCGATCCGCGCCCCGATCGGCCACAGGCGACGGCTTACGGCGCCGACCGCCTCGGGGGCGACGCGGACGCCGATCGGCTCTTCCGGCAGCAGGTCGCGCGCGGCCTGCTCGGCCAGGGCGGCCAACACGTCCTCGGGCGCGAGGCCGGCGGCGATGCGACGGACGATATCCAGGGCCAGGGCGGCGGACGAGGCGCGCAGGCGAGCCCGTTCGGCCTGCAAGGCGTTGTGCACGCCGGCCAGGGTCTCGGCGGTCTCGCGAGCGGCCTTGGCGGCGCCCTCGGTGCGACCGTGGGCGAAACCCTCGGCGACCGCGGCGTCGCGGGCGGCTTGGCGGTGGTCTTCCAGACTGGCGACGATCTCGGCGGCCTGGGTCAGACGGGCGACGTCTTCGCGGCGCAGGATCGGATCGTCGGTCAGCAGGGCCGCGGAGGGGGCGGAGGCGAGCAGCAGATAGCTCATGCGGCGGCCTCCATGGCGCCGGCCTCGAGCGCCAGCAGGCTTCCGCGCGCCGCATGCAGGGCGGCCTGGCCGACGGCGGCCGGCAACGGCCAGGGCTGGGCGTCCAGCAGGTGGGCCAGGCGGACCGACAGGGCTGGGCGGTCCGCGAGTTCGGAGAGCAGCACCGCCGCGCCCAGGTCCCGCAGGCCGGCGTCGCTGGCCAGGGCCGTGTCGCAGGGCGAGGGCGGGATCAGGCCGGCCGGCGTGGCCAGCACCGCGTCCAGCGTCGCCTCGCCCAGTCGGCGCGCGAGGCGGGCCAGCACGCGGCCGTCGATCGTGCGGCGCAGAGCCGGGGCGCAAGCCATGGCGCCGGCCAGGTGGACGAACAGGTCGCGGCGCTCGGTTGGCCAGGACGCCCAGTCGGGCAGGGCGGCGATGTCGGCGAAATCCACGGCGGGGGCGCAGCCGCGCCCCGCGCGCTCGGCCAGCCGGCGCGACAGGCGCCGCGCCCGGGCGCCCAGGTCGACCGCGAGGCCGGCCGGCGCGCCGGCGGCGTCGAGCACGCGCGCCCGGGCGACGATCCGGGCTCGGGCGTCCGCGCCGCTCATGCCGCCGGCCTCTCGGTCTCGACCGCGCGCAGGCGGGGCCGGGGCTTCTTCTTCGGACGGCGGGTCAGTAGGTAGGCGGCCACCCCGCCCACGGCCAGCACCACGGCGATGGCGGGCACGGTCAGGGACTTGACGGCCGAGGGCTGGGCCTGGGTCATCACCGGCCGGGCCGGGAACATCACCACCGTCACCTTGTCGTAGGGCAGGCCCTCGATCGAATTGGTGACCAGCGCCTTGATCGACCCCACCTGCCCCGACAGATCGACGTCAGGATTGTGGCGGATGAACACCGAGGCCGAGGACGGTTTCTGGGTCTCGGCCAGCGGATCGGCCTCGGGCACGGCGATGTGGACCCGGGCCTGGACCACGCCATCGATCGACGAGATGGTCTGGCTCAGCTCCTGGCTGAGGCCGTACATCAGCCGGGCCCGCTGCTCCATCGGCGAGGAGACGAAGCCCTCCTTCTTGAAGACGTCGCCCAGGCTCTCGAACTTGTCGCGGGGATAGCCCTGGTCGTGCAGCACGGCCACGGCGGACGAGAACTGCTCGGGTCGGGTCTTCAGGGTCCAGACCTTGCCGTCCTTGGTGCTCTTGGCGGCCGAGACGCCGGCGTTCTGCAGCACGGCGACCATCTCGTTGGCCTCGCGTTCGGAGAGGTCGCCGTAGAGCTCCTTCTCGGCGCAGGCCGAGAGGAGCAGGGATGTGGCGGCCAGGACGGCCAGGAGGCTCCTGCGCATGTTCGCCTCCTAGGCTTGCTGCCGGAACAGCTGCTGCAGGCCATCGGACGTGCGGTTGGCGATGTTCGAGGTCAGCTGGCAGTTGAACATGAACTCGTGGCACTGGACGGTCAGGCCGATCATCTCGCCGGGCGTGATCGCCGCGCCCTTGGCCTCGGCCGCCTTGGCGTGGGCCGCCAGGTTCGAGGCCTGGCCGTTGACGAATTCCAGCTGGTTGAAGATGCCCTTCATGGCCGGGGCCAGGGCTTCGGGGCCGCCAAGCCCCGACGGGGCTTGGGCCCCGGCCACGTGCAGGGCGTTCTGGAACTGGACCGCGTCGGTCATGGTCGCGCCGTAGCCGACCTGGGTGACCTGGGCTTCCTGCGGGGCGACCAGGGCCGCCGCCGAAACGGGATCGAAGGACATGACGTCTCTTTCGACTGGAGGACCGCTAGTTCTTGCGGGCCATGGTTTCGAGGGCCCGGCCGACGCTGTCGACCGAGGTGGATTCAGAATTGGCCATGAAGTTCATGCGCAGGCTCTCGGCCGTGAGCATGGCCATGACCGAGGGCTTGTCCTCGCCGCCAGGGCCGATCTGGTCGGCCAGTTCGGTGATCTTGACCGCCTGGGCGTCAAGCGTCTGACCCCAGGCGTGGGCCATGGCCTCGAACCAGGTGCCGGGACGGTTCTTGTTGTTCGTGCCCTGGAGCGTGGAGGCCAGGGAGAGGTTGCCAAACCCCTGGATTTCGTCGGCCATGGTTGTTCTCCTTCTCGGGTTGATTTCAGAACATCAGCTTGGTCTGGGCGCCGCCCTTCTCGACGGTGACCGCCTGGCTTTCGACGGCGACGATGCGGTCGCCCGTCGGCAGCATGGATCCGGCGAAGTAGCGGGCCCCGTCGGCGGTCGCGACGTAGCCGGCGTCGCCGCCGACCACCGACACCACCCGTTTGCCGGGACCTTCGTCGAACACCTTGCCGAAGCGGTCGCCGCCGCCGTCGACGCGCGAGATGTCCAGGCCGCGCAGGCCGCGGACGTCGGCCAGCGCCACCTTCTCCACCTTGGCGACCTCTTCGGCGGCGCCGGTGACCTGCACCTGCACCCGCGCCAAGCCGTTGGGCCGGGCGGTGGCGGCAAGGCCGTTGGCCATGAACACGTCCTCGACGTTCTGGGCCAGGGACTCGCTGGTCTGCACCTCGATACGGGCCGGCACCTCGCGGGCGTCGACGATCTGGCGCAGCCGGTCCTTGTCGGCCTCGCGGTTCAGCACCCCGGCGATCACCAGCTTGTCGCCTTCGCCCGGCTTGACCGCCAGGGCGCCGTAGCCTTCCTCGCGCAGCAGGGCATGGACCTGACTGGCGCTGGCGTGCGGGCCGCCCCAGATCGGGGCGTTGGCGGCGGCGTAGGTCACGCAGGCCAGGGCGGCGCCGAACACCAGGCCAGGCACCAGGTGCGGCGTGCCGCGCACGACAGCCACGGCGCGGTCGAACAGCCGGCGGGCGACCGTCTCGCCATAATCGTGGTCGACATCGGCGACCTCGTGGGCCGCGCTGGGCGGGGCGGTGGTCAGCAGCCGCTCGGCCTCGGCCCAGCGAGGACTGTCCTCCAGGCCGATGGCGACGGCGTTGTCGCCGATCAGCAGCGGCACGTAGAACGGCAGCACGGCCCGGGATGGCGCGGCCAGGACGTGGCCGAGCATCTCGGCGCGGCCTTCCAGGATCTCCAGGTCGGCGGCGTCCTCTCGCGCCGTCAGCCGCGCGCGGATCCCCTTGGCGCTGGGATCGCGCAGCACGATGTCGGCGTCGAAGCCGTGGCCAAGATCCACCGGCTCGCCATCGCCGAGCGGAGCTGAGGCGCCCCGCACGCGACCGGCCAGCACCTTGAGGACGAGGGTTTCCGAGGAGGTTTCGAGGGCTGTGTCGAACATGGCGCCTAACTCGGGTTGGGGATGGGTTGCATCGTGCCGCTGGCGGGCGGCGCCGGCGGTGGGGCGGGAGGCTGGGTCGCGCGACTGGTCCTGGCCGCGCGGGGCGGCTTCTTGCGGTCGACGGGCAGGGGCGGGGCCGAAGGCAGGGGAGCGTTCTCGAAGCCCGACGCCGGGGCGTCGTAGCGCAGGCCCGCCTGGGTGGTGGACCGCGCCGCGCCGATCGAGGCCAGGCGCGGCGTGATCAGGAACATCCGCTCGACGCGGCCGCTGCTGCGCGACTGCACCTTGAACAGGTTCCCCAGGCCCGGAATGCTGCCCAGCACCGGGATCTTGGTGGAGTCGTTGGTGTCGGACTGTACGGTCATGCCGCCCAGCAGAAGGCTCTGGCCTTCGACGATCAGGGCCTGGGTGTTCAAGGCCGAGCGCCTGACCACCGGGATGTTGTCGACGCTGGCGTTGGTCAGGGCCCCGTCCTCAATGCTGACCAGCATGCGGATCCGGGTCTGGTTGTTGTCGCGCGTGACGTGCGGCGTGACTCGCAGGGTGGTGCCGCTGCTGACGTTGAACAGGTCCACGTCGCGCTCGCCGGCCAGGCGGACATAGAAGTCGCGCGTGTTCTGGAACACCGCCTCGACGTTCGACAGGGTGACAATCTGCGGACGCGAGACCACCCGGGCCACGCCCTCGGTCTCCAGGGCGTTCAGCCGCGCCGAGAAGTAGTCGCCGTTGCCGATGATGGTCGAGGCCACCAGGCCGGCGGCCGACTTGGGCGAGGTATTGCCGCGGACCAGGTTGCTGTCTTCCAGGCCGGCCGGGGCGTTGGGGCCGCGGCCGAACTGGACGCCGCCGTTGCCGTCGTCGAACCGCCAGTTCACGCCCAGGTCGCGGGCCTTGGTGGTGTCGATGTCGATGATCGCCGCCTCGATCTCCAGAAGCTGCGGCTCGACGTCGAGGGCGCGGACCAGTTCCTCATAGGCCGACATCCGCTCGGCCACGTCGCGGACGATGACGGCGTTGAGGCGCGAATCCGCCTGGATCCGGACCGGGTTCTGCGGCGAGTAGACGCCGGTCTGCTCGTTGGCCAGGGGCATGCCCAGCGTGCCCTGGTCGTTGGCGTAGCCCGGGCCCGCCGGATTGGGCGTGCCCAGGGTGGCCAGGCCCTGGCCGCGCAGGCCCTGGACGGCGGCCGGGACCAGGTTCTCGCTGCGGGCGCTGGCCCCGGCGCGTTCGTTGGGATCGGAATTGACCAGCGACCGCACGATCGAGGCGACGCCGGGAATGGTCACCTGCTTGGAGCCCACCGTCAGGTTCACGTCGTCGGCCCAGCCGTAGCGCAGGTAGAACACCCGGTACTGCAGGGTCGGCGAAGCCGCCTCGGCCTGGACCCCGCCGCGGGCCAACTCGTCGATCTGCTGCAGGAAGCGCGGCGCGCCCGACGCCAGCAGCATGTCGCCGGTGGCGCGCAGGGTGTTGCGGCTGTCCAGCATGCCCAGTTGCCGGGCCGCCCGGTCCACCCGCCGCGACGCCGACGCCGAGATCGGGAAGCTGCGGCTGGATAGCTGCGAGGCGGTGTACACATAGGCCGCGCCGCCGTCGTAATAGGTCACCAGGTCGAAGGCCTTGGAGACGTCGGCGTCGATCTTGGCGGCCGGACCCTTGAAGACGCCGTTGATCGTGCCAGCCACCGAGGACGAGATCACCACCGGCACGCCGACCTGGCTGTAGAAGTTCTGCAGGAACTGGCTGATCGGCTGTTCGCGCGCCGTCAGGTCCACCGTGCGCGCGCCCAGGGGAACCTCACCGGCGACGGCGGCGAGCGGCGGCATCAGCAGGGCGGCGCCGAGGCCGGCGGCGAGCAAGGTCTTTCGCCAGGAACAGCGGGAAGCGGTGGCGTAGTCCGGTCGTAGGCGCATTCCGTCTCCAGGTTCAGGCCGCCGCCGGCGCGGTTTGGGGCGGTTCAGGATCGTTCGGCACGACGGTCAGCGGCTCGCGCGGGAAGGCGACGCGACCGGCGATCTCGAGCTTCAGGGTAGGCAGCAGTTCGTGGAACGACAGCACGCCCAGGTCGAAGCGGGGGGGCTCGATCAGCTTGCGCACATGCCGGCGCAGGTCGATGGCGGCCAGCAGGACCGGCGCCTGGGTGTCGTCCACCTTGGCCAGGATGGCGTCGGTGATCCGGCGCGACATCTCCGGATCCAGCGCCAGCTGCTGGGCGCCGCCGCCGGTGCGGATGGCCTCGCGCAGGTGCTGTTCCAGCGGCGGCTCCAGCACGACCGCACGCAGGGCGCCGTCGGGCGCGTAGCGGTGGCTGATCTGGCGGCGCAGGGCGACCCGCGCGAACTCGGTCAGGGCGAACGGATCCTTCTCGCGCTGGCCGGCGTCGGCCAGGGATTCCAGGATGTCGCGCAGGTTCCGCAGCGGGACCTCTTCCTCGGCCAGGCGGCGCAGGACCTCGGCGATGCGGGCCAGGGGCAGGGCGCGGGCGGCTTCCTTGACCACCTCGGGATAGTCGGCGCCGGCCCGGTTCAGCAGGGTGCTGGCCTCCTGGATGCCGACGAACAGGCCAGTGTTGCGGCGCAGGGCCTGACGTACGGCCTCCTGCAGGGCGGCCAGATCCGACGGGTCCGCCAGCTGGCCCGCGCCGATCGGAGCCTCGAAGGCCAGCAGCCGCCAGCGGGCCGGACCGGCGGGATCGCCGTAGTGGAACGAGGCGCGGGGCAGGGCGACGCCGAGCCGGACCTCGAAGCTCTCGAGCACCTCCTCCAGCGCCCGGGCCAGGACCGCGCCCTCGTGGCGGCGCACGCCGTCGCCGTCCAGTTCCAGCAGCAGGGGCACTATGGGCTGGGCGTCCAGGGTTCGCGTCTGGGCGGCGACCGGCGGGGCCTTAGTCTCGTCGGCCAGGATGCGGCCGGGCAGGAACCGCTTGGTCAGCCTGGATCGCAGGTCGACGTCCAGCAGGGCGCCGGTGACCAGGCCCACCCCGCCCAGCAGCAGGAACACCGGGGCCGGGAAGCCCGGAATCAAGGCCATCAGCCAGCAGATGCCGCCCGACACCAGGAACACGCGGGGCTTGGCCGCGAACTGCCGGCGCACGGCGTCGCCCAGATGGCTGTCGCTGTCCTCGTCGGTGGTGCGGGTGACGATCAGGCCGGCGGCCATGGCGCCCAGCAGGGCCGGGATCTGGGTGACCATGCCGTCGCCGATGGTCAGGATCGAGTACTTGTGGATCGCCGCGCCGAACTCCAGCCCCTGCTGGATCATGCCGATGGCCAGGCCGCCCAGCAGGTTGATCACCACGATGATGATGCTGGCGATGGCGTCGCCCTTCACGAACTTCATCGCCCCGTCGAGGCTGCCGTGCAGCTTGCTTTCCATCTCCAGGACGCGGCGGCGACGCTTGGCCTCGTCCTTGTCGATCATGCCCGAGCGCAGGTCGCTGTCGATCGACAGCTGCTTGCCGGGCATGGCGTCCAGGCTGAACCGGGCGGCCACCTCGGCGACCCGCTCGGCGCCCTTGGCGATGACGATGAACTGCACGACGGTGATGATCAGGAACACCACCAGCCCGACCACCAGGTTGCCGCCGGCCACCAGGGTGCCGAAGGTGTCGATGATGTGCCCGGCGTGGCCCTCGATCAGGATCATCCGCGTGGTGGCGATCGACAGGGCCAGCCGATACAGGGTGGTGATCAGCAGCAGGCTGGGAAAGACCGAGAACTCGACGATGGTCGAGATGTAGATCGCCACCAGCAGCAGCATCACGCCAAAGCAGATGTTGACGGCCACCAGGGTGTCCAGCGCCAGGGCCGGCAGGGGCAGGATCATCAACCCGACGATGGCCACGACGCCGGCGACCAGGAACAGGTCGCTGAACCGCGCGACCAGGCCCTGGTCGGGACGGCGCTGCAGGCGCTTGAGGTAGGATTCGACGCTCATCGCTTCGGCCCTTCGTCCCGCCTACTGGCTGCCGCGCGCCGAGACGAGGGTGCGGTAGTGGCCCATGACGCTGGTTACGTAGCCTTGGGTCTCGCGATAGGGCGGGGTCTTCAGGCCGTATTTGATGACCGCGCCCTCGCCGGCGTTATAGGCCGCCAGCACCAGCTCCAGATTGTTGCCGAAGCGGTGCTGCAGGTTCTTCAGATAGGCGGCGCCGGTGCGGATGTTGATCATCGGGTCGCTGAGCTCAACCAGCGGCTCGCGGACCCCGAAGCGCCGCGCGGTGGCGGGCATGATCTGCATCAAGCCGCGCGCGCCCCTGGGCGAGACCGCGGCGGCGTTGCCTCGCGATTCCACGTGCATGACGGCGCGCAGCAGGTCCGGGTCGATGTCGTAGTCGCGGGCCACCGCGGCGGTCTGGCTGGCGTAGAGCGCGGTTCCCGCCAGCCCTCGCGAGGCGACCACGGTCGGCATCGGCGCCATCCGGCCCGCAGAGATCACGGCCGTCGCTGTGATGGGCGCATCATAGAGCCTGAGCTGTTCGGATGCCGCCGTTGGTTGAGTTTCAACCCTGCAATCGGCCAGCGCCAAGGAAAACTTCTCGTTGAGCGCCTGGGTCGAGCTGAATTTCAGCCCGTCCGCGGTCTCGCATTCATAAGCAAGTGCTGGGCCTGATGAAATCAATATTAAACAGGCAATAGTCGGCGCTACGCAGAACTTGCGCATATATTGGTCCCCTCGTGTAGCGCCCCGTCTGTTCTCCCAACGAATTAAAGGTTAACTTTAGGCTGTCTGACCTGTCAACTGCGCATTCATGACAATTTTTAAGCGCGGTATACTGATATAATGGCCAGATAATCCAAGCTTAAGCTCTCCATCATCTATGGCTAAGGTTGTCATCTTTCTGCCCCATTTGGATATGAACTCGTTAAATTCATAGGCCGATCAACGGTCAAGGACCGGCGTTTCTTCATGAGCACACGCTATGGCTGAGAAGAATGACGGCGGTGACAAGACCGAAAAACCGACACCCAAGCGGCTGTCCGACGCCCGCAAGAAAGGCGATGTCCCCAAGAGCAAGGACGTCACCTCGACGGCGGTCCTGGGGGCTTGGCTGCTGCTGGGGCTGATGGTGGCCGGCGTCACGCTGGACCGGCTGGGCGGGCTGTTCGACGAGATCTTCGCCGTCATGGACCGCCCATTCGCCGAAGTTTGGCCGATCGCCAGGGCCGCCGCGGGAAAGGCTTTCGTGTCCATCACGGCGATGCTGCTGCTGCCCATCGCGATCTTCGGCATGCTGGCCGAGTTCGCCCAGGTCGGGCCGGTCTTCACGCTGGAAAAGATGAGCCCGAAGATGTCGCACATGAACCCCGGCGAGGGGTTCAAGCGGATGTTCAACACCGACAACCTGTTCGAGGTGGTCAAGTCGCTGGCCAAGACCTTGCTGCTGGTGGTGCTGACCTGGATCGTCGCCGCGGCCGCCTTCGACAAGCTGATGGCCGTCCCGACCGGCGAGGCCGACGGCGCGCTGGCCGCCTATGGCGGACTGACGTTCCAACTCCTGGCCGGCACGGTGGGGGTGTTCCTGTTCGTGTCGATGCTGGACTTCGCCTACCAGAAGTTCTCGTTCACCAAGAAGATGCGGATGAGCCGGCGCGACATCCGCCAGGAGATGAAGGATTCCGAGGGCGACCCGCACGTGAAGGCCCATCGCCGCCAACTGCACCAGGAGTGGGCGCAGCAGAACGCGGTGCAGGCGGCGCGCGACGCCTCGGTGCTGGTGGTCAACCCCACCCACATCGCCTGCGCCCTGGCCTACGATCCGGCCGAACACGCCGTGCCGGTGCTGCTGGGCAAGGGCGAGGGGCTGATCGCCCAGGCCATGCGCGAGGCGGCCGAGGCCGGCGGCGTGCCGATCATCCGCAATGTCGAGCTGGCGAGAGCCCTGCGCGACAAGGTCGCCGTCGACGACATCATCCCGCAGGACCTGTTCGCCGCCGTCGCCGAGGTCATCCTCTGGGCCCGCCGCCTGCGCGAGGAGGCGGCGACTGAACCTTCGCCCGGCGAGGCGCGTTCCGGCCCGGACGACGCCGCTTCGGGCCCCACCTTCCCGCCGCCGCCGGAGGGCGGCTTCCGGCCTGATCAGGAGCCTACGTGAACCTCGCCAGCGCGCTGCTCGAACTGCTGACCGTCGCCGTCGCCCTGGCCATCGTGCTGGGCCTGGCGTTCTTCTCCCTCAAGCTGCTCAAGCGCCTGCAGGCCGGCGCGCCCAGCGACGACCAGATCCGCTACCTGCGCGCCTTGCCGGTGGGCCAGCGCGAGCGTCTGACCCTGGTGGCCTATCGCGACGAGGTGTTCCTGCTGGGGGTCACGGCCGGTCAGATCACCGTCCTGGACCGGCGGACCCGCACGGCCGAGGAACTGGCGGCCGAAGCGACCGCCGCCGAGCTGGCCCGTCGGCGCGCGGCCCAACCCTCCATGGCGATGCGCCAGCTGATAGGGAAAACCCTAGCTAGGGAACGCCCCGACTTCTGACGGACGGCGCGGAATGGTTGTCTTCTATCGCCAGGTCACGGCGATGAGCGCCAGGCAGACCCAAGGCGCCAGATTCACATCGCGGAGTCCCAATCATGTCCGGTATCTTCAGCGGCGGCGGTCTCAACGTCGGCAGCCTGTTCAGCACCGTCGCCCTCGCGGCCCTGACGGGCGGCACCTCGCTGGCCTTCCAGTCGATCTTCCAGCAGATCATCAGCTCGGTCGCCAGTCAGGTGATCCAGCAGGTCGGCCAGCAACTGGGCCTGCCGCAAGGCGTGATCGACATGGCGCAAGGCGTGTTCCAGGCCGCCAGCGGCAATCCGGGCGGCGCGGCCCAGAGCCTGACGGAGGCCGTGCAGAACGCGGGCGACGCCTTCAACCTGAACCCGCAGCAGCAGGGTGACCTGCAGCGCACCGCCGAGGACGTGGCCCAAAGCTGGACCCGTTCGATCCTCGACCAGGTCCGCGACGGCGGCGAAGCCAAGTCGACCAAGGGCGACAGCTTCCTGGTCGCCCTGGCCAAGGCCCTGGGCAAGGTCATGGACAACAAGATGGGTCAGATGAAGGCCAAGACCGATCAGCTGGGCGGTCTGGACTCCAAGGACTCGAAGTATGGCCAGCTGACCGCCGAGATCCAGGCTTTGGGCCAGGAAATGAACATGGTCAGCCAGGCGCTGAACAACTCGATCAAGTCCATCGGCGAAGCCGGCTCTGCCCTGGCCCGCAAGGGTTAAGCTTAAGCTTCACAGTACAGAAAGACAGGCGGTCCTTGGACTGCCTGTCGTTTTGTTGTCAATATTGCACGTCAGGGTTGGAAAAAACTGGAGAAAAGCCGGATGAAACGCTGCCTTGTTCCCGCCCTCAGCGCCATTGTGCTGGCCGTGGGCCTTCCCGCCGCGGCACAGGATTTCCCCAGTATCGGCAGCCAGTACATCGACTTCGGCTCGTCCATGATGGCCGTCGGCCAGATGAACAACGTGCTGGGCAACACCGCGCGCGGCGGCGGGACCAGCACGCGTCGCGGCTCCGCCAGCGCCGCCGCCGGGCTGTCGGCGTCGCGGCAGGCCGTGTCGGTCAACACCCGCTACCGCGCCTCGCCGGCGGTCACCACCCGGGTCAAGGGCCAGTTCGCCGACTTCGTAGCCAAGACCGACCCCGCCAACGGCCCTCGCCTGCGCCAAGCGGTCCAGCAGAATGACCTGCTGGGCGCCTGGGAAAAGCACGTCTCGGTCGATGGCCTGCGCCGCGGCGACGTGGCCGACGCGATGGCCGCCTACTGGGTGCAGAACTGGCAGATCGCCAACAACGTGCCCTTCACCGACCGCACCCAGGTCCAGGCTGTCCGGGGCCAGGTCTATAGAGCGCTCGGCTCCAACCCGCAGTTCGCGCGTCTCGATGACAACGCCAAGCAGGAGATGGCGGAGGTTTTCATGTACAATTTCGTCGCCCAGGGCTCGGCCTTTTCGGACGCCACGGCCAAGGGCGACAAGAGCCTGAGCCGGCGGCTTTCAGACGCGGCGGTGGCGCGATTCCGTAGCGAGATGAACATCGACCTGCGCCAGTTGAAGCTGACCCCGGCCGGCTTCGCGCGCTGAAGCGCCCGCTGGGGAAAACCTCAATAGCCGCGCCGAGCCGTTCGGCGCAGGGTGGGACCAGGAGGCCACCGCCATGAACGTCCAAGACCTGTCCGGCCCAGGCCGCGCAGCCGCCGCCCCGGTTCGCGACACCCGTCTCGACGACGCCGTTGACCGTTTCCAGCAAGGCGGCCAACTGGATCGCGCGGCCTTCGCCGAGGCTGGTCCCGCGCAGACGGCCGCCGCGCTGCGGACCCTGCCGCCCGCCCAGCGCGGCGCGCTCGAGGGGGCGCTGCTCGCTGAAGGCCTGGGCGGCCTGCTGGAGGGCGTCGGGGGGGCGGTCGACGACACCGTCGGGGTGGTCGAGGACACGGCGGACACCGTCGCCGATCCCGCGATCGAGACCCGTTCGGAGAAGACCAACGGCAATTTCCAGGCCGCCATCCATGATCAGTGGTGGACCGAAATGCGCAGCCAGGCCCAGATGGATCGCACCCTGGCCTTCCACGACAAGCTGGACCGACCCGCCGCGGCCCTGGCGAATCTGACCCGCACCGACGCGACCTCGCCCGCGACGGAGGCCAAGGCTTGAGTCCATCAGGCTGGTCGTCCCGGCCTTCGCGCACGTGGACGAGCCTGGCCGCCAGGAATTCGCCGAAACCTTGATGTTGAACTTTCTGGTCCAGCAGGCGGCCTATGTCGACGCCGTGGAGCGAGACGACCGGGTGATGCAACAGCGGCTCGGGGATGCGGCGGTCGCGCGGTTCCGTAACGAAATGGGTGTCGACCTGCGAAGGCTGCGCTTGACGAACCAAGGCTTCGTCAAGGCTAGCTAGCCCCGCCGCGCAGGTCCTGGGTCGCGCCGTCGATGATCCGCACGAACTGCTCCACGGCGTCGGCGCGCGCGGCGCCGGGGGCGGGCTCGCGCTGCAGGCCGGCGGCGATGGCCCGCATCAGCGGCTCGACCAGGGCCGCCGGCGTCATGTGCGGCCTGTCGATCGCCTGGGCGCGCAACTCGCGGGCGAAGTCGGCCAGCACGCGCTCGATCCGGCCCGCGTCGACGGGCGAGGTGGCCGACAGACGCCCGGCCACGGTCTGGCCGCTCTGGGCGGCCAGGGTGCGCAGGTCGCCGCCGACCTGGGCCATGCTGCTCTGTCCGTGTTCGGACCAGGTTTGGGCCAGGGCGCCGGCGCGATCTCCGCCGCGCAGGGGATCGACCAGAGCCGCGCCGGCGATGGTGGCCATCGCCTCCAGCGCCAGCCGCGCCACCCCGGCCCGCGCGGCCGTCGTCGACGGTGAGGCGGTGGAGAACTCGGCGCTGGCGGTGCGTTCGACCGGACGGATCATGACTTCACCGCCTCCACCTTGGTGACCCGCACGGCCGGTTTGAGCGCGTCCCAGCCGACCACGGCGCCGATGGCCTGCAGGCTGTTGCGCCCGTCCGCCAGCTCCTCGTTCTCGCCGTCGAAGGTCAGGAGCGCGGTCGGGCGGCCGCCCTGCCGCATGGCGAAGCGCGCCCAGGGATAACCCTCGACGATCTCCAGCCGGGCGTCCGGATAGGCGGCGCGGAGATCGGCGATCGAGGCGCCCGGCCGCAGGGCGGCGGCGCCTTTGGGGGCGGCGCCGGCGCGGGCGTAGCGGCCCGAAAGGTCGGCGCCGACGCCGCAACCCTGGAAGTCGGTGCTGACGATCGCGCCTTGCGGACCAAGGTGGACCTTCACGCCGGCGGGGCGCGCGGCCAGGTCCTGGGCGCTGACCGACAGGTCGGTCCCTTCGAACGGCACGACCCTGGCCTCGATCGTCTGGCCGTCCAGCGGCCCCTGGGCTTCGATCTCGCAGTCGGCCGCTGCTGCGGCGCCGTCCGCTGCGCTGGCGCCGCCCTTGAGGCTGACGCGCCATTCGTCGTCGGCCGGAGCGAGGGTCAAGGTCGCCCGCCGATCGCCCTGCATGGCGTAGGTTCCAGCGGGCGAAGCCTTGGCGTTCGACGCTTGCCGGGGAGCGGATCCGGCGGCGGCGTCAGGCGGGGGGGAAGCGACCGCCGCCGCCGGGCGCTCGCAACCGGCCAGGGCCAGGGCAAGGACAAGCAGGGGAAACAGGCGACGGGGCATGACGCGACAACGCGGCGAGGTCCCAGGGGTTCTCACGCGATGCTCATCGATCGAGCATGGCCAGGGCGTCGCGTCGCTCGTCGCCGAACCGGGCGGCGACCGAGGCCTGGACCTGGGCTGAAGAGCTGGTGAAATAGGCCAGGCCGCCGCTGGCGTCGCGCTTGCCGCGCTCGTCATAGATCGCGTTGATCAGCGCCCGGTCATAGGCCTGGCCATCCGACGGCGAGACCCCCTGCGCCTCGACCCTGGCCATCGCCTTGACGATGGCGTTGGTCTCCGGCCCATGCTGCACCGAGGTCGACCAGGCCACGTCCTTCAGGGCCGCCGAGCGGGTCGCAAGATCCAGCCCCGTGGCCGCCTGCACATGCGCGACCTGGACGTCGTAATGGGTGCGCTGGATGTAGGCGTGCTGGGCGGCCTTGAACGCCTCGGGCTCGCGCGCCGCGATCGCCTTCCAGGTCGCCGTGAAGCTGGCCGAGCCCGGGCTGGCGGCGCCGAACTCCGCCGCCCACGCCCGGCCCTCGTTGGCCAGGAACTGCTGCGGCCGCCCCAGGTTTCCGGCCAACTGGTAGCTGCCGTAGGACACCCCGCCCGGGTCGCCGGCGCCCGACGACACCGTGCCGGGGCCGCGCCCGCCGGTCTCGTACCGCTCGGACAACGCGCCCAGCTGGACGTTGTCCCTGGACACGGGCTGGACGGGCGTGGCGCCGCCGGGCGCTGCGTGGCGGTCGACGTCCACCAGCACGTAGTTGAAGGTCTTCTGGTCGCCCAGCCCGTTCCAGAATGTACGGAAGTCGCCAGGCTTTAGGGTCTGGCAGCCGGCCGAGCCGGTGTTGCCGTTCCCGCCGGCATGGAACAGGAACGAGTTGTCGGTGCTCTGGCCCTTGCCCCGCGGGTCGCTGGCGTCGATCCGGCCGTCGTGGTTGGTGTCGCGTTCGACGCCGAGCGGGCCCGTCGGCCGTAGCACGTCGCCCAGGCTGTCGCTGCGGCTTTTCCGGAAGCTGACCGTGCCCTCGGCCATGCGGCCCAGTTCCAGGCGGCCGTCGCCGTTGAAATCCGAACCGAAGCGGCCGTCGTACTGGCTGGAGGGCTCGGTATTGGCCGAGAACTCCGTCACCGTCCCGCCGGACGCGTTCGCCTGCAGCACCACGACGCGGTCGTCATAGGCGCCCTTTCCCCCGTTGACGTTGACGGCGGTGTCGGTGCGCAGGCCCAGGATCACTTGCCGGCCGGCGGCCAGGTCGGCCTTGGCTTCCGCGCTGCCGTAGGCGTTCACGTAGCCGGCGTAGAGTTCGTACGTCTGGCTGGCGCTGAGGCCCGCCGTCGAGGGCAGGACGCCCGTGGGGCGGTTTGCGGCCTGGGTCTGGACGAAGGTGGCGGGAGAGGCGGCCGTCGTCTCCGTCCGCACGGGGGCCGCGCCGCCGCCCGGGACGCGCAGTTCCTGGCCCACATGGATCAGGTTCGGATTGGCCAGGTGGTTGGCCTGGGCGATCGCCTGCCAGGAGACGCCGAGCGTCTCGCCGATCTTCGACAGGGTGTCGCCGTCGGCCACGCGATACGAGCGGGGCTCGCCGCCGCCGGCTGGAAGGGCGAGGACCTGGCCGGGGCGGATCAGGTTGGGATTGACGATCTGCGGGTTGGCGCGGATCAGGGCGTCCAGCGACACGCCGCGCTCCGCCGCGATGCCCGACAGGGTCTCGCCCGGCTTGACCAGGTGCTCGTCCCCCGAGGCTCCGGAGCGCCCGCCGCCGGCCGCTGAGGCCTGGGTGTTCAGGGACACGCTGGTCATGGGGACGCTCCTCGCACGGACAACCGTCCCGAACGCTACGCCCCGCGACCGCGCCGCATAACTAGGGAAGACCCTAGCCTAGGGAAGACCCTAGCTAGGCGTTCGACGTTCCGCCCTTCAGCATCTGACCGTCCCATAGCCCCTGCCGGTCCAAGGAGGCGTCATGCGCATCGAGAGCGGATCAACGACGGCGATCGGCGCGGCGCGAGAGTCGCAGGTCGCCGCGACCTCCGTCGACGCGTCCGTCGCCGCCGACTGGGCGGCGCCGACCGCCCGAGCGCCGGTCAGCGTCGCGCCGGCGGCCCGGGTCCAGGCTGACGCCACGGTGGCGGCGAGCGCCGGTGGCCAGGCCCAGGAGCTGGCCCGGGCCAAGGTCCACCTGGCGCTGGCCGACGACGTCTACAACGACACGCCCAATCCACCGGCCGGCTGGCATGTGGCGGGCGAGGACGACCTGGCGCGGCTGGGCCTGGACGCCACCGACCTGGAGGAGTCCGGCTCCAGCTTCCGGGCCCGGGTCTACGCCAATACGGACGGCGGCTATGTGGTCGCCTTCCGGGGCTCGGCCACCGCCGAGGATTGGCGCAACAATTTCCAGCAGGGGCTGGGCCTGGACTCCGGCCACTACGACAAGGCCCTGGTCATCGGCGAGCGCCTGCGTACGGCCGGCGAAGACGTCACCTTGACCGGCCATTCCCTGGGCGGCGGCCTGGCCTCGGCCGCGGCGGTGGCGTCCGGCCTGGAGGCCGACACCTTCAACGCCGCCGGCCTCAGCGACGACACCCTGGAGGCGGCGCGGGCGAACGGCGCGGCCGCTCCGCACGTCGACGCCTACTATCTGGACGGGGACCCGCTGAGCCGGGTCCAGGACGGCGGCGACCGCTGGATCGGCGCGGGGCTGGGCGGACTGTTCGGCGGCCTGGGCGGCGGGATCCTTGGCGCGCTGCTGGCCGACGCGCCGGCCGCCTACGGCGACCGCCATCAGCTGCGGCCGGTCGGGCCGGAGGGGCAGCCGGGCGACGACGCCTCGCTGGGCGACCTGCATGGCCGCGCCTGGCTGATCTCCAGCCTTGACGCGGCCTATCGCGCGGCGGTCCACTAGGCCGATGAGGCCTTTCTCATGCTCTTGAGGCTCGCCGTCCTGATGGCGACGATGGTGATGGCGGACCAGGCTGGGGCGGCGTGTTTCGTGAGCGGCACGGCTCTGCCCGATCCCCGCCAGGCGCTGGCGGCGGCCGACCACGGCCAGGCCGGGCGCGAGGTGATGTCCGCCGTGCTGGACGGCGATGTCGCCGGCGTCGAACGCCGCCTGGCCGTCGACAAGACACTGGCCGCCACGCGCGGTGGTCCGAACGGCGACCTGCTGAGCCTGGCGATCGCGCGCTGCGACAAGCCGATGGTGGAGCGCCTGCTGGCCTTTGGCGCGTCGCCGGACGGCGCGCCGGGCGCCATCCCGCTCAGCCTGGCCCTGCGGGCGACCGACCCCTGGTTCGCAGACCGTCTGCTGAAGGCCGGGGCCGACCCCGGCCGACGGGTTGACGGCGCCTATTGGCCGCTGAAGGCGGCGGTCGGCCTGAACTCCCTGGGGGCGGTGCGGCTGCTGGTCGCCCACGGCGCGCCGGTCGAGGAGCATGACGCCGGCGGCGCGACGCCGCTGCGTCTCGCGGTCGAGCAGCAGAACTTCCGCATCGCCGAATTCCTGCTGCAGCAGGGCGCCAATCCCTGGAGCGTCGGCGCTAACGGCGAGACGGTCGGAGCGGTGGTCGACGGGCCCATGCGCCCAGGCGAGCCGGAGGAGCAGGCGGCGCGCCAGCGCGTCGTGCCGATCCTGGAGAAGGCCGGTTGGCGCTTCCCGGGCGTCCTGGACGCCCGCGAGATCCGCCGCCTGGTCCTGGCCGGCGCCTGGCCGCCGGCGGCGGCGCGCGCCGCCGGCTGGACCTCGCCGCCGCCGGCGACGGTCAAGGCCCGCATGGCTCGCTACTGGGCGGCTGACGGCGAAAAGCGCCCACGCTAGTTCGCGGCTGGACCCGCCGCCGACCTCCCGTGGAGGTCATCCTTCGAGACCCCGGCGGCCGGCATCCAGGCGAAACTCGCCTGCGACGATCCGCCTGCAACCAAGCCGCAACCTTGGCTTTATAATGGGCGACAGTGGCGCTTGTCTGGAGGCTTTGGCGTCAGGAGTTTTAGGGAAGGTGAAGACCATGCAAGTCACGTCCGTTTCCGAGCCGCATCATGTGGACAGGCACGTCGGGGCCCTTATCCGCGCCAAGCGCAAGGCCATGGGCATGTCGCAGACCGAACTGGCCGAGGCGCTGGGCATCACCTTCCAGCAGATCCAAAAATACGAGCGGGGCGCCAACCGCGTCAGCTCGTCCAAGCTCTACGAGATCGCCCTGAAGCTGAACACGCCGCTGGCCGACTTCTTCGAGGGTCTGGATCATCCTGGAATCAGCGGCGACACGCCCGCCGGCGGCCTGATCGACTTTCTCGGCGAAAGCGGCTCGCAGGATTTGGTCGTCGCGTTCAAGGCGATGAACCCCAACCTGCGCCGTCGCCTGGTGGCGCTGGCCAAGGCCATGGCCAATACCGACGACGAAGCCTGAGCGCCCTGCGCCGCTCCGACCATCCTTGAGGGCGGGACCCAGGGTCCCGCCCGACCGGCGGCCTGTTATCAACCTCGCCGCAGTCGCCGCGTGACGCACACGCTTCGCGACAGTTTGCCGCTCCCCCTGAAGTTGTCCGGTTTACGCTAATTTAAGGCGCGCACCACAAGTTATGATAAGTAGTGGTGCCAGATAACGCTGGTACCTGCGCGCGGCGGGGGCCGACGTTATTGTTGAGTGCAGGTAAAAATACGATTTCGTTCGCCGGAGAGGTGACGATCTCAAATATCGGCGCGGCTCGTGACGATCTTGACGCGGCTCTGCGTGAAGATGGTCCGGTTTTCGTCGATATCGCCGCGGTCGAAGAGACCGACCTGACGTTCATCCAACTCATCGAATCCGCGCGCCGCAAGGCCGCTGCGACTGGCCGTGACTTCAGGTTGCGTTATCCGGCGGGCGGCGCGGTGCTGGAAGTTCTGCGCCGTGGCGGCTTCCTCGACGCCGACGAAACCTCCGAGCGCGCCAAGTTCTGGCTTCAAGGGACCGCCCAATGACCTCGATCCTCACCGTGGACGATTCCGCCAGCATCCGGCAGGCGATCAGGATCGCCCTGAGCGGCGAAGGCTACACCGTCACCGAGGCGGTCAATGGCCAGGATGGGCTGGACAAGGGCTCGGCTGGCGGCTTCGACCTGATCGTCACCGACCTGAACATGCCGGTCATGGACGGCCTGGCGATGATCCGTGCGCTGCGCCAGCGCCCGGCCGGCGCCGGCGTGCCGATCCTGTTCCTGACCACCGAGTCCGACGCCGAGATCAAGGCCCAGGCCAAGGCCGCCGGCGCGACCGGCTGGCTGACCAAACCGTTCGACCCCGAGCAGTTGATCCGCGTGGTCAAGAAGGTCCTGGCCAAGTGAGCGGCCTCGATCCCATCGAGACCTTCCGCCAGGAAGCCCAGGACCTGCTGGAGGAGATCGAGCAGGGCCTGCTCGACCTGGCGCATCGTCCGGGGGATCGCGATCTGGTGGACGCGGTGTTCCGCGGCCTCCACACCCTGAAGGGCTCGGGGGCCATGTTCGGCTTCGACGCCCTGGCCGCCTTCACCCATCACTGCGAAACCGCCTTCGACCGCGTCCGCAAGGGCGAGGTTGCGGCCACGCCCGAACTGGTCGGCGCGGTGCTCGCCGCCCAGGACCACATGCGGGCCCTGGCCGAGGGCCGCCCTGCGTCCGAGGCGGACGGCGACTTGCTGCTGGCCGATCTGCATCGCGTGGTCGAGGCCGCCGGGCGCCCGGCGTCCGCCGAGATCGTTTCGGAACCCGGCCTGAACCGTTGGCGGGTCCGCTTCAGCCTGCCGGCCGATGCGCTGCTCAACGGAACCCGGCCGCTGCCCTTGCTGGACGAGCTGCGTGAGCTGGGCGACTGCACGGTGGTCGCCATCACCGACGCGACGCCCGACTTCGACGTGCTGGTCCCGACCGAATGCCACCTGGCCTGGGACGTGACCCTGGTCACCAAGCACGGCCGCGACGCCATCGAGGACGTCTTCATCTTCGTGATCGACAACATGACCCTGGACATCCAGGACATGAACGCCGCCGCCGCCGAGCCCGAAACCGTCGCGGACGTCGCCGAGGTTCGTGGCGCGCCCCAGGCCGTCGCGACCCAGGCGGAGGTCCTCAACGAAGCCCGGGGGACCAAGGCCGGCGGCGACACCGTGCGCGTCCCCGCCGAACGCCTGGACGAGATGATGGACCGGGTGGGCGAGCTCGTCATCGCCCAGTCCCGTCTCAAGCAACTGGCGGCCTCCAGCAGCGACATCGCCCTGCGCGCCGTGGCCGAGGAGATCGAGCGCCTGGCTTCGGAGATGCGCGACACCATGATGGTCGTGCGCATGGTGCCGATCGCCCAGCTGTTCGGCCGCTTCCGCCGGCTGATCCACGACCTGGCCCGCGACACCGGCAAGGCGATCGAGCTGTCGACCGAGGGCGAGGCCACAGAGCTGGACAAGACGGTGATCGAGCGCCTGGCCGATCCGCTGATCCACCTGATCCGCAACGCCGCCGACCACGGCCTGGAGACCCCCGAACAGCGCCTGGCCGCCGGCAAGCCGGAGTCGGGCCAGGTCGTGCTGGCCGCCCGCCAGTCCGGCGCCGAGGTGGTGATCACCATCACCGACGACGGCCGCGGCGTCGATCGCGCCCGGGTTCGCGCCAAGGCCGAGGAGAACGGCCTGATCCAGCCCGGCCAGGTGCTGAGCGACAACGAGCTGCTGCAACTGATCTTCGCGCCGGGCTTCTCGACCGCGGCGGCGATCACCAACCTGTCGGGGCGCGGCGTCGGCATGGACGTGGTCAAGCGCACGATCGAGGGCCTGCGCGGCTCGATCGACCTGACCAGCACGCCGGGCCAGGGCTCGGTGGTTTCGCTGCGCATCCCGCTGACCCTGGCGATCATCGACGGCCTGCTGGTGCGGGTCGGGACGGGTCGCTACGTCATTCCGCTGGCCTCGGTCGAGGAGTGCGTGGAGCTGTCGGTCGAGCAGGATGTCCGCTCCACCGGCCGCAACCTGATCACCCTGCGCGATCAGCTGGTGCCGTTCATCCGCCTGCGCCAGATGTTCGCCACCGGCCTGGAGCCGGATCCCCACCAGAAGATCGTCGTGGTCTCCACGGGACAGGACCGCGTTGGCCTGGTCGTCGACCAGATCCTCGGCGACCACCAGACCGTCATCAAGGCCCTGTCGGCCTTCCATGCCGAGGTTGGGGCCTTCTCGGGGGCGACCATCCTGGGCGACGGCGGCGTCGCCCTGATCTTCGATATCGCCCACCTGGTGGCCGCCGGCCAGGGCCAGGACGCGCCGCTGCGCGCCGCTAGCTGATGAAGGGCCCGGACATGACCGCCGAACCGTCGACCCAAGCCATCGAGGCCCTGACCTTCGACCTGCGCGGCGAAACCTTCGCCCTCGAGGCCAGCCTGGTCCGGGAAGTCTTGGACCTGTTGCCCGAGACCGGCGTGCCGGGGGCGCCGCCGTTCGTCGGCGCCGTCATCAACTTCCGCGGCCGGGTGATCCCGCTGGTCGACCTGCGCCTGGCCTTCGACATGGACGCGGCCGAACCCACGATCGACAGCCGGATCGTGGTCATCGAACACGAACTGGACGGCGAGCCGGCCCTGATCGGTCTGCGGGCCGACAAGGTTCACGAGGTGACCACGATCGACCGCGCCGTCACCGAAGAGGTTCCGCGCGTCGGCCTTCGTTGGCGATCCGACTTCATCCGCCTGCTGGCGCGGCGCGACGGCGATGTGATCGTCATTCCCGACCTCGAGCAGATTTTCGCCGCGCGTGGCCGATCCGGCGCGTCGGTCACCACCCTTCACACCATTCAGTCTTGAGCGAACAGGGGCTTCCAGTGCGTTTCACCATCAAAGCCAAGCTGATCTCGGCGTTCGGACTGCTGATCGTCCTGATGACGGGCGCGGCCCTGCTCGGGGTCAGCGAGCTGAACAAGCTGAACACCGCCCAGAGCGCCATGATCGCCGGGCCCATGGCCCAGCTGCAGCGCGCCCAGTCGCTGAGCATCGACCTCCTGCAGATCAGCCGCGCCGAGAAGAACATGGCGCTGGCCGACGACGATGAGGAGGTTGAGGGCCAGAACGCCAAGGCCGAGACCCAGCGGCAGGCCGTCCAGGAACTGGTGGCTGCCGGGGTTTCCGCGGCGACCAACCCCGAGGCGAAGGCCAAATGGACGGCGCTCCAGGCCGACTGGGAGGTCTATGCCGCTTCGGACACGGCGATGCGCCGCGAGATCCTCGCCCACCAGCGCGCCGACGCGATCCGCCGGATGCAGACCTCGCATCGGACGATCACCAACAGCGTCACCGAAAAGGTCGACGGCTTGGTCGTGCTCAATCAGGGGCTCTTGAAGACGACCGAGGAAAAGGCCGACGCGGCCTATGTCAACGCTCGCAACCTGATGATCGGCCTGGTGGCCGTCTCGCTGCTGATCGCGGTCGCGGCGGCGGCCTGGATCGCCCTGTCGATCAGCCGGGGCCTGTCGAAGATCGCGGCCCTGGCCGACGCCGTGGCGCTGGGCGACCTGGACCAGAAGGTCCAGGTGACGACCAACGACGAGATCAAGGACTTGGTCGAGACCGTCAACCGGATGACCGAGAACCTGCGGGCCACCGCCGCCATCGCTGACAAGGTGGCCGACGGCGACCTGACGGTCGAGACCAAGCCGCTGTCCGACAAGGACATCCTGGGTGTTGCTTTGCAGCGGATGGTTGAGCGTCTGCGCGGCGTGGTTTCCGACGCCATCTCGGCCTCGGACAATGTCTCCGCGGGCAGCCAGGAGCTGTCGGCGGCCTCGGAGCAGGTGTCGCAAGGCGCCACTGAGCAGGCCTCGTCGGCCGAGGAGGCCTCGGCCTCGATGGAAGAGATGGCCGCCAACATCAAGCAGAACGCCGACAACGCCGCCCAGACCGAGAAGATCGCCCGCCAGTCGGCTCAGGACGCCGAGGTGTCGGGCGAAGCCGTCAATCGCGCCGTCGAGGCCATGCGGACGATCGCCGAGAAGATCGCCATCGTGCAGGAGATCGCCCGCCAGACCGACCTGCTGGCCCTGAATGCGGCGGTGGAAGCCGCCCGGGCCGGCGAGCATGGCCGAGGGTTCGCCGTGGTGGCCTCGGAAGTGCGCAAGCTGGCCGAGCGTTCGCAGACCGCCGCTACCGAGATCGGCGCGGTGTCTTCTGACACGGTGAAAGCCGCCCAGTCGGCGGGCGAGATGCTGACGACCCTGGTGCCCAACATCCGCAAGACCGCCGAACTGGTTTCCGAGATCAGCGCCGCCTGCCGCGAGCAGGACATCGGCGCCTCGCAAATCAACGAGGCCATCCAGCAGCTGGACAAGGTGACCCAGCAGAACGCCAGCGCCTCCGAGCAGATGTCGGCCACCTCCGAGGAGCTGGCGGCTCAGGCCGAGGAGCTGCAGGCCTCGATCGCCTACTTCCGTCTGTCGAACGTCGCCCAGGCACAGCGCAAGCCGGCGCCGGTCGTGCGCCTGCCGGCCCGCGGCGGCAAGACCGCGCCGCGCAAGGCCCCGGCCCGCGCCGTCGCGGTGCAGCAGGCCCGCGCCCACGGCTTCGCCCTCGACCTGAGCCAGGGCGGCCCCGACTCCGACGACCGCGACTTCACCGAATACTGATCCGTCCCAAGGACAAGACCATGCGCTTTACGATCAAATTGCAGCTCGGCCTCGCCTTTGGCCTGATCATCGCCCTGCTGCTGGCCGCGACCCTGTTCGGGATCAACAGCCTGTCGACCACCAATCGCGACATGAACGCGATGGTCGACGGGCCCGCCGTGCGCCTGCAGGCCGCCCAGCAGTTGAACATCCACATGCTCAATGTGGTGCGGGCTGAAAAGAACATGGTCCTGGTCGACAGTCCCGAAGAGGTGAAGACCTTCGAGGCCTCGATTGAGAAAGAGAAGCGCGCCTTCGAGGCCCTGCTGACCAAGGCCGAGGGCCTGGCGACCGCCGAGGGCAGGCCGAAGTGGCAGGCGCTGGGCGACGCCTGGGAGCGACTGATCACCGCCCACGACCGCGTCTACGCCCTGGCCCTCGCCGACAACGACGCGGCGGCCGCCGCCGTTTCGATGGGCGACGGGCGCAAGGCGGTCACCGAAGCCGCGGACCAGGTGCAGGAACTGGTCGAACTCTCCCAAGCCCAGCTGCAGGCGGCCACCGACAAGGCCGACGAGGACTTCGCCTCGGTGCGCAACAGTCTGGTCGCCCTGACGGTGGTCTCGCTGCTGATCGCGGCCGGCGCGGCGCTCTACATTTCGATGGCGGTCGGCAAGGGCCTTAACCGGGCCTCGGAAGCGGTGCGCGCGGTGGCTGACGGCGACCTGACCAAGACCGTCGACATCACCACCAAGGACGAGATCGGCGATCTGCTGGGCCATGTGAACGTCATGATCGAACGCTTGCGCGGCGTGGTCTCCGACGCGATCTCGGCCTCGGAAAACGTCTCGGCCGGCAGCCAGGAGCTGTCAGCGGCTTCGGAGCAGGTGTCGCAAGGCGCCACCGAGCAGGCCTCGTCGGCCGAGGAGGCCTCGGCCTCGATGGAGGAGATGGCGTCCAACATCAAGCAGAACGCCGACAACGCCGCCCAGACCGAGAAGATCGCCCGCCAATCGGCCAAGGATGCGGAAGTCAGCGGCGAGGCGGTCAGCCGGGCCGTCGAGGCCATGCGCACGATCGCCGAAAAGATCACCATCGTGCAGGAGATCGCCCGCCAGACCGACCTGCTGGCCCTGAACGCGGCGGTGGAAGCCGCCCGGGCCGGCGAACATGGCCGCGGCTTCGCCGTGGTGGCTTCGGAAGTGCGAAAGCTGGCCGAGCGTAGCCAGGCGGCGGCGACGGAGATCGGCGCGGTGTCTTCGGACACGGTGAAGGCCGCCCAGTCGGCGGGAGAGATGCTGACGACCCTGGTGCCCAACATCCGCAAGACCGCCGAGCTGGTCGCCGAGATCAGCGCCGCCTGCCGCGAGCAGGACATCGGCGCCTCTCAGATCAACGAGGCCATCCAGCAGCTGGACAAGGTGACCCAGCAGAACGCGAGCGCCTCCGAGCAGATGTCGGCCACGTCCGAGGAACTGGCCGCCCAGGCCGAGGAACTGCAGGCCTCGATCGCCTATTTCCGCACCAGCGCCGGCGGCGCCGCGACGCGTCGTCCGACCGCCCGTTCCGCCGTCAAGCGCCCCGCGGCGTCCGCGGCTCGCAAGCCCGCCGTTTCGACGCCGCGCCAGACGGTCGCCGCCCAGCAGGCGCGGGCCGGCGGCTTCGCCCTCGACCTGACCAGCGGCGGTCCCGACGCCGACGACGCCGACTTCCGGGAATACGCCTGATGGCCGGTCCCGCCGATCGTCAGTTCGTCACGCTGGGCCTGGGCGCCGAAGTCTTCGCGGTGTCGGTGAGCCACGTACGCGAAATCCTGGACTACCAGCCGCCGTTCGCGATCCCTGAGGGGCCCGATTACCTGATGGGCCTGACCGACGTGCGGGGGCGCGGCACTCCAACCCTCGACCTGCGCCTGAAGCTGGGCTTGCCCCGCGTCGAGCCGACCGGCGCCACCCGCATCCTGGTGCTGGACGTGCCGGTCGACGACCGTGTGCTGTCGCTGGGCCTGGTCGCCGACCGGGTGATCGAGGTCGTCGCCTTTTCGGAGAGCCAGATTGAAGGCGCGCCGGATATCGGCGTGCCGTGGCGCTCGGACTATATCCAGGGCGTGGTGCGTCGCGAGACCGGGTCCGGCGGCAGCGGCTTCGTGGTGATCTTCGACCTGGGGCGCCTGCTGACCAGCCAGGACGCGGCCGCCCTCAGCCAGGCCGCCTAGGATTGCGCCCGGTGGCCCAAGCAGCCGCCCGAACACGAGCGGCGCGAGCGCCGCGAACGGAGACGCCCGTGTCGAGACAAGCCGCCGCCGTGCTGCAAGCCCCGGAGATCGAACAGCTGAGCGCCCGCAATTTCCAGCGCCTGGCGACGTTCATCCACGACTACAGCGGCATCAAGATGCCGGCCAACAAGCGCACCATGCTGGAAGGCCGCCTGCGGCGCCGGATGCGCGCCACGCGGATCGACGACGTGAACGCCTACTGCCGCTACCTGTTCGACGAGAATGGAATGGAGGCCGAGGTCATCCACCTGATCGACGCGGTGACCACCAACAAGACCGAGTTCTTCCGGGAGCCCGCCCACTTCGACTTCCTGGTGGCCAAGGGGCTGCCCGCCCTGGCCGCCAAGGGCAAGACGGAGATCAAGATCTGGAGTTCGGCCTGCTCGACCGGCGCCGAGCCCTACACCCTGGCCATGATCCTGGACGAGTTCTGCCAAAAGCAGCGGGGGACGGACTATTCGATCCTTTGCACCGACATCTGCACCGAGGTGCTGGGCCAGGCGATCGCCGGTCGCTTTTCCGAGCAGATGATCGAGCCGGTCTCGATGGCCCGCCGCCAGCGCTACCTGATGCGGGCCCGCGATGCGTCGCGCAACGAGGTGCGGATCAAGCCGCACCTGCGGTCCAAGTTGGCCTTCGGTCGCCTGAACCTGATGGACGAGGCCTATCCGATCGAGACCGGTCTCGACATCATCTTCTGCCGCAACATCCTGATCTATTTCGACAAGGCCACCCAGGCCAAGGTGCTGAGCCGGCTGTGCAACCATCTGGCGCCTGGCGGGTATCTGTTCCTGGGCCACTCGGAGTCGATCGTCGGCATCGACCTGCCCGTTGTCCAGATCGCCAATACGGTCTTCCAGAAGCGATAGCTCATGTCCGTGGTCCGCAAGATCCGTGTCCTGATCATCGACGACTCGGCCACGGTGCGTCAGACCCTGACCTCGATCCTGGAATCCGATCCGCAGATCGAGGTGCTGGGCGTCGCGTCCGATCCCTTCGTGGCCGCCAAGCGCATCGCCGAGGAGATCCCCGACGTCATCACCCTGGACGTCGAGATGCCGCGCATGGACGGCATCACCTTCCTGCGCAAGCTGATGGCCCAGAAGCCGATCCCGGTGGTGATGTGCTCGTCCCTGACCGAGGCGGGCTCGGAGACCCTGCTGCAGGCGCTGGAAGCGGGGGCGGTCGACATCATCCTGAAGCCCAAGGTCGGGGTCGCCGACCATCTGCTGGAATCGAAGATCCGCGTCTGCGACGCGGTCAAGGCCGCGGCCGGCGCCAGGCTGGCCGGCGTCAAGCGCCTGGTTCCGCAGTTCACCCGGCCGGGCCACGAGCCGGAGAAGAAGCTGACGGCCGACGCCATGCTGCCGCCGCCGACCGGGGTGCGGGCCATGGCCCGCACGACGGAGAGCGTGGTCTGCGTCGGGGCCTCGACCGGCGGCACCGAGGCGCTGCGCGTCCTGCTGGAAGGCCTGCCGCCGGACTCGCCCGGCATGGTCATCGTCCAGCACATGCCCGAGAAGTTCACCGCCTCGTTCGCCCGGCGGCTGGACAGCCTGTGCGCCGTCGAGGTCAAGGAGGCCGAGGACGGCGACACCGTGCGGCGCGGCCGGGTGCTGATCGCGCCGGGCAACAGGCACACCCTGCTGGAGCGCAGCGGCGCCCGTTACTACGTCTCGGTCAAGGACGGTCCGCTGGTGTCGCGCCATCGGCCGTCCGTGGACGTCCTGTTCCGCTCGGCGACGCGCGCGGCCGGGTCGAACGCTGTGGGCGTGATCATGACCGGCATGGGCGACGACGGCGCGCGCGGCCTGGCCGAGATGAAGCAGGCCGGGGCCTTCACCCTGGCCCAGGACGAGGCCACCTCGGTGGTGTTCGGCATGCCCAAGGAAGCCATCGCCCTGGGCTGCGTCGACCGCGTTGTTCCGCTGCGGGGCCTGGCGGGCGAGGTGCTGCGCGCGGCCAGCCGGTAGGCGTGCACCTGGGATCGATAGGCGAGGGACCTCACCCGCGTGAAGCGCCTTGGTCCAGTTGGCGCGCCTTGCGGATTGCACCTGTACGTTGTGAGGATTTATCCTGCGGTTTTTGCGGCAGGCCTTTGCGCGCCCGCCTCCATCCTCCTGTGAACGTGTGGCCATGCGAAACACGACCCTCCGCCTGATGATCGTCTTGGCCTCCGCCTCATGCGGCTCCGCGGGCGCCGCGGGCGTGAAGCCAGGACCGGTCGTGTCGTGGGGGAAGCCCGACGTCTCGTTCGACGACTACCGAAAGGACTCGATCGCGTGCGGCGAGCGGGGCGCGACAACCTCGATGAAGGGCCGTGGCGAGTTCGACGCGGTGGTGTTGGGGCTGGACCGCCAGGATACCGATATCGACATCGGACGATCCCTGCCGCCGTCCCTGACCCGGGAAGACCCGACGCAAAAACTGGCGCGCGACTATGCGCTCAACGGCCTGAAGAGCCGGCCCGAGCCGAAGGTGAAGGCTCTGCAGCGGTTCCTCGTCGACCATGTCGAGGCTTGCCTGTCGGAAAAGGGCTATGTCAGGTTCACGCTGACCCCCGCCCAGGCGGCGGAGCTGGGCGGATACAGGAAGGGCTCGCAGGCGCGTTTCAGATATCTGCATGCCCTGGCCAGCCGCGAAGCGGTCATTCAGCAGCAGCGCTACGAGCCCTAGCTCGGCCGACCGGGCGCGCGGCCGCGGTCCGCGCCCCTGGCCTAGAACAGCACGTCGTCCTCATCCTCGACCACCGGGGCGGCCGGTGCGGACGCCTCGACCGTCGCCAGCCCCCCGGTGAGCGACCGATGGACCTCGCGCTCCTGCGCCATGGTGTACTGCCGGGCCAGGCGATCCAGCAGCGGGCGCAGGGCGTGGGCGATGTCGTCGGTGGGGATCTCGTCCTCGCCCGCCATGTCCAGAAGCTGGTTGGCGGCGTCGTCGAGCACCGAGCCGATTTGCTTGTGGAAGTCGAAACGCTCGGCGGCCCGCCGCAGCATGTCGACCACGTCGGCGCCCTGGCGGGCCGCGGCGGTCAGCGCGCTGTCGACGCCGTCGCCGGCCTTGCCGATCCGGGCGACCGCGCCGCTCAGCACCGCCGCGGCGGCCGCCGCCCTGCCGAGGCCCTGGGTCTCGCCCTGACCCAGGGCCTCGGCGGCGTCGAACAGACCTTCCAGCGAACTGGTGGTCTGGGCCGCGGACTTCTCCAGGTGGATGGCGTGCTGGCGCAGTTCGACGGCGATGACGCCCAGCGGCTTGCCGGTCTCGCCGATGCGGCTGCATTTGAGGGTGGTGTTCAGCGCCATCATCTGCACGTCGGCGCGGATGTTCTGGATGCCGGCGATGCGTTCGGTCAGTTCGCGGGCCGAAACGGCCGCCGAACGGCTGAGCGTTTCCGCGGCCCGCTCACCGGCGGTCATGTCGCCGACCAGATCCAGGGCCTGGCCGACATGGCCTTCCAGATCGCGCAGGAAGTTGGTCTCGGACTGGCCGGTCTGGCCCGGGGCCTGGCCCGAAGCCAGGTCGCGCAGGCGCAGCAATTCGGTGGCGTCGGCGGCCATGCCGACCACGTTGTGCCCGATGCGCGCGACCTCGCGATGGAAGTCCTCGGCCATGGCGGCCAACTGGGCGCCGAGCAGGCGGTGAACGAAGGCCTGGGCGCGCTGGCGCGGTTCCGGAGCGAGGGTGGCGATCTCGCCCGCCCCGTTCAGGAAGCCCAGACCGGCTTGGACGTGTTCGATCCGCTGGCGGGTGATGTCGCCGATCTGCAGGGCGGCCAGGCCGCCGCCGACCTTCTTCTGGACGTCGCGGGCCAGGACGGCGACGCTGACGGCGACGCTGGCGATCCGCCCGTGATGGCCGGCGATGGCGGTGGCGCTGGCCGTCAGGGCGTCGGGCACCGCGGGCAGCAGGTTGGCGCAGCTCCTGGCCAGGTTCTGCTCGTGAGCCAGGGCGCCGCGCAGGGTCTGGTCCAGGCCGGTCAGGTCGTTGTTGAGGGCGTCCAACTGGGCGCCGCCCATCTCGATGCAGTCGTAGATCTCCTGGGCGAAGATCGCGAACTCGGGACCCGCCGCGGCGATGCCGCCGGACGTGATCTTGATGTTGATCGCGAAGACCCGGAGATAGGCCAGGTGCTGGCGCATCTCGGCGATGCGGCCGGCCAGGCCGTCGCTGAACTTGACCAGCTCGCCGACGCGCTGGCGGCGGGCGTCCAGGCTGTCGGGCAGCGACTTCAGCGTCGCGGCGGCCTGGGCCAGTTCGCCGGTGGTCGCCGTCACGGTCTCGGCGTCGAGATTGGTGCGGATCGCGTCCAGGCCGGCGATCAGCGCGCCGACCCCGTCGACGGCCCGCGACAAGACGTCGCCGGCTTCGAGGAAGCGGGCCTCCACCACCTGGCGGGCCGATTCCAGGCGCGCGCCGATCCGAGCGCCTCCATCGGCCTCGGCCGAGGCCTGGAAAGTCGTTGCGAAAACCGCCGAGGAAGACGCCAAGCCCATGAAATCGCCGGATGATTACTGTTGCCGCATCATGCCGGAAGATGTGCGAAGGGCGGGTAAAGATCGCACGCCTTGGCGTTGATCAGGCTTGCGCGACCAGCGCCTCCGGTGCGCCGTGGGCCGCCTCGAAGGCCCGGTCGATCGCCGAGAACAGCATGGCGCTGGTGATCGGTTTCTCCAGGTGCAGGTCGGCCCCCGCCTGGCGGCTGGCGTGGACGTGCTCGGGGCGGGCGTTGGCGGTCAGCATGATGATCGGCGTCCGCGTCGCGCCGGCCGCCGCCTCGCGCGCCCGGATCTCGCGAACGGCGTCCAGGCCGTCCATCACCGGCATCTGCATGTCCATCAGGATCAGGCTGGGCGCGACGGCGGCGCACAGGTCGACCGCGTCGCGTCCGTTCTCGGCGCTGAAGATCTCGGCCACCTCGGCCAGCATCAGCTCGACGATCTTGCGGTTGGTCGGGTGGTCGTCGGCCACGAGGACCCGCGGCATGGCGGGCGGTTCCAGCACGGGGTCGGCCATTTCCTCGTCAAGCGCCCGCTGATGGACGGGAAGGGGCAGGCTGAACCAGAAGGTCGATCCCTCGCCCGGAGCGCTGTCGCAGCAGAGGACGCCGCCCATCAGCTGGACCAGCTCGCGCGAGATGGCCAGGCCCAGGCCCGTGCCGCCGAAGCGGCGGGTGAACGAGGCGTCGGCCTGCTGGAAGCGCTCGAAGATGCGGCTCTTCTCGGCGGCGTCGAAGCCGATGCCGGTGTCGCGGACGGAGAAGCGCGCACGCTCGTCCGCCTCCACGGCGACGTCCAGCGTCACCCGGCCACGATCGGTGAACTTGACCGCGTTGCTCACCAGGTTGGTCAGCACCTGACGCAGCCGGGCGTCGTCGCCGATCACCGTCCGCTGGGCGGCCGGATCGACGCGGATCTCCAGCAGCACGCCCTTCTCCTCGGCGCGAAGGGCGCACAGGGCGCCGACCGATCGGGTCAGCTCGCCCAGGTCGAAGGGTTGGTTCTCGACCGTCACCTGCCGCGCCTCGATACGCACCAGGTCGAGGATGTCGGACAGCAGGCGTTCCAGGCTGCGGCCTGAATGGCCGATGATCTCGACCAGTTCCCGCGCCCTGGGCGACAGCTCGCCCCGGGCCAGCAGGTCGGCGCCGGCGACGATGCCGTTCAGCGGCGTGCGGATCTCGTGGCTCATATTGGCCAGGAACGCGGTCTTGGCCTGGCTGGCCTGTTCGGCCTGGTCCAGGGCGGCGCGCAACGAGGCCTTGGCCAGCTTGCTGGCGGTGATGTCGTCGCCCAGGGTGATCAGGTGGGGTGCGCCGATGTCGTCATAGGTGGCCAGGGTCTTGGTCAGCAGGTAGCGGGGCGCGGCGCCGGGCTCGCCGCCGACCTGTTCCTCGCAGATCCGCATCTCGCCGGTCTCGAGCACCCGGCTTTCGATCTGGGTCAGGGTCCGGGCGAGGGCGGTGGGCAGCACGTCCTCGGCCGTCCTGCCCACCGCCTCCTCGGCGACCAGGCCGAAGGCGTCCTCGGCGGCCCGGTTGATCAGCACATAGCGGCCGTCCTCGGCGTTCTTGACCGTCAGGGGCGAGGGGAGAAGCTGGATGACCGTCTTCAGGAAGCCCAGGGTTTCGACCTCCTCGGTGACGTCGCGGGCGCAGGCCAGCAGGCGGATCACCGCGCCGCTCCGGTCGCACATCGGCGAGATCGTCGTGTCGCAATAGGCCCGGCGCCGGGCGTCGCCCAGGAACGCGCGGAAGTGGGCGACCTGGCCGCCGCGGGCGATGTCGAGGGCGCGATCCAGCGAGAAACGACTTTCCTCCGGCCAGATCGAGCGCCAGGCGGCTGAGTTGTCCTGCCTGGCCGCGAACAGCGCCTGGGCGCGGCGGTTGGCATGCTCGACCACGCCGTCCAGCCGCAGGATCCAGGCGCATTCCTGGCTGGCGTCCAGGACGTCGAGCGCGCCATAGCCCCCGTCCTGGTCGCTGGAAGCCTGGTCCTGCACGCGGATACCCTTACGAGGTTACGAGCGACGCCCTGGGAAACAGCTTCGCTGTCGCCATATGCGCAGCTCGTATTGAAAGGACCGTTAAATCCGGGTCTTTCGGCGGAAAGGAGCGCCTCGGCATGGGATATCGACCCCTCGTCCGCTCGGAGCTGCCGGTCGACACGGTCGCCCTGGCGCGCTTCCTGATCGGCAAGGTGGTGGTGCGCGAGACGCCGGAAGGCGTTCTCAGCGGCGCCATCGTCGAAACCGAGGCCTATGGGGTGGGCGACGCCGCCGGCCATGCCTATCGCGGCATGACGCCGCGCACCCGCTCGCTGTTTCTCGAGTCCGGCCATGCCTACATCTATCTCAGCTACGGCAGCGCCTACATGCTGAACGTCTCCAGCGAGGCGGCCGGGGTCGGGGCCGGGGTCCTGATCCGGGCCCTGGAACCGCGGGATGGGGTGGCGATCATGCAGCGCAACCGGCGGACAGAGCGACTGCGGGACCTGACGCGAGGGCCTGGACGCCTGGCCCAGGCGCTGGAGATCGGTCCCTGGGCCGACGGACTGGATCTTTGCCAGGAAGGCCCTCTATGGTTGGCCCAGGACGACCCCGAGAGCGATGGCGATTTCGGCGAAATCGGGCGGGGCGTGAGGATCGGCCTTTCGCGCGAGGCGGACCGTCCGCTGCGCTTCTATGTTCGAGGCAATCGGTTCGTCAGCGGCCCCAGGCCGCTCAACCTGTAGGCCCGCACCCATGGAAAAACCGCTCCCCGACATCGTCGCGCCGGGCCTGGGTCTCACCTTCCGCGGGCTGAACCCCGGACTTTCCGCGGCTGCGGCGGGCCATCACTTCGTGGGCCGCGGCAAGCGGTTCTGGCGGGTCCTGCACCTGGCGGGATCACGCCGCGGTCGCAGAGCCGATCGTGCGCTGGAAGGCTGCCGAGCGAGGCGAGGCTCGGATCCAGCCGTCGATCGGTCGGTGATGTTAGTTACGGGCGCTCGGTCAGTCCTGGACCTCGGCGGTGAACACCTTCTGAACGATCTGCCAGCCAGCGCCGAAGTTGAAGCAGGATAGCAGGTCTGTGACGTTACGCGACGGCATCCGCAAACGGAGCTTGAGCAACGCCATGTCGTGCGTGGTCACGATGGCGAGGATCTCGTCAGCGCGCGCGACGCCGGCGTCCCGGGGCGAGGTCAGGCTCCTGACCGCATCGAGCCAGGCGGGCAGGGGGGTGACCAGCACGCTATCGTCGTCGCCCCGCCGGGTTATGGACGCGGCCGGACTGAAGAGGGGCGCGAACTTGCCGGCGTCCATTTCGTAGGCGGCGTCGAAGTAGGTTTGCGCCAGGGCGATCAGCCCGGCTAGATTTTGCTTCGGTGGTGTGTTCAACGGCGTCATGGCGGCATTCCTTCAAATCCAGCGGCTCGCTTGGTTTAAAGAAGGGCTTGTCGATGTTTAGCCTGCGCGCGCTAACCAGCCTTGTAAGCTGACCTAACCAATTACGGGCGACCATGAATACGCCTCTTCCGTCTGCCGGTGACTTCAACCAGCTCCGCGCCTTCGTGGCGGTCGCCGGTTCGCTGAGCTTCAGTCGCGCGGCCGAGAGCCTTGGCGTGTCCTCCTCGGCGCTGAGCCAGATGGTCCGCGCGCTCGAGGAGCAGGTCGGGGTCAGCCTGTTCAACCGGACGACCCGTAGCGTCTCCCTCACGGACGCGGGCGCCCAACTGTTCGATCGGGTTCGGCCCAACGTCGAGGCGTTGGCGCAGGCGCTGGGCGAAACCCGAGAGCGCCGAGCCGAGCCGGCCGGCGTCGTGCGCCTGCACTGCTTCCGGGCGGCGGCGGGACTCTATCTGACGCCGATCCTGCGCGCCTTCAGCGACGCTTTTCCGCACGTAATCCTGGATGTCACCCTCGACGACGCCGTGGTGGACATCGTCGCCAACGGCTATGACGTCGCTATTCGGCTCGGCGAGGTCATCGACAAGGACCTCGTCGCGGTGAAACTCGGCCCGGATCTGCGCCAGACGGCCGTGGCTTCTCCCGACTATCTCGCCCGTCACGGCACGCCGGCGCATCCACGCGACCTGCTGGCCCATCGCTGCATCGGTTGGCGCTGGCCCGGACACAAGTCGCCCTACAAGTGGGAGTTCATGGAGAACGGCAAGTGGTTCGAGGTCGCCGTCGACGGTCCCTTGATCTCCAACCTCAAGGACTTTGGGGTGCAAGCTGCGCTCGAAGGGGTCGGCGTCGCCTTCGCCAGCCAACAGCTGATCGCGCCCCATGTCCTTCAGGGGACGCTCGTTCCGCTGCTCGAAGCCTGGTCCGCGCCCTTTCCGGGTTATTGCCTCTGCTATCCGGCGCAACGGAGAATGGCGCCGCCGCTCCGCGCCCTGATCGACACCATCCGGAGCGGTCCTCCCGTCATGAAGGCGGCGCGCCGCGTCGGCAGCACGCCGGCGGTGGCCGAGTAGGCGCCGAAAGACCGAGAGAGGGGCAGGTGCCGACTCGCTCGCACGCGCCATCGGATCGACGTCCTTACAGGCGCTGATAGACCGTCCTGGTAATCCCGCTTTCGAACGGTTCGACGTCCACGCACCCAGGACTGGTGCGCAGGCCTTCTTCTTCGAACAGCCGCGTACCGTCGCCGGGTATCACCGGATGAACGAGAAGGTGGTGTTCGTCGATCAAGCTAAGCGTGGGGCTGGCATTGAGCATCGAAAAACCAAGGCCGGCCCCAGCGTCGGGGTCACCTTGACACCACGTTAAGCGGAGGAATATACTCCGTTTAATGTCTGCATCAACTCGATCGTCAGGAATGGGACGGGAGGCGGCGATGCGGGCCGATGCGCGAAAGAACCGGGAACGGCTTATCGAGGTCGCCGTCGAGCTCGTTCTTGAAGTCGGCGGCGAGCCCGCCCGAGACGCCGTCGCCGCACGGGCCGGCGTCGGGATTGGAACCCTCTACAGGCACTTCCCGGACCGGCAGTCCCTTCTTCACGCCGCCGTCCGTCACGTGCTGGAAAGGAGCATCAGTGCTGGAGAGGACCTGGTCGAGACGGTTCCAGACGGCGTCGATGCGCTCCGCCGATACATGCACGTGGCGCTCGATAACGGGATCGGGGCGGTGAACATCATTCATCCGCTTTTGGAGAGGCGAGACTGGCCCGATCTTCACGCCCGCGCCGTGAAGCTCATGCAGACCCTCGTCAGCGGGGCCGTCCGGGACGGTCCGCTCCGTTCCGATTTCTCCGAGCGCGACATCGTCTTCGCCTTGATCCGCTTCGCGCGGCCCCTGGCGGTGGGATTGCCGCCGGGCGAGGAGCGCGCGCTCGCCCATAGGCACCTCGATTTCTACATCGACGGGCTCTGCGTCCGCCAACCCCGCGCCACCGCCTAACCTCCCCGGACAGACCAGGAGCCGACAAGCCCATGTACGCCAAGGATGTCCCCGCCGGAACGGTCTTCTACCATGGAACGAAAGCGAGCTTGCGCGTCGGAGATCTGCTCAGCCCCGGGTTCCAGAGCAATTTCGTCGAGCGCGAGCTGAAGCACATCTACTTCAGCGCGACGCTTGAGGCCGCGACCTGGGGCGCCGAGCTTGCGAAAGGCGAGGGGCGAGGCCGGATCTATACGGTCGAGCCGACCGGTCCCTTCGAGGACGACCCCAATCTCACCGACAAGCGATTTCCCGGTAATGTCACGGCGTCCTACAGATCAGCGCATCCGCTGCGCGTGACCGGCGAGATCAAGGACTGGGCGGGCCATTCTCCCGAACAGCTGGCTCAGATGAAAGACAATCTTGAGCGACTGAACCAGGAAGGCTCCGCCACGATCATCGAGGACTGAAATCTCAACAGTCGATCAACTCGGGGACGGCTCGGCGACCCGGCTGTTCCGGGGCGGAGGCGATCTCAAACCGAACCAGGAGAACGTCGTGTCAAGGTTCGCCGGAAAACGCATTGTCATCACGGGCGCCACGAGCGGGATCGGCCGAGCCGGCGCCGTCAGGATCGCCGCCGAGGGCGGCATGGTCATCGCGACGGGACGGGACGCGTCGCGGCTCGCGGCGTTGCGGGAGGCGCTTCCATCGCACTGTCTGGTGCTGGCCAACGACGCGGCGCGGCCCGAGGACGCGGCCGAACTGCGCCGCGTCGTGGCTGACGACGGTCCGATCCACGGCCTGTGGCTGAACGCTGGCTATGCCGAGGTCGGTCCGATCGATGATATCGACGCCGCCTTCTTCGATCGGATGATGGCCGCGAATGTACGGGGACCTGTGCTCGAGATGGCGCAGCTCTCGGATCTGCTCGCCGACAGCGCGGCGGTCGTCGTAACCGCGTCGACGGCTGTCTACGAAGGCTCGGCCATGGCAAGCGTCTACGCCGCGACAAAGGGGGCGCTGCTCGCCCTGGTTCGATGCTGGGCGTCCGCGCTGGGCGGGCGCGGCGTTCGCGTCAACAGCCTCGTGCCGGGTCCGATCGACACGGAATTTCGCGCGTTCATGGCCGACGAATTCCGTCACCGGTTCGAGGCCGACGTGATTGCCCGGCTGGCCTTGCCGCGCATTGGAACCGCCGACGAGGCGGCCGCCGTGGCCCTGTTCCTTCTTTCCGACGACGCCACGTTCGTCACCGGAGCGCAGTACGCCGTCGATGGCGGCCTGGTGATGCAATAGCCGTCGCATGCGGGCGTCCAGGCGCCAGCGCTGACCGGCGAAGGGTTCTCCGTTTCCCGTTTCACGACCAAGGGCGATGCGATGGATAGGCGCAGCTTTCTGACCGCGGCGATCGCCGCAGCCTCCGGTGACGGTTTCGGCCCGTTGCCGTCGGCGGCGTCTCGGGACGTGCTCAGGTTCAGGGCCAAGCTCAGGCGCCTGAACTTGCCGCAAGGCCGGATCGCCTATGCGGACCGGGGCGTGGGGCCCGTGGCGCTCTTCATCCACGGCTTCCCGCTCAATGGGTATCAGTGGCGAGGCGCGCTGGATCGGCTCTCGGATCAACGCCGATGCCTGGCGCCCGACCTCATGGGGCTGGGCTACACCGAGGTCTCGAACACGCAGGACCTGTCGCCGCAAGCCCAGAGCGACATGCTGGTCGCCTTGCTCGACGGGCTTTCCGTTGGCGCCGTCGATCTGATCGCCAACGACAGCGGAGGCACGATCGCGCAGCTTTTCGCCACGCAGCATCCCGCGCGAGTGCGAACCCTGCTTCTCACCAACTGCGATGTGCACGAGAACAGTCCTCCGCCGCAGATGGCCGGCTCGATCGCCAAGGCCAGGGCCGGGGTCTACGACCAGAAGATCGCGCTGCATCTGGACGATCGGGTCTACGCCCGGTCCGCCAACGGCATCGGCGGCGGCGCCTATGTCGATCCCGCGAGTTTCTCCGACGATGCGCTGGAGTACTACTTCAGGCCGCTCGTGGCGTCGCCCGAGCGCCGATCCCAGCTCAACCGCTACCTGGCGGCGTTCGAGCCCAACCCGTTGCTCGCCATCGAACCGGCGCTGCGTCGGTCCGCCATTCCCGCCCGTATGGTCTGGGGAACCGCAGACCCTCTTTTCCCGGTTCAGTGGGCGGAGTGGCTGGACCGGACCCTGCCCAAGTCCCGCGGTATCCGCCTCGTCGAGGGCGGCAAGCTGTTCTGGCCGGAAGAGCGTCCCGACATCCTGGCCAGCGAGGCGAAGACGCTCTGGGCGGGCCAGCTTGGATGACGCCGTCCGGCACCAGTGGTCCGGCATGGCGCCAGGGCTCAATCGGCTCCGGATTGCTCCAAGACAAGCCGCTTCGTCATCAGCGCGCGGGCCACACGCTGCGAGTTCTTCGCCACAGCGCCCAGTTCGGGGTCGGCGGCGCGATAGCGGTTCCCCCGATCACACTGGAACGCTGGGCCGAAGACATCTTCGGCGCGTCATGGCGCGCCCCCTGAACGGGCGACCGATTATAGACCTGGAGGATTCGGAAAATGAGAAAGCTCGTTCTTCAGATGCAGATGTCGGTCGACGGCTTCGTCGGCGCCGACGGTGACCGCGATTGGCTGGTTTGGAACTGGGGTGACGACAACCGTTGGGACGAGGCGTTGAAACGAGATTTCAACGCCCACTTCCAGTCCGTCGACACCATATTGCTGAGCCGCAAGATGGCGGAGGAGGGCTATCTGTCCCATTGGGGCAATGCGGCGAACAGATACCCGCAGGACCCGTTCTATGCGTTCGCCCAGCGCATCGTCGACGTGCGGAAGGTCGTACCGAGCGACAGGCTGGCGACGTCCCGATGGGAGCGTACGGAGGTCAGAAGCGGAAACCTGCCGAAGGAGGTCGGCGCGTTGAAGGCCCAGGACGGCGGCGACATCGCCGTCTTCGGCGGCGCCGGTTTCGCCTCGGCGTTGATCGCGGACGGACTGGTGGACGAGTTCCAACTCTACATCAATCCGGCTGTCCTTGGCGGTGGAACCCGCATCTTCGACCAGGCTGGCTTCGGCGGGCTCCGCCTGCTCGGCTCAAGGGCCTATGAATGCGGCGTCGTGGTGAGCCGTTACGCTCCGGCTGCTTAAGCGGGTTCAAAATCGCCTGCTGAAGGGACCAGCCGTCCGCGATGCCCTCCTTGTCAGGCGGACGGCGCGTCGCCCTGGATTTCGCGCTTTTTTCCGAAGACGGGGAAGGCGCCGGCCGCCCCATAGTCCGTGTCGCCCTTGGCGTTCTTCAGGGCCTCGAGGTCGGCGTCGGAAATTTCGAAGTCCACGGCCGCGTTGCTGCGCATGTGCGCTGCGTTGGCGGTCTTGGGGAGCGGCAAAAGACCGAGCTGGAGGCAATAGCGAATGCAAAGTTGCGGGACGCTGACGCCGTATTTCCCGGCGAGGGCGCCAAGTTCGGCGTTGTCGACCAGGGCGCCATGGGCGACGGGCGAGTAGGCTTCGACCAGGACGCCTTTGGAGCGCGCATAGTCGATCAGATCGAACGGCGTGGCGCCGACATGGGCCAGAACCTGATTGACCATCGGCTTGACGCCGCCGTTGTCGAGCAGGTTGTCGAGGTCCGCGCGCTCGAAGTTGGATACGCCGATCGCGCGGAGCTTGCCCGCGCTGTAGGCCTCTTCCAGCGCACGCCAGGCTTCCAGATTGCCTTCGAAGAAGTGCTCGCCCTCCCTGAACTCCGCCCACGGCTGAGGGCTGTGGATCAGCATCAGGTCGATGTGGTCCAGATCCAGAGTCGCCAGCGAACGGTCGATGCGGTCCTTGGCCTCCGAATAGCGCTTGCACTCGGCGACCAGCTTGGTGGTCACGAAGACCTCGTCGCGGGGAACACCGCTGGCGCGAAGCCCTTCTCCGACGCCGCGCTCATTGGCGTAGGCCTGGGCGGTGTCGATGTGGCGATAGCCGATGTCGATGGCCTCGCGCACGACGCGTGCGACCTCGTCGTCGGCGATCCGCCAGGTGCCGAGGCCAAGCTTTGGAATCCTCACCCCGTTGGCGAGGCCGAACGTTTCTTGCAGGATCATCGTGTCATCCTCTGGAGCGGATCGGTGGTCATATCGCGCGAGCCTCCGCGGACGTGAACTCGCCGCGTGGGCTGCGGTAGATGAGGGCGGCTGAAGGACAGGGACGCCGCGCCGAGGACGGTGAGGCTGGCTCCGGGGAACTGCAGCAGAGTACGGCGGCCGAATTGCGGCTCGTCAGGTCGCATGGGCGCCTCGTGGCGTAGGGGGAGACCGGGGCGCGCTGAAGGCTCCGGCGATGGTGGCGGCGGCCAGCAGGATCGCGCTGGCCGCGAAGGTGGCGCGATAGCCGCCGGCGTCGAACAGCAGGCCGCCGCCGGCCGCGCCCAGGGTGATGGCCAGTTGGATCACCGCCACCATCAGGCCGCCGCCGGCGTCCGTGTCTTCAGGCAGCGTGCGGGCCAGCCAGGTCCACCAGGCGACCGGCACGGCGGTCCCTACCAAGCCCCAGCCCATCAGCAGGATCGCTGTCGCCGGAGGCGAGGCGCCGGCGACGAGCAGGGCCAGGGCCGTGGCCGCCATCAGCAGCGGCGCGGCGATCAGCACGCGGCGCAGGCCCTTGCCGATCACGCGGCCGATCAGCGCCGTGCCGGCCAGGCCCGCCACGCCCATCGCCAGCAGGACGAACGACAGGGCCGAGGCGTTCAGGTGGACGACCTGTTCGAGGAACGGCCGCAGATAGGTGAACAGCGAGAACTGGNAGGCCCGCCACGCCCATCGCCAGCAGGACGAACGACAGGGCCGAGGCGTTCAGGTGGACGACCTGTTCGAGGAACGGCCGCAGATAGGTGAACAGCGAGAACTGGCCGGCGAACAGCAGSGCCATGCCCAGCAGGCCGGCCTTGGCGCGCGGCCGCYTCAKCACGCCCAGCACGCTGGACGACGCACCGGCCGGGACGCGCATCGTCGGCATCGACAGCCACTGCCAGGCGAAGGTSGCCAGGGCCAGCGGRACGACCAGGAAGAAGGCCCCGCGCCAGCCGATGAACTGGCCAAGATAGCTGCCCAGCGGCGCGGCGATCATCGTCGCCAGGGCGTTGCCGCCGTTCAGCACCGCCAGGGCGCGCGGGACATCCTTGCCGGGAACCAGCCGCATGACGGTCGCCGCCGACAGCGACCAGAAGCCGCCGATGACCACGCCGATCAGCGCGCGCCCGACCATGAACAGCGGCGCGTTGGGAGCCAGCGCCACCAGCAGGCCGGAGACGCCCATCAGCCCGGTCAGGCCCAGCAGCAGGGCGCGGCGGTCGACGTGCGCGACCCGGCCGACGGCCAGGCTGGTGATGACGGCGAAAAGGCCGGAGATCGAGATCGCCTGGCCGGCCAGGCCCTCGCTGAGGCGCAGGTCCGCGGCGATCGGCGTCAGCAGGCTGACCGGCATGAATTCCGACGCGATCAAGGTCGCGACGCACAGCGTCAGGGCGAAGACGGCGCTCCAGCCGCCTCCGGCTTGGGCGTCCTCGTCGGGCAGCGGAGCGGTGGCGGCGTGTGTCGTCATGGTGCGGAAAATAGGTCTTTGGCCTGGAGGGTCGATCCGCCGCGACCTAATCGGGGCGGTGAGTTCTGCTCATCATGGCTGGGACGGTGGCGTCGTGGCCAAGTCGCGANGGCGTGTGTCGTCATGGTGCGGAAAATAGGTCTTTGGCCTGGAGGGTCGATCCGCCGCGACCTAATCGGGGCGGTGAGTTCTGCTCATCATGGCTGGGACGGTGGCGTCGTGGCCAAGTCGCGAGCCTCTGGCTTCCAAGCCTTGTCGAAGCGGCGTTCGGGCCGGCCCGACAAGGCTTGGGAGGGGCGCCAACCCTGCTTGTCGGCGGTGATTAGGTGCGCTGGCGTTTACGACCTGATGAAGCAAATTCGCCGCCGCCGACGCCGTCGCGCGATGTTCGCGCGTGATCACCGTCGCACCTGTTGAGCGCCAGCCCCGGCTCTGAAGGCCCGTACCAGCCTAAAGCCCAAGGGGGCGCATTTCGCGGATCAGCTCGATCAGCAGCCGCAGGCCCACGGGAACATGTCGGCGACTCGAATAATAGATATGGAAGCCGGGTCCGGGTGTCGTCCAATCCTTGAGCACAAGCCTGGCCTTGCCTTGCTCCACCAACGGCGCGACCACGGCTTGCGGCGCGTACATGAGGCCGGCCCCGCCCGCCATCAGCGACAGGATGAAGCCCGTCTCATCAAGGACGAGGCTTCCTGGTGAAGTGATCAGGATCTCCTCGCCATCGCGTTCGAATTCCCAGCGATACATGCGATCGTCGCCCAGCCGAAACCGCAGGCAACGATGCTGATGGAGGTCATCGGGATGCTCGGGCGCGCCGAACCGATCAAGATAGCTCGGCGAGCCTGCCACGACCCAACGCAGGTCGGCCGAAAGGCGCTGGGCGATCATGTCCTCCGGCACGGTGCCGCCATAGCGAATGCCCGCGTCGAAGCCGCTGTCGATCACGTCGATCATGTGGTTGCTAACGGCGATGTCGACCTCGATATCGGGATAAAGATCAACGAAGGCGGGCAGGACGGGGGCAAGCAACAACGTGGCCGCGTCAGTCGGCACGTTCAGCCTGATGCGACCGGAGGGGCCGTCCCGGAACCGGTTGAGGTCCTCCACGGCCTGTCCGATCTCATCGAACGGCGAACTGATCGCCGACTGCAATTGCTCGCCGGCGGCGGTCAAGGTCACGCTGCGGTTGGTGCGATTGAGCAAGCGCACGCCTAGGCGGGACTCCAGACCCTTGATGGCGTGGCTGAGCGCCGATGCGCTGATCCCCAGCTCCAGCGCCGCGCGGCGAAAGCTCCGGTGCTTGGCGGTCACCAGAAAATACGAAAAGTCCGCCAGGTCCGAACGGCCAAACAGCATGGGGTTTTTTGACCTTTGTGTGAGGGCCTGAAGATCGGTCCGATGGCGGACGATCCAATTCCGGGGGCGGTTGCCGTCCTATCGGTGCTTCGAAGACGGGCGAATGCGAAAGCCTCATTGCTGTATCGCGCCCTGTCAATATTACCCACTTCCACGGCCTTAGGCCTTTTCGATCAGGCGGATTGGTGATCAGGGCATGGTGGGATCGGTCAAGGAGGCTCGGTTGAGCGCTTATCTCGCTTGGCCGTCGGTTTGGCCCCAATAGGACCACGGGGCGCCGGCCGTCAGCGCCATCTCGAACCAGACCTCTCCGCCGTCGAACTCGCGGACGTGTCAGGCGAGACGAAGGTCACCCGGCTGCACGAGGCGTTCTCATCGACCAACGGGGGGCAATCGAGCGGAACGCGAAACGGGGACCGGTCCTGGCGCACCTGTGGCTGGCCGGGGAAACGGCTCTGGTGCTATGCGGGCGAGATGGAGGAGCCGGTTCTGGATCTGGAAGCGATGGCCGCGGCGCTGAGGGCGAGCGGCGAGTACCGGGTGCTGCGTCGGCTCGTTCCTCGGCCGGCGGTGGCGATCCCCGACGGCGTCGTCGTCCGCACGGGCTTGTTCGTCGATGTCGAGACCACGGGCCTGGACTGGCGTCAGGACGAGATCATCGAGCTGGCCATGGTCCCGTTCCGCTATGGGGCCGACGGTCGGATTTATGAGGTGGGCGAGGCTTTCCACGGCTTTCGCCAGCCGGCGAGGCCGATTCCGCCGGAGATCACCGCCCTGACCGGCATCGACGACGCCATGGTTGCGGGCCAGACCCTCGACCTGGACGACGTAACGGCGGCCGCGGCGCCGGCCGCTCTGGTCATCGCCCACAACGCCGCCTTCGACCGTCGCTTCCTCGAGCGGTTCTGCGAAGTGTTCCGCACCAAACCCTGGGCCTGTTCGATGAGCCAGGTCGATTGGGCCGCCGAGGGGCACGAGGGCGTCAAGCTGGCCTGGCTCGCCGCCGGGGCGGGGTTCTTCTACGACCGTCACCGGGCGGTCAACGATTGCGCCGCGGCCATCGAACTGCTGGCGACCGACTTGCCCAGGAGCGGGGTTCCGGCCTTGGCCGCCCTGCTGGAGCGGGCGCGGGCGCCCACCTGGCGGATCTGGGCCGAGAACTCGCCGTTCGCCATGAAGGACAGGCTCAAGGCGCGCGGTTATCGCTGGAACGGCGACGACGTCGTGCCCGCGCGCTGCTGGTATGTCGACGTCGGCGAGGCCGACAAGGACGCCGAGCTCCTGTTCCTGCGCCAGGAGATCTATGGCGGCGAGATCGACCTGCTGGCCCGGCGCATCGACGCCTATGACCGGTTCTCCGAGCGTGGCTAGGGGCATGGCATGAGAGTTTCCAGGCGCTCGACCTTGGCTGCGGGCTTGGCGCTGGCGGCGGTCGGCGGGGCAGGCGAGGCCGCGCCGTCGTCACGCCGTCTGAGCAATCCTCGCGCGTCGGACGAAGCGCGGGCCCTCTACGGTTTCCTCTGGAGCCTCTATGGCCGCAAGACCCTGACCGGACAGCAGGAGCTGGGCGTGGCCCGCGCCGGTCCCCGCGTCGAGCTGGACTACCTGGCGCGAGTGACCGGCCGCCAGCCGGCCATCCTCGGTCTCGACTATATTGACCCGCGCGACAACGCCGCGGTCAACGAACGGGCCACGGCTTGGCATCGTTCGGGCGGGATCGTCACCTTGTGCTGGCACTGGGGCGCGCCGGACGTCGGGACCGGCTACGAGAATTCCAAGAAGGACTTCGACCTGGTCGCGGCCCTGAAGCCGGGCACGCCGCAGAATCGGGCTTTGCATCGCGACATGGACGCGATCGCCGACCTGCTCACCGTGCTGCGCGACCGGCGCGTGCCGGTGCTGTGGCGACCGCTGCACGAGTTCAGCGGCGACTGGTTCTGGTGGGGCAAGCATGGCCCGGCGGCCTTCAAGGCGTTGTGGGCGCTGATGCATGACGCGTTCACCCGCCGCCGGGGCCTGGACAACCTGATCTGGGTGCTGGGCTGGGCCGGGCAGAACGTCGATCCGGCTTGGTATCCGGGGCGCGAGCGCGTCGATATCGCCGGCGCCGACATCTATGTCGAGGACCATGGCGCGCTCGAGCCGATGTTCGGAGCGGTCAAGGCGATCGTCGGCGACAGCGTGCCGATCTGCCTGCACGAGAACGGGCCCATCCCCGATCCGGCCCTGCTCGGACCGAGCGCCGACTGGCTGTGGTTCATGACCTGGCACACGCGCTGGCTGATGGATCCCGGTCAGAACGATCCGGCCCGCCTGAAGGCCTATTATGGTTCGGGGCGGTACGTGACCAAGGACGAACTGCTGGCCGCGGGTCTGCCCAAGCCCGGTTGACGCGTCGCTCGGGGCGGCCTGTCTATGGCCTGGCCGGGACCGCGCCGTCGGCCCATTGCCCGCGACCGGCCGCCTTGGCCTCAGCTTCGGCCCTGGCGTAGGCGCCCTTGCTGTAGCGACGATATTCGGTGGTGAGCCCCGAGCGGATGAGCGCGGCGTTGACGTCCGGACTGGCGCTGGACCAGCACTTGCCGACGAACCGGCCATAGCGGTCGCGCGCGACGAACCGGCAGGCCACGCGGCCTCGGGTCAGGCGGAGCAGCTCATCCCGGGCCTCATAGGCGAAGGGCTCGGCTGGCGTCTGGCCGCGTCGCACCTCGGGCGCGTCGACGCCGAAGAGCCGCACGCGTTCCGAACCGCAGCGCAGGGTGTCGCCGTCGTGAACGGTCGGGGCGGTGCAGGCGATGAGGGCGGCGGCCAAGGGGGCGGGGAGGGGCATGGAGCGGCTCTAATCCGCTTCGGCCCCCAGAGGTAGGCGTCGAAACGCATTCTAGAGCCGGTCGAACATGGAGGTTTTCGTACCGCCTCGGCGCAGGCCTGACGGCGCGGCGATGACGGCCCCGTCGGACGCAAGCTTCAGAAGAATAGCAGCCGCTGTCGCGAAACCCCGCCCAACAAGGCCGTGCGCCCGCAGGGGCGGCGCGATGGGTCCGAAGTGCGTGATTTCGATTGTCGTGTGATCGTTATTGATCAATTATGAGCGTAATGAATCGACAATAGATCGAAATTGATTGTGCCTGGAAAAGCGAACGCTCCTGTCCCGTGCCGCCCTTGGGGGAAAATGACCAAGAGGCCTGTCAGAATGGCGCGTTCGTCATGAAGGCGGCGGTTTTCCGCGGCCTTGGCCAGGGCCTGGGTATCGAGAGCGTGGCCGATCCGACACCGGGGTTTGGCGAGGTCGTGATCAAGGTTGGCCGCTGCGGTATCTGCGGTTCGGACCTGCACATGACCGAGGACCCGATGTTCGAGGTCCCGCCGGGCATGATCCTGGGCCACGAATTCGCCGGCGAGATCGCCTCAGTAGGAAAGGGCGTGGTCGGGCTGAGCGTCGGCGATCGCGTCGCCGTCCCGCCGGTCAGGGGCTGCGGGACCTGCCCGAGCTGCCTGGCCGGGGAGCCGGCCTGGTGCGACCAGATGCAGCTCATCGGCGGCGGCTACGGCGAATATGCGCTGGCGTCGCAGCGCCAGATCGTGCGCCTGCCCAGCTCGGCGACCATCGCCGATGGCGCGCTTGTCGAGCCTCTGGCCGTGGCCTTGCATGGGGTCGTGCGCTCCGGACTGCGGCCCGGCGACAAGGCCGTGGTCCTCGGCGCCGGGCCGATCGGCTTGGCGACGGCGTACTGGGCGCGGCGCATGGGCGCCGCCGCGGTCGTGGTGACCGACCTCCATCGTTTTCAGGAGGAGCGCGCGATGACCATGGGCGCGACGGCCTTCGTGGCGGGCGAGGAAGACCCTGTGGCCCAAGCCGACCGCATCCTCGGCGGCAAGGCCGACGTGGTGTTCGAATGCGTCGGGGCTCCGGGCCTGATCGCCCAGGCCGTGGAGCACGTCGGCGCAAAGGGCGTGATCCTGGTGCAAGGCCTCTGCACGCGGCCCGACAGCTTCATTCCGTTCAAGGCGCTGTCGAAGGAGTGCCGCATCCAGTTCGCCAACTTCTTCAAGACGCAGGAATACGAGGCCGCGCTCGATGCGCTGAGCGCCGGCGCCGTCGAGCCGCGCGCCCTGATCACGGAGACCATCTCCCTCGAGCAACTGCCCGACACCTTCGAGGCGCTCCGCCGGCGAACCCACCAATGCAAGGTGCAAGTCGCGCCCTGACCCAAGATCAAAAGAGGCGGCTCAAGACCGTCGTTCCGGGAGGAAGTGAAGCCATGCAGAAAACGAGCGCCCGCTACCAAGTCATGCTGGTGGCGCTTCTCAGCATCAACTTCGGTGTGCTGTTCTTCGACCGCAACGCGCTCAACTTCCTGATGCCGTTCATCCAACCCGACCTGAAGCTCAGCTTCACCCAGGTGGGGTTGCTGTCCTCGGCCCTGTCGCTGACTTGGGCGATCTCCGGCATCCTCGTGGGCGCCTGGTCGGATCGGGCCGGCCGAAAGAAGGTGTTCGTCGTCGGCGCGGGGATCGCCTTTTCCCTGTGCTCCTTCATCTCGGGAGCGGCGACGAGCTTTCTGATGCTGCTGGGCGCGCGGCTTTTGATGGGGGCGGCCGAAGGCGTGGTCATGCCGGTCTCCCATGCCCTGGTCGTCGCGGAGGTCTCGCCGGAGCGGCGCGGCCTGGCCATGGGCGTGAGCCAGAACTTCGGCTCGAACTTTCTCGGCTCCTTCGTGGCGGCGGTGGTGCTGCCGCTGTTCGCCGCCGCCCTGGGTTGGCGCCACGCGTTCTACCTCGCCGCGGCGCCTGGCCTGCTGTTCGCCGTGCTGATCTGGTTCCTGGTCCGGGAGCCGGAGGCGAGCGCCTACAAGGCCGACGATCGCCTGACCATGACCGAGGCGTTCAAGCACAAGAACATGGTCCTGTGCGTGCTGATCGCGATCCTGCTGGTGTCCTACATGGTCATCACCCTGACCTTCATGCCGCTGTATCTCACCGCCATGAGGGGGATGTCGGCCCAGGCCGCGGGGTGGTTGATCGGGGTCCTGGGCCTGTCGGCCAGTGTCGGAAGCTTCATCGTACCGGCGATCTCCGACCGGATCGGGCGGCGGCCGGTGATGATCCTCACACCTTTCCTGGGATTGCTGATCCCGTTCGGGGCGCTGCTCCTGCCCGGCCCCGCGTGGCTGTTCGCGCTGCTGTTTTTCTTCGGCTGGGCGCTGATCGGGCTTTTTCCCTTGTTCATGGCCACTGTGCCTTCGGAGACCCTGCCGGCCCGCTACGCGGCCACGGCGATCGGCATCTCCATGGGTCTGGGGGAGGTGATCGGCGGGGTCGCCAGCCCCTTCGTCGCCGGCTGGGCTTCGGATGTGGCCGGGCTGGACGCGGTGATGTGGATGCTCGCCGCTCTGGCGGTGGCGGCCGGTCTCGTGGCGCTCGGTCTCGAGGAGACCGCGCCGCGCAAACGACGCCAACCCCTGGCCGACGTGGCCGAGGCGCAGCCCGCGATCGCTTGAGCGCGGCCCCAAACACCTTCCAAGGAGCAAGACATGCCCGAAACGGCCACCACCGAATTTTGGCGCGACCTCAAGCCGATCGAGAACTGCTTCAAGCCGGGCGTCCCCCCCGAAATCTACATGAAAGACCCGGCCAATAGCGACGAGCGCTACTTCATCCCGTTGAGCGAAACGGTTCTGTCGCGGCCGATGTGGATTTCGCCCCAGCGCAACATGTGGGCCGACATCCTGTGGGCCAAGAAGGCGGGCCTAGTGAACCGGCACTACCATCCCCACCAGATCTTCGCCTACACGATCCAGGGCAAGTGGGGCTATCTCGAGCACGACTGGACCGCGTCCAAAGGCGACTTCGTCTATGAGACCCCCGGGGAAGGCCACACGCTCGTGGCCTACGAATCCGACGAGCCGATGAAGGCCTTCTTCGTCGTCTCCGGTCCGCTGATCTGGCTCGACGAGACGGGCGCCAGCGTCGGTCATTTCGACGTCCACGACTACATCGCGCTGGCGCGCGGCCATTACGCCGCCAACGGTGTCGGAGCCGACTATGTCGACACCCTCTTGCGCTGAGCGCCCGGCCGCGGGGCCATCGGCGGCTTTCGCGCCCGACCTGTTCGCCGGCTCGACGGTCTTCGTCACGGGGGGCACTTCGGGGATCGGCGCGGCGACGGCCCAGCTCTTTCACCGGCTCGGGGCCAACGTCGTCGCCGCCGGCCTTGAGGCCGACCACGCGCCGCTGGCGGCCCAGGCGGGCCTGTCGATTGTCCAACTCGATGTCACCGACGAGGCGCGATTGGGCCAAGCGATCACCGCGCTTCCGCGGTTGGATCACTTGGTGCTCTGCGCCGGCATCTCATTGAACGCCCAGGAACTTGACTTGGAGGGCTTCCGGCGGGTCCTGGAGGTGAACCTCGTCGCCGGAATGGCCGCGGCCATGGCGGCGGCGCCCCTGATCGAGCGGCAGGGCGGGACGATCACCACGGTCGCGTCGATGTACGCCTATTTCGGCGCGGCCGCGCGGCCTGGCTATGCGGCCAGCAAAGGCGCGATCGTACAGCTCACCAAATCGCTCGCCCAACTCCTGGCGGGGCGAGGCGTACGGGTCAATTCCGTCGCCCCTGGCTGGATCGAGACCCCGCTGGCGCGCAATCTCGACCCCCGTGACAAGGCGCGCATTCTCGAACGCATCCCCGCCGAACGCTGGGGAGCGGCCGAGGAGGTGGCCGCCGCCATCGCCTTTCTGAGTTCGCCAGCGGCCTCCTACGTCACTGGAGCCGTGATCCCGGTGGACGGCGGATATCTCATCGCCTGAGGCGCAGCGGTCCCAAGCGTGATCACTGGTCGGGTGTCGCCACAAGGATGGTCCGCCGGCAGGTTCTCTCCTGTAGCCGTTGTTTTCTCGGCCGATTTGCCTGTTGAGACTGGCGCCAACGCGGTCTTCTTACTCGTCCCCGTAAACAACGGGGACCCGCCGTGGAGCCTTCCGACCCTGATCTGGAGATATCGCGCAGCCATCGCATGCTGCGCACGGCCCTGGGTCCCTTGCTGCTGGCCCAACTGGAAGATCCCGGCGTCGCCGAGGTCATGCTCAATCCCGACGGCGCGGTGTGGATCGACCGGTTAGATATCGGGCTAAGGTCCGCGGGCCTGTCGCTGAGCGCGGCCGACGGCGAGCGGATCATCCGCCTGGCCGCCCATCACGTCGGGGTCGAGGTCCACGCGGGCCGGCCGCGCCTGGCCGCCGAGTTGCCGGGCGGCGGCGAACGGTTCGAGGGCCTGCTGCCGCCCCTGGTCTCGGGGCCGACCTTCTCTCTGCGCAAGCCCGCCAGCATGGTCTTTCCGCTCGGCGCCTATGTCGGGCAGGGCGTGATGAGCGCGCAGGAGGCCAGGACGCTTGCCGACGCCGTGCTTGAGCGTCGCAACATCCTGGTCGCCGGCCCGACGTCCAGCGGCAAGACAACCCTGGTCAACGCCTTGTTGGACGAGGTCGCCGCCTTGGACGAGCGCGTCATCCTGATCGAGGATGTTCGCGAGTTGCAGTGCCCGGCCCGCAACCTGGTGGCGCTGCGAACCCGGGACGGCGTGGCGAGCCTCGCCGATCTGGTCCGCTCGTCCCTGCGCCTGCGTCCCGATCGGATCATCATCGGCGAGGTCCGCGGGGCCGAGGCGCTCGACCTGATCAAGGCCTGGGGCACCGGCCATCCAGGCGGGGTGGCCACCCTGCACGCCGGCTCGGCCGTAGGCGCGCTGCTGCGCCTGGAGCAACTGATCCAGGAGGCGGTGGTCACCGTGCCACGCGCCCTGATCGCCGAAACCATCGACCTTGTCGCCGTCATCGCCGGCCGCGGCGCTCAGCGCCGCCTGATCGACCTAGCCCGCCTCGGCGGCCTTGGCCCGGACGGCGCCTACCAGCTCACCCCCGCCTGCCCACCGAACAAGGAGACTGCCTGATGCCCGCCAATCCCGAGCGCTCCCTGCGCACGCGCCTGCTGTCCGGATCGATGCTCGATCCGCTGGGCCATGTCGCCCGGTTGGCGCCGCTCACCCTCGCGGCGTTGCTGACCAGTCGCTCGGCCCAGGCCGCCGGCTCGTCCATGCCGTGGGAAGAGCCGCTGCAGCGGATCCTGGAGTCGATCGAGGGCCCGGTCGCCAAGATCATCGCGGTGATCATCATCATCGTGACCGGCCTGACCCTGGCCTTTGGCGACACCTCCGGCGGCTCGCGCAAGATGATCCAGATCGTCTTTGGCCTGTCGATCGCGTTCGCCGCCTCCAGCTTCTTCCTGTCGTTCTTCTCGTTCGGCGGCGGAGCGCTGGTCTGATGACGGGCGATCGCGACCACGGCTTCGCCGCGCCTGTTCATCGGGCCCTGACCCAACCGATGCTTCTGGCGGGCGCGCCCCGCGCGATCGCCCTGGTCAACGGCACCCTGGCCGCCGCCCTGGGTCTGGGATTGCGGCTGTGGCTGGTCGGCCTGGGTGTCTGGTTGGTCGGTCACGGCCTGGCCGTCTGGGCCGCGCGCCACGACCCGCTGGTCTTCGAGGTCGGCCGCCGCCACGTGCGGATCCCGGCTCGACTGGAGGTCTGACCGATGCTGGACCTTCGCGAATACGCCCGCCGGCCAAGGCTCTTGTGCGACTATCTCCCGTGGGCGGCCCTGGTCGCCTCCGGCGTGGTGCTCAACAAGGATGGAGCGTTCCAGCGCACCGCCAGCTTTCGGGGACCGGACCTGGACTCGGTGGGCGAGGCCGAGGTCGCCGCCGTCGCCGCGCGGCTGAACAACGCCCTGCGTCGGCTGGGTTCGGGCTGGGCGATCTTCATCGAGGCCCGCCGCGATCCGGCCATGGCCTATCCGGACAGCGTCTTTCCCGATCCGGTCTCGGCCCTGGTCGACATCGAGCGGCGCCAGGCCTTCCTCAAGGAAGGGGCGCACTTCGAGAGCCGCTATTTCCTGACCCTGATCTTCTTGCCGCCGACCGAACGGACCGGGCGGCTGGAGGGTCTGTTCGTCGAGGGACGCGAGCGGGGCGGGATCGATTGGCGCGCCCAGTTGGCCGATTTCATGGACCGCTCCGACCGCCTGCTGGCCCTGATCCAAGGCCTGACCCGCGAGGCCGACTGGCTGGACGATGCGCAGACCTTGGGTTTCCTGCACGGGGCGGTGACCACGAGCCGCCAGGGCGTCCGCGTCCCAGAAACCCCGATGCAGTTGGATGCGCTGCTGGCCACCCAGCCCTTGGACGGGGGGCTGGAGCCAAGGTTGGGCGAGGCCCACCTACGGATCCTGACCATCGTCGGCTTTCCGAGCCACACCCTGCCGGGGCTGCTGGATGAGCTCAATCGCCTGGGGTTCGCCTACCGGTGGTCAACCCGGGCCCTATGCCTGGATAAGGCCGACGCCAGCCGCCTGATCGGCAAGATCCGGCGCCAGTGGTTCGCCAAGCGCAAGTCGATCGGCGTCCTCTTGCAAGAGGCCCTGACCCAGCAGCCCTCGGCCCTGGTCGACAACGACGCGGCCAACAAGTCCGGCGAGGCCGACCTGGCTCTGCAGGACCTCGGCGCCGACGCGGTCGCCTATGCCTTCGTCACCGCCAGCCTGGTGGTCTGGGACATTGACCCCGACCGGGCCGACGCCAAGCTGGCCCTGGCCGAGAAGGTCATCACCGGCCGAGACTTTTCGATCATCAAGGAACGGATCAACGCGGTCGAGGCCTGGCTGGGGACCTTGCCGGGCCAGACCTACGCCAATGTCCGCCAGCCGCCGCTGTCGACCCTGAACCTGGCGCACATCGCCCCGCTGTCGGCGGTGTGGGCCGGACCTCGGTCCAATCCGCATCTGGGCGGCCCGCCGTTGTTGATGGCCAGAACCGAGGGCTCCACGCCTTTTCGGCTGTCGCTGCATGTCGGCGATGTCGGTCACACCCTGGTGGTCGGGCCCACGGGCGCGGGCAAGAGCGTGCTTCTGGCGATGTTGGCCTTGCAGTTTCGGCGCTACGCCGGCGCGCGGATCGTCGCCTTCGATTTTGGCGGCTCGATCCGAGCCGCGACGCTTGGCATGGGCGGCGTCTTCCACGACCTGGGCGGGGTGTTGCTCGACGCCGAGCGGCCCGCCGTGGCGTTGCAGCCCCTGGCCAGTGTCGATGATCCCGCCGAGCGAGTCTGGGCCATCGATTGGGTCGCCGCCCTGCTGTCGGGGCAAGGCGTGGTCGTGACCCCGACCGTGCGTGACCACCTCTGGTCGGCCCTGGCAAGCCTGGCTTCGGCCCCGCGTGAGGAACGGACCCTGACGGGTCTGGCCGCGTTGCTGCCGACCCTGGAGCTGAAGAACGCCCTGACCCCCTATACCCTGGCCGGTCCGTGGGGACGGTTGCTCGACGCCGACCACGAGGCCTTGGCCGCCGCCGCGATCCAGGCCTTCGAGACCGAGGGGCTGCTGGGCACGCCCGCCGCGCCTGCTGTGTTGGCCTATCTCTTCCACCGTCTGGCCCGGGATCTCGACGGCCGACCGACCCTGATCCTGGTGGACGAAGCCTGGCTTGCTCTGGTGGACCCCATTTTTGGGCCACAGCTCGAGGCCTGGCTGGCTCTGATCCGCAAGAAGAATGGATCCGTCGTCCTCACGACCCTGTCGTTGTCACAGATCGAGAAAAGCCCGATCGCCTCGGCCGTCGCCGAACTGTGCCTGACGCGGATCTTCCTGCCGAACGGGTGGGCGCGCGACCCGCAGGGCGCGGCGGCCTACCGCCGGTTCGGCTTCAACGACCGGCAGATCGACATCGTGGCCAGCGCCACGCCCAAGCGGGACTATTACGTCCAGTCCCGGGCCGGCGAGCGATTGTTCGACCTTGGCCTTGGCCCCATCGCCCAGGCGTTTTGCGCGGCCTCTTCCAAGACCGACCAGGCCGACATCGCCCAGGTCCTCGCCGCTCACGGAGCCGACGGCTTCGCCGCCGCCTGGCTTCGCCATCGTCGCCTGCCGTGGGCCGCCGATCTCCTGACCTCCATCCGCCTACCGGAGTCCTCCCGATGAGCCTTTCCCGACGCCATCTGGCCGCGCTGCTCTGTGGCGCGGCGGCGATTCCCATGACGGTCGCCTTGCCGTCGCCCGCCAGGGCCCAGGTCGCGGTCTATGACCCCAGCAACTATGCTCAGAACGTGCTGCAGGCCGCCCGAGCCCTGCAGCAGATCAACAACCAGATCACCAGCCTGCAGAACCAGACCCAGATGCTGATCGGCCAGGCCAGGAACCTGGCCAGCCTGCCGTACTCGTCCCTGTCGGCCCTTCAGGCGCAAGTCGCCGCGACCCAAGCCTTGCTCGGGCAGGCTCGCGCCCTGGCCTATAATGTCCAGGATATCCAGGAGGCCTTTCATCAGCGCTATAGCGTGGCGGACCTGCTGGCCAGCGACGCGGATCTCACCGCCCGCGCCGAGGCGCGCTGGACGACCTCGGTGGCGGGCTTCCAGGACGCGCTGACGGTGCAGGCCGGCGTGGTCGAAGGCCTGGAGACCAGTCGCGGGCAGATGCAGAGCCTGGTGTCGGCCAGCCAGGACGCCAGCGGCGCGCTCCAGGCCGCCCAGGCCGGCAATCAGCTTCTGGCCTTGCAGGCGCAGCAACTGTCCGCCCTCACCGCGGTGGTGGTCGCCAACGGCCGGGCCCAGGCGCTGGAGGCGGCCGACCGGGCGGCGGCGCGAGCCGACGCCAAGGCGCGCTTCGCCCGCTTCATGGGGGCAACGCCGCAGCCATGAACCGGTCCCTCGTCTGGGGGATCGCACTGATCATCTTGCTTGGCGGCGCTGCCTTGGCGGGCAGAGCGTCCCAGGCCCCACAGCCGGCGAGGGGCGCCAGCGTCGCCGCGGTCGACGCCGAGCTGGCGCGGTGCAGGACGGCCGACCAGGGTGACCTGGCCTGCCGGGCCGCCTGGGCCGCGGCGCGAGACCGGTTCTTCGGACGGCCCGCGTCATGAGCGACACCGGCGTCATCGACCGGATGCTGGACGTCTACACCCAGCATATCGACAGCGGGTTTGGTCTGCTGGGCGGCGAGGTTGGTTACCTCTCGACCACCCTGGTGGCCATCGACATGACCCTGGCGGCGCTGTTCTGGGCCTGGGCCCAGGACGATGTGACCGCCCGCCTGGTCAAGAAGACCCTCTATGTCGGGTTCTTCGCCTTTTTGATCGGCAACTTCCACGCCCTGACCCTTATTGTCCTCAAGAGCTTTTCGGGTCTGGGCCTGAAGGCGTCAGGGGCGGGGGTATCGAGCGAGGACTTCCTGCGGCCGGGCAAGCTGGCGGCGCTGGGCGTGTCGTCCTGCAAGCCGATCCTTGAAGCGGCCAGCGAACTGGGCGGCTTTCCTGGCTTCTTCGAGAACATCGTCCAGATCGTCATCCTGCTGGCTGTGGCCCTGCTGGTGATCGTCGCCTTCTTCGTGATCGCCGTGCAGATCTTCGTGGTGCTGATCGAGTTCAAGCTGACCACCCTGGCCGGCTTCGTGCTCGTGCCCTTCGCTCTGTTTGGCCGCACCGCCTTCCTGGCCGAGCGCGTGCTGGGCAATGTCATCGCCTCGGGCGTCAAGGTCATGGTCCTGGCGGTGATCGTCGGGATCGGCTCGAGCCTGTTTTCGGAGTTCACCAGCGCGGCCTCCGGTCAACCGACCTTGGAAGAGGTCCTGGCCATGGCCCTGGCCGCCCTGACCCTGCTGGGCCTGTCGATCTTTGGTCCTGGCATCGCCTCGGGCCTGGTGTCGGGCGCGCCGCAACTGGGCCTGGGCGCGGCGGTCGGGACCGGCCTGACCGTCGCTGGCATGGCGATGGTTGGAGCCGGCGCGGCCCAGATGGCGGCCGGCGGCGGCGCGAGCCTGGCTTCGGCCGCCGCGGGCGCGGGCGGTCCCGGCGGCCCTCGGCCCAGCCCTGGTGGCGCGACGCCCGAGGGACCGAGCGGCGGCCCTTCCGGACCTAGGTCCGGCGGGGGAGCGGTCCCAGGCGGCATGCAGGCCAAGTCCGCGCCCGGTGCGGGCGGCGGCGAGCCCGGTTCGGGAACGCCATCGGACGGACCAGGCGAGGCCGCCGAGGCGCCGTCCTGGGCGCGCGAGCTCAGGCAACAACAGGCTCTGGCCCATGGCGCGAGCCTGGCCGCCCACGGCCTGGCCAGCGGCGACGACCATAGCGGCGGCGCCAGTCCCTCACTCTCGGAGCAAAGCTGATGAACCCGTTCAAGGGGGCCTCGCGCCTGGGCGCGACCCCCGTCCCCGAAACCCCGTACCAGCGGGCCGGCCAGGCTTGGGACGAGCGCATCGGCAGCGCCCGTGTCCAGGCCGCCAACTGGCGGCTGATCGCCCTGGGCCTGCTGGCCAGCAACATCGTCCAGTCGGGCGGCATGATCTGGCAGGCCGCCCGCGGGTCGGTCACCCCCTGGGTGGTGGAGGTCGATCGCCTGGGCCAGACCCTGGCGGTCGGTCCAGCCCAGCGTGGCTACCGGCCGCCCGATGCGGTGATCGCCTGGACGCTGTCGCGCTTCATCGAAAACACTCGCGCCGTGCCGGCCGACGCGGTGGTGCTGGGGCAAAACTGGCGGCGCGCCTACGACTTTACCGACGCCGCCGGCGCGGCGGCGCTGTCGGAGTACGCGCGGGTCGCCGATCCCTTCGCCCAGGTCGGTAGGGCGCAAATCTCGGTCGAGGTCACCAACGTCGTGCGCGCTTCGCCCGAGAGCTTTCGCCTGGCCTGGATCGAGCGGCGCTATGTCGACGGGCAGTTGGTCTCAACCCAGCGCTGGAGCGCGATCCTGACCCTGGTCATCGTCACGCCGACCTCGCCCGAGGCTTTCGTCAAGAACCCGTTCGGGATCTTCGTGCGGGCGGTGTCCTGGTCACGGGAGTACGGCGCATGATCCGGTTGCTGTCGATCGCGGCGCTGGCGAGTGTCCTCGGCGCGGCCCAGGCCTTGGCGGCGGCCACCGCCGAGACGCCCCAAGGCGTGGTCTTCACGGAATTCCAATTCGCCGAGCGCGGCGTCGATGACCTGGTGGCCGCGCCGGGGCGGATCACCGACATCGTGCTGGAGCCCGGCGAGACCCTGGTCCAATCCCACCCGATCGCGGCCGGCGACACCGTGCGCTGGGTGATCGGCGACACCACGAGCGGGGAGGGCGCCAACCGGCGCGTCCACGTCCTGGTCAAGCCTGTCCAAGCCGACCTGGCGACCAACCTGATCATCAACACCAACCGCCGCACCTACCATCTGCAACTTCGGGCCTCCAGCCGCGCCTTCCTGTCCCAGATCGCTTGGCGGTACCCGGCGGCGGCCACACCGCCGACGGCCGTCTTTCCTCCGCCTGGGCCAGCGCCGGTCATCGTCGTCCCGCCGCCGGCCCCCGATCCGGCGCGTCTGAACTTCGGCTATCGGCTGAAAGGGGCGGCTCCCTGGCGGCCCGAGCGGGTCTTCGATGACGGGGCGCGGACCTATGTCGAGTTCGGGCCGACTGTCGCTCTCAACGACCTGCCGCCGTTGTTCATCGCCGGGCCGGACGGCAGGACCTCCGAACTGGTCAACTACCGCGTGGTCGGTCGCCGGCTGGTCGTCGATCGCCTGTTCGACCACGCCCAGTTGCGGTTCGGGCTCAAGCGATGGGAGCGCCGCATTCGGATCGACCGGCAGCAGAGCGATCGGGAGGTCGGCCAGTGAGTGAGACGATCGAACAGGAGCAGAAGGCCATCGCCAAGGACCTGCGACTGCGAGGGACCGCCAAGCCGGTAGCCCGGGTCTCTCGCAAGGCGCTGATCCTGACCGGCGGGGTACTGGCGATCGGCGTTTCGGCCGCCCTGGCTTGGTCGCTTAGAGAGCGTGACCGCGCCGCGTCCCAACCCGTCTTCCAGCCTGCCGCGCCGCCACCTGAACAGATCTCGGGCTTGCCCAGGGACTATCTGGATCGTGGTCCGGCGCCGGTCCTCGGGCCGCCGCTGCCCGGAGACCTCGGGCGGCCGATCCTCAGCGCCGAGCGGTCGCGCGCCGCCAACCCGTCCGCGGGCACCTTGCCGCCGGCAGAGACCATGTCGTCGCCGTCAGAGTCGCTTCCAGCTGGGTCCGATCCTCGTATCCAGGCCGGGCAGGCGGCGCGCGCCAGCGGCCTGTTCACGCTGGACGAGCCTAGCCGTCCGGATGGGGAAGCGGTCGTGGCCAGCGGTCCGCGGACGTCCGGCCCCGATCAGCGAACCACCAGTCCAGAGCGCTTGCAGGCTCCGGCCTCGCCCTACGTCCTGCAGGCTGGATCGATCATTCCCGCCGCCTTGGTCACGGGCTTACGGTCCGACGCAGCGGGCCTGGCCGTCGCCCAGGTCTCCCAGGATGTCTATGACAGCCTGGGCGGACATCATCGCCTGATCCCGGCCGGGGCGCGGCTGATTGGGGACTACGAGACCACCACCCGTGCTGGCCAGAGCCGGCTGTCGGTGGCTTGGACCCGGCTGATCCTGCCTTCGGGGCGTTCGATCGTTCTGGACAAACTGCCGGCCGCGGATGCGCAAGGCATGGCGGGACTGCAGGACAGCGTGGACCGACACGGCAAGGCGGTGCTGGCCGCCGCGGCCTTGAGCACGGTTCTGGCGATCGGCGCCGAAGCCGGGCAATCGAGCCAGGGAAGCGATCTGGAGCGGGCGATCCGCCGAGGCGCCAGTCAGTCGGTCAGTGACGTAGGCCAGCAGGCGGTGGGCCGCGGCCTTTCGTTGACGCCGACCCTGACCATCCGGCCCGGCGCGCCTCTGCGGGTGCTGTTGACGCGCGATCTTGTCCTGGAGCCCTACGGCGTGGAGACCGGCCAATGAACAGGTTGAAGCTGGGTCCCATCGAGGACGACACCCCGGTGAAGATCACGGTCGAGCTGCCTGCGGCCATGCACCGCGACCTGCTCGAATACGGCAAGCAACTGGCGGCCGAGACCAATTCCAAGGTCGCGGACCCCGGAAAGCTGATCGTGCCCATGGTCGGGCGATTCATGGACTCCGATCGCGGCTTCACCCGTGGCCGCAAGTCGCGCAAAGCCTGACGAGCGGGTCGCCCTGGTCTGCAATGGACGGCGAGCGGACATGCGGAGCTTGAAGAACGTCAGTGGCGCGGCTTTGGTCGTTGCCGCCTAAGATTTTGGTTCCAGCTCCATGTACGGCTCGCCGGCTCCGCCGTCCTCGGCCCGGTTCAGAACCTTGTCTTCGCGCCGGCTGCTGATCAGCACCTGGACGCCGCGATAGCGGATCCCGATCGTCGTGTTGACGCATGTGGTCGGCAGATCAGCCGACGATCTCTTCACCCAAGTGCTGGAGTTGAAGGTAATGGCCCCAGGCCGGAGAGATTCGTCGCCTTTCTCGGCCGCCTCGACGGCCATGATGTCGAGGAGGTGGTCGATGTCTTCACGCTTCATGGGCGCGGCCTAGCCGATTCCCAATCCGCTCAAACGGAACGCCTTGAAAGCGTCACAGGAACCGCACGATCATCCCCAGGGATTTTTCCTGGAGGGAACCATGCGCAAGATCGTCACGCTCGCCGCCACCCTGGCGTTCGCCCTGTCGGCCGCCGGCGCCAGCCTTGCCGCCGCGCCTTGCCGCGATGCCAAGGGCAAGTTCATCAAGTGCCCGGCCTCCGCGCCGGCCAAGCCCGTGAAGTGCAAAGACGCCAAGGGCAAATTCGCCAAGTGCAGCGCGCCAGGCGCCAAGCCCGTTTAACGCCGAGCCTTTATCGCGCCTGGGCCTCTGCCGCCCAGGCGCCGCGCGGGTCTGCCGCTCGGTCCTGACGTTTCGGCTCCGTGCGACTCGTGGTTTCGTCGCGCCCGGTCGCGACGAAGCGGGAAACCTTGGCATGACCCCAGACGCCTTCATCGCTATGGCCTCAGGTTTGGCCATGGTCAAAGCCAAGACGGTGATGGGGGCGGTTCGCCTCGCCGTCCATGGCAGGACCTTCGCGACGGTGGGGTGGCCCGAAGCAGGCTGGGCCATCGTCAAGCTGCCGCCGGACGAGCAGGCTGATTTCATCGCGCTCAGCAACGCTATAGCGCCAGAACCCGGGCGGCGTGGGCGCAGGGGCGTCACCTTGGTGCGACTGAGAGCCGTCAGCGAGGCTGTGGCGATGCGGCTCTTGATCGCCGCTTGGCAAGCGGCATCCGCCTCGACGACATCTCTGGCCAAGACGGGTTGAACTGGAGGCCGTGAAACGGCCCCTGCGCGCCAACAATAGACTTGGAAAGTTGGCGGCGTCCGCGCGTGAGCGCCGGGCCGTCGACGGCGGTTTTGTCTCCGAAAAACGGTCGTTTCTGGGGAATATCTGGGGAGCAAGCGCTGCCTTAGGCAGTCATGCGGCGCGCCGATTTCTGTAACGCAATGATTTTGCTTGGGAAATTCTGGTGGATGCGACAGGGATTGAACCTGTGACCCCCTCGGTGTGAACGAGGTGCTCTCCCGCTGAGCTAAGCATCCGCCGTGTCGGTGAAGTCCGAAGACCCCGCCGCGAGAGGGACGGGCCTATAGCCCGGCGTTTCGGCGACCGCAAGAGGCCAAAAGCGTGATGCAGGCCGATGGCGCGTCGGAGAAGGCATCTATCAACAGATCTCCGCCCAGGGTCTCGACCGGCGCCTCGGTGTAGCCGAACGTGACCAGCAGGGTCGGCACGTTGGCGGCCTTGGCGGCCAGGGCGTCGTTGATGCTGTCGCCGACCATCACCGCGCGGGTCGGGTCGCCGCCCACGGCCGCGATCGTGGCCAGCAGGTGCCGCGGATCCGGCTTGGCCGCGGGGGCGCTGTCGGCCCCGACCACGGCGTCGAAATACTGGGTCAGGTCCAGGGCGTCGAGCAGGGCGACCGACAGGTGGGTCAGCTTGTTGGTGCAGACCGCCAGCTTGGCGCCGGCCGCGCGAAGGGAGACCAGGGCGTCGACCACGCCGGGGAACGGGGCGCTCTCGTGGGCGATGCGGCCCAGGTACAGGGCGACGAAACGCTCGACCAGGACCGGAGCTTGGTCGGCGTCCAGCGGGGCGCCGGCGGCGGCGAAGCCGCGCTCCAGCAGGGCCTTGGCGCCACGGCCGACCATCTTGCGCACGTCGTCGAACGGCAGCGGCGGCAAGCCTTCCTCGGCCAGGATGAGGTTCAGCGAAGCCACCAGGTCCGGGGCGGTGTCGACCAGGGTGCCGTCGAGATCGAAGGCGATCGTCGCGCCCTTCAGAATCTCGGCCTTGGGAATGTCGTTCTGGGCATGCATGGCTCTGGCCTTTCGGCTAAACGCGCGGCTAATGCAACTTTGGTCCGCGCTTCGGGAGTCGCTTCGCCCATGACCAACGCCGTCTCTTCGCCGGCCCGCGCCAACTCGACCCGGCCAAGGGCCGCCGTCATCCTGGCCGCCGGCCAGGGCACGCGGATGAAGTCGCCGACGCCCAAGGTGCTGCACCGGATCGGCGGCCGGACCCTGCTGGACCACGCCATCGACACCGCCCAGGCCCTGGACTGCGAACGCATCGTGGTGGTGGTCGGGGCCCACAGCCCGCAGGTCGGCGAGCATGCCAGGAAGCGCCTGGGCGAAGGCGCGACGGTGCTGCAGGATCCGCCCCAGGGCACCGGCCACGCCGTGCTGGCCGCCCGCGAGGCCTTGGCCGACTTCGACGGCGACGTGGTGGTGACCTTCGCCGACTGCCCCCTGCTGAGCGCCCCGGTGATCGAGCCGTTGTTCGACCTGCGGGCCGGTTCTTCGCGTGGGGGGGGCGCCGACGTGGCGGTGCTGGGCTTCGAGGCGGCCAATCCCGGCGCTTATGGCCGGTTGATCCTGGCCCCAGGCCACGTGCTGCTGCGCATCGTCGAGGCCAAGGACGCCGACGACACGGTCAAGCAGGTCAAGCACTGCAATTCGGGCGTGCTGGCCGCCGACCGCGCCCTGCTGTTCGACCTGCTGGCCAATGTCGGCAACGACAACGCCAACAAGGAATATTACCTGACCGACGTGGTCGGCCTGGCCCACGACCGGTCGCTGTCGACTCGCGCGGCCTTCGCGCCGGAAGCCTCGGTGCAGGGCGTCAATTCCCAGGCCGAGCTGGCCGCCGCCGAGGCGGTCTGGCAGGCCGCGCGCCGCTCCGCCTTCCTGGTCGAGGGCGTGACCATGCCGGCGCCGGACACCGTGCACCTGAGCTGGGACACCCGGCTGGCCGCTGGGGTCACGGTCGAACCGTTCGTGGTGTTCGGCCCCGGCGTCAGCGTCGCCACGGGGGCGGTGATCAAGGCCTTCAGCCATCTGGAGGGCGCGGCGGTCGACGAGGGCGCCCTGATCGGCCCCTACGCCCGCCTGCGGCCGGGGGCCGAGATCGGGCCGGACGCCCACATCGGCAACTTCGTCGAGGTCAAGAAGGTCAAGGTCGGAGCCGGCGCCAAGGCCAATCACCTGTCCTACCTGGGCGACGGCTCGGTCGGCCCGAAGGCCAATATCGGGGCCGGGACGATCTTCTGTAACTATGACGGCTTCGACAAGTTCGAGACCCATGTCGGCGCGGGCGCCTTCATCGGCTCCAACACCGCCCTGGTGGCCCCGGTGCGGGTGGGGGACGGGGCGATGACCGGCTCGGGGTCGGTGATCACCCGCGACGTCGCGGACGGCGCGCTGGCGCTGGGGCGTGGCGTGCAGAGCGACAAGCCAGGCTGGGCGACCAGGTTCCGGGCCATGAAGGCGGCCAAGACGGCCAGGAAGGATACGAAATGAGCGCCGACGATCAGAAGCGGATTTCGGGCGAGGCGGCCGCCGAGCTGGTGGAGGCCGGCATGGTCGTGGGCCTGGGCACCGGCTCGACCGCGGCCTGGTTCGTCAAGGCCCTGGCGGCGCGCAAGCTGGACATCCGCGGAGTGCCGACCTCGGAGGCGACCGCCAACCTCGCCCGCGAGCTGGGCATCCCGCTGGCGACCCTGGACGACGTCAAGTCGATCGACCTGACCGTCGACGGCGCCGACGAGGTCGGTCCGGGCCTGTCCCTGATCAAGGGCGGCGGCGCGGCCCTGTTGCGCGAGAAGCTGGTCTGGGAGGCCTCCAAGCGCTGCGTGGTGATCGCCGACGCCGCCAAGAAGGTCGATCACCTGGGCAAGTTCCCGCTGCCGATCGAGGTGGTGCGCTTCGGCCACGTCCACACCGGCCATCGCCTGGCCGACATCGCCGCCGAATTCGAGCTACTGCCGCCGCGCCTGCGCATGGCCGAGCGGGGCGTCGTGGTCACCGACGGCGGCAACGTGATCTACGACCTGCCGTCCGGCGTGATCGCCGAGCCGGCCGCCCTGGGCTCCGCGCTCAAGACCGTCACCGGCGTGGTCGACCACGGCCTGTTCCTCGACCTGGCGGACGAAGCCTTGCTGGGAACCGACCAGGGGGTGGTCAAGCTGGTCCCCTAGGCCCATATCCGCACTCTTTCGGGTTCATGGCCAAGCCGGACCCGACCCAATCCCAGTGAGCCTGGAGCGTCCGCGATGGCTGAGTACGACTTCGACCTCTTCGTGATCGGCGCCGGTTCGGGCGGGGTGCGCGCCGCGCGTGTGGCCGCCATGAGCGGCGCCAGGGTCGCCGTGGCGGAGGAGTACCGCGTGGGCGGCACCTGCGTGATCCGCGGCTGCGTGCCCAAGAAGTTCATGGTCTACGCCAGCGAGGTGAAGGCGCAGCTGAAGACCGCCAAGGGCTATGGCTGGACGATCGGCGAGGCCAGCTTCGACTGGAAGAGCTTTCTGCACGACAAGGACGTCGAGATCGCCCGCCTGTCGGGGATCTACGTCACCAACCTGCAGAAGGCCGGCGCCCACCTGCTGCATGGCCGGGCCGAGATCGTCGACGCCCATACCGTCGAGGTGCTGCCCAAGGCCGGGAGCAAGGACGCGGGCCGCTACACGGCGCGCAAGATCCTGATCGCCGCCGGCGGCCGGCCCTGGCGTCCGGACTTTCCGGGCGCGGAACTGGGCATCACCTCGGACGAGGCCTTCCACCTGCCGGAGCTGCCCAAGCGGGTGATGGTGGTCGGCGGCGGCTATATCGCCGTCGAGTTCGCCAGCATCTTCAACGGCTTGGGCGTGCAGACCACGCTTTGTTACCGCGGCGCCAACATCCTGCGCGGCTTCGACGACGACGTGCGCGCGCACCTGGCCGACGAACTGGAAAAGCGTGGGATCAAGGTGGTGCTGGGCTGTTCGCACGAGAAACTGGAAAAGACCGAGACCGGCCTGCTCAGCACCTTCAACAACGACCTGACCTTCGAGACCGACGCGGTGATGTTCGCCACCGGCCGCGACCCCTACGTGGCGGGCCTGGGCCTGGAGAAGGTGGGCGTGAAGCTGAACGATCGCGGCGCGATCATGGTCGACGATTATTCCCGGACCACCGCCGACAACATCTGGGCGGTGGGCGACGTCACCGACCGCATCAACCTGACGCCCGTGGCGATCCGCGAGGGCGCGGCCTTCGCCCAGACCGAGTTCCACGACAATCCCACCACCTTCGACCACGACATGGTCGCCTCGGCCGTGTTCTCCCAACCGCCGGTCGGCGCGGTGGGCATGAGCGAGGCGCAGGCCCGGCAGGCGTTCGGCAAGGTCGACATCTATCGGGCGGTCTTCCGGCCCATGAAGAGCACCTTCTACGGCGGCCAGGATCGCTGCCTGATGAAGCTGGTGGTCAAGCCGGACGACCAGCGGGTGGTCGGCGTGCACGTGGTCGGACCCGACTCGCCGGAAATCATCCAGATGGCGGCCATTGCGGTGAAAATGGGCGTGACCAAGCCGCAGTGGGATTCCACCTGCGCGGTCCACCCGACCCTGGCCGAGGAACTGGTGACGATGCGTGAGAAGTACATGCCGTCGGAGATGGGGACCGTATGACCGCGGCGTCCTTGTCCGAGTCGAGCGAAGGGGCGACGCGCCGCACGCCCTGGCTGAGCGGCGTGGCGATCTTCGTCGCGGTGATGACGCCGCTGCTGGCCTATCTGGCGCCGTTGGGCTTCGCGCCGCTGCTGGCCTTGGCCGGACTGCTGGCCTTGCCGGGCCTGAGGCTGACGCGCGCCGCCGCGCCGCCCCTGCTGATCCTGGTGGCCATCGCCCTGTGGGCGGCGGCCAGCATGAGCTGGAGCCCCTTGGCGATCGACGTTTCGAAGCTCAAGGGCTACGGCGACATCGAGAGCCTGACGGCCCTGAAGCTGTTCTTGCAGCTGGCGACCTACGGCGCGGCGGTGGTGGCCTTGCGCGGCGTGTCCGACGCCGGCGCCCGGCGGGCGGCGACGGTGCTGGCCTATGGCGCGGTGGCGCTGGCCGGCGTCGCCGCGCTGGACTCGCTGACCGGCGCGGCGATCTACCAGACCCTCCATCAGGTGACTGGCGAGGCGATCCGGCCGGACCTGGCGATGGTCAAGGTCTCGCTGTCGACCTACGCCTTGGCGCTGCTGTTCTGGCCGGCCGCGCTGATCCTATCGCGACTGTGGCGTCGTGGACTGATCTGGTTGATGGCCGTGGGGACGATCGTGACCTCGGTGATCTGCAGCTCGGACGCCTGCCTGGGCGCCCTGGCGGCGGGCGGGGTGGTCTGGCTGCTCGTGTACTTCGCCAGGCAGACCGGGGCCAAGGTATTGGTCGGGCTGGTGGCCGCGCCGTTCGTGCTGGCGCCCCTGGTCGTGCTGGTGGCCGTCCAGACCGGGACCATCGCCTGGCTGCACCGGATGGTTCCAGCCTCATGGGACGCCAGGCTCAACATCTGGACCTTCGCCGCGGACCATATCCAGCGCCACCCGTTCCGGGGCTGGGGATTGGACGCCAGCCGCACCTTCGGCCCGGCCATCCCGCTGCACACCCACAACGCCCAACTTCAGCTGTGGCTGGAGCTGGGCGCGATCGGCGCGGCCTTGGCCGGCGTATTCTTCTGCTGGCTGGCCTATGGCGTCGTGCGCTTGAGCCAGCGGTCTCGGGCCGAGGCGGCGATGGCCGCCGCCGCCCTGGTCAGCTATCTGGTGATCGGTGGGCTGAGTTTCGGGGTCTGGCAGGAATGGTGGCTGGGCCTGGGCGCCATGACGCTGATCGCCTGCGGCCTGGCCCGCGCGGTCGCCCAACCGCAATGGACCGGCTTGGATGAACTTACCCCATTGGCGTGATTTCTCTGTTTTTGTCGCAACGATTTTGCCTTTGGATCGCGGTTGGGATAAAAGCCGCTCCCTTTTGAGAAGTTCGAGACCGTCATGACCAGCCGCTGGACCCCGTCGTCGTGGAGAGCCCTGCCCGCGAAACACGTCCCGACCGACTATCCGGACATGGGGGCGGTCGAACGGGTCGAGCAGACTCTTCGCCAGATGCCGCCGCTGGTTTTCGCGGGCGAAGCGCGCCGCCTGAAGTCGGCCCTGGGCGAGGTGGCGGAGGGCCGGGCCTTCCTGCTGCAAGGGGGCGACTGCGCCGAGAGCTTCAAGGAATTCCACGCGGACAACATCCGCGACACGTTCCGCCTGATCCTGCAGATGGCCGTGGTGCTGACCTTCGCCGGCGGCAAGCCCGTGGTGAAGGTGGGCCGCATCGCCGGCCAGTTCGCCAAGCCGCGCTCCGAACCGATCGAGACGATCGGCGACGTGACCTTGCCGTCCTACCGGGGCGACAACATCAACGGCATGGAGTTCACGCCCGAGGATCGCATCCCCGATCCGGACCGGCTGCTGCGCGCCTATGGCCAGTCGGCCGCGACCCTGAACCTGCTGCGCGCCTTCGCCAGCGGCGGCTATGCCGACCTCTACAACATCCATCGCTGGACGCTGGGCTTCGTCGGCGACAGCCCGCAGGGCGCGCGCTATCGCGAACTGTCGGAGAAGATCAGCGAGGCCCTGACCTTCATGGCGGCGGTCGGCGTCACGCCCGAAACCCAGCCCGACCTGCGCCGGGTCGAGTTCTTCACCAGCCACGAGGCCCTGCTGCTGGGCTTCGAGGAAGCCATGACCCGCGTCGACAGCACCTCGGGCGATTGGTACGACACCAGCGCCCACCTGCTATGGATCGGCGAGCGCACCCGTCAGCTGGACGGCGCCCACATCGAGTTCATGCGCGGCGTCAAGAACCCGATCGGCCTGAAGTGCGGCCCGACCATGGAAGGCGACGACCTGCTGCGCCTGATCGACGTCTTGAACCCGAACAACGAGCCCGGCCGCCTGACTCTGTACGGCCGCTTCGGCTCGGACAAGATCGCCGACCGTCTGCCGCGCCTGATGAAGGCGACCAAGGCGGCCGGCCGCTCGGTGGTCTGGGCCACCGACCCGATGCACGGCAATACGCTGAAGGCCTCGACCGGCTACAAGACCCGGCCGTTCGACCGCATCCTCTCGGAGGTGAAGACCTTCGTCGAGGTGGCCCACGCCGAAGGCGTCCACCCCGGCGGCGTCCACCTGGAGATGACCGGCCAGAACGTCACCGAGTGCCTGGGCGGCGCGCGGGCGGTGTCGGAAGGTGATCTGGCCGATCGCTACCACACCCATTGCGACCCGCGCCTGAACGGCGAACAGGCCTTGGAGCTGGCGTTCCTGGTGGCCGAAAAGCTGAAGTCGGCGCGCGACGACCAGCGTCGCCTTGCGACCGGATAACGCAGGTCTCCGATTTTCTGGCGAGCGCTTCGCCACGGGTGTAGCCTTCTTCCTGGAAGGAGGCTGCTCCCGTGGACAGTCCCATACTTCGCCGGCGGACCTTGGCCGGCATGCTCGCCCTGGTCGCCTCGCCGGCTTTGTCGCGTTCGCTTCCCGAGTCGCGTTCGCTTCCCGATCGTCCGCAAACGGAAAAGACGACACCCCTGGGCTATGTCCGTCGTATGACGGTGCAGGTCAGGATCAATGATCACGGACCCTATGCCTTCCTGGTCGACACCGGCGCCAACGCGTCGGTGATCTCCAGCGAGTTGGCGGCTCTGCTCGGCTTGCCCGCCGGCCGGCCCGTCAATCTGCATGGCATAGCCGGGCCCGAGATGGTCAACACCGTCACCGCCGCCTCGGTCGCGGTGGGACGGCGCGCCCGTAAGGATCTGGTGCTTTCGGTGCTACCGGGCCGCTACATCCAGGCGCCAGGCATCCTGGGGCTGGATTGGCTGGGCGCTCAGGGCCTGGTGCTCGACTTTTCCCGCGACGAGATGAGGCTGGGCTCGATCGCGCCGCGAACGGACGATCAGACGGTGTCGGTGCCGGTCAAGGCGACGCGCAGCGGCCTGCACCTGATCGAGGCCTCGGTGTCGGGCGCGGCGACCCTGGCCTTCCTCGATACGGGCTCCACCACCACGGTGGGCAACATGGCCCTGATGCAGCGGGCGATCCATCAGAAGGCGGTCAGCACCGACTGGGCCGACATCGAGCTGCAGAGTCTGACCGGCCAATCGATGACGGGCCGCCTGGCCGCCCTCAAGAGCGTCAGCCTGGGCAAGGTCAATCTGCGCAACCTGCCGGTTGTGTTCGGGCCGGTGCATACGTTCGACTATTGGGGGCTGTCCGACCGACCGGCGATCCTGATCGGAATCGACGTGCTCAACGCCTTCGAATCAGTGGCTCTGGATTTCACCCGCGGCCAGGTGCATTTCCGATTGTCGTCGACTGCGGCAAATGGAGCCGCGGCCATGTCTTGACCGGTCGCTCGCCGCTCTCCAATGGTTGTTTGAACGGAGTGCGTCGATGAGTTTGCCGGCCAGGTTGAAACGCGAGTTGAAGTTCCTGAAGGGGCTCTCGCGCACGCTCAAGCGCGTGAAGTCCATCGCGCCCGACAGCTCCAACCTGATTTGCGACGATCTGGAAGCCGCCGTCGACCGGTGGCGCGACAGCCAGGCCATCGTGTTCGAAGGCAAGTCGGTGACCTATGGCGAGCTGGACGCCATCGCCAACCGCTACGCCCACTGGGCCAAGGGGCAGGGGCTAACCCGCGGCCAGACCGTAGCGCTGTTCATGCCCAATCGCCTGGAATACCTGGCGATCTGGTACGGCCTGTCGAAGGTGGGCGTGGCCACCGCCCTGATCAACAACCAGCTGACCGGGCCGGCCCTGGCCCACTGCCTGAATATCTCCCAGGCCCTGCACTGCATCGTCGACCCCGAGACCTCGCCCTGCTTCGAGCAGGTGAAGGGCGGGCTGGAGCGCCATGTCCAGCAGTGGGTGCTGGGCCCGGCGCACGGCGAGCAGCGCGACCTGGCCAATGCGCTCAAGAGCTGCAGCCAACTGCGTCCGGATCGCCTGACGGCCCGCAACGGCCTGGTGGCCAAGGACACCGCGCTCTACATCTTCACCAGCGGCACCACCGGCCTGCCGAAGGCCGCGCGCATCACCCACATGCGGGCCCAGCTCTACATGCGCGGCTTCGCCGGCTCGACCGACGCCAAGGCGACGGACCGCATCTACGTGACCCTGCCGCTCTACCACGCCACCGGCGGTCTGTGCGCCATGGGCGCGGCCCTGCTGAACGGCGGGGCGGTGGTGCTGCGCAAGAAGTTCTCGGCCAGCGCCTTCTGGGACGACGTGGTCGCCGAGAACTGCACGATGTTCGTCTATATCGGCGAGCTGTGCCGCTATCTGGCCAACCATCCCGAAACGCCGAACGAGCGCGCCCACAAGATCCGGTTGATCTTCGGCAACGGCCTGCGCCCGGATGTGTGGGACGTGATGCTTGACCGCTTCAAGGTCGGCGGGGTGCTGGAGTTCTATGGCGCCACCGAGGGCAACGTCTCTCTGTTCAACTTCGACGGCCGGCGCGGGGCCATCGGCCGGGTGCCGCGCTATCTGCGCAAGAAGTTCAACATCCGGATCGTCAAGTTCGACGTCGAGACCGAGACCCCGGTTCGCGGCCCCAACGGCTGCTGCATCGAGGCCGCGCCCGGCGAGATCGGCGAGTGCATCGGCCATATCGCCAGCGACGCCCGCTCGAACTTCACCGGCTACGCCGACAAGGCGGCCACCGAGAAGAAGATCCTGCACGACGTGTTCGACAAGGGCGACGCCTGGTTCCGCACCGGCGACCTGATGCGCGCCGACGGCGACGGCTACCTCTATTTCGTCGACCGCATCGGCGACACGTTCCGCTGGAAGGGCGAGAACGTCGCCACCAGCGAGGTGTCCGAGCGCCTGTCGGCGGTGGCCGGGGTCAAGGAGGTCAATGTCTACGGCGTGCCCGTGGGCGAGCTGGACGGCAAGGCGGGCATGGCCTCGCTGGTGGTCGGCCCCGAATTCGAGATCGCCGCCCTGGCCGAATATGTCGATCGCGAGCTGCCGGCCTACGCCCGGCCGATCTTCGTGCGCCTGCAGCCCGAGATCGAGACGACCGGCACCTTCAAGTACCGCAAGATCGACCTGGTCCAGGAAGGTTTCGACCCGGCCCGGATCAAGGATCCGCTGTATTTCCGCGATCCGGCCAAGGGCTATGTGAAGCTGACCAAGGCCGTGCACGCCAAGATCCTGGCCGGCGGCTACCGGCTGTAGGGCCTCTTCGGGAAGGCCTGGTCGCCACTTTCCGGCGATCCCCGGCCGGCGCCTATCCAGGGCTGCGGGGCAACGACACGAAAGGCGCCTCAGGGGCTCGTCCATGGTGTGATTAACCTTGGGCGTTCCGGTCGCCAGGCGTAGGATCGGGGTCCTTTCGCGTCTCAGGGCCGAACAGGTGTGACCACGGCCCGGCCGCGCTATGCGCCGATGATCGGAGGTCATCATGCTTGGACAATCCCCACCCACCGACCCCGCAGGGCCGCTTCCGCAGCCCCGTCCGGGCGCGCTCGACGATTTCATGGGCAAGATGGTCGGCGACATGGGAGCGGCGATGTCGGCCGCCCTGGTGCTGCTGGGCGACCATCTGGGGCTCTATCGCGCCCTGGCGGACGGCGGTCCGGCCACCTCGGCGCAACTGGCGGCCCGCACCGGGACGACCGAGCGGTACGTGCGCGAATGGCTGGCCGGCCAGGCCGCCGCCGGCTACGTGACCTATGACGAGGACGAACACCGGTTCTTCCTGGATCCGGTGCAGACCCTGGTGTTCGCCGACGAAGGTGGGCCGGTGTTCCTGGCCGGCGGCTTCGACGTGATCGCCGCCATGTTCCGCGACGAACCGAAGATCGCCGACGCCTTCAGGTCCGGCGAGGGCGTCGGATGGCACGAGCACAACGCCTGCCTCTTCCGCGGGACCGAACGGTTCTTCCGGCCGGGCTACAACGCCAACCTGCTCTCCAGCTGGATACCGGCGCTGGACGGCGTCGAGGCCAAGCTGAGGCAGGGCGCGGTGGTCGCCGACGTGGGCTGCGGCCACGGCGCGTCGACCCTCCTGATGGCCCAGGCCTTCCCCAATTCCCGGTTCTTCGGCTTCGACTATCACGCCGCCTCGGTCGAGCGGGCCCGCGAGACCGCGGAAGCCGCGGGGCTGGGGAGCCGCGCCGTGTTCCAGACCGCCATGGCCAAGACCTTCCCCGGTGATCACTACGACCTGATCTGCATCTTCGACGCGCTGCACGACATGGGCGACCCGGTGGGCGCGGCGGCCCACATCCGCGCCTGCCTCAACCCCGACGGCACGTGGATGCTGGTCGAGCCGTTCGCCAACGACGACCTGACCGACAACCTCAATCCGGTCGGCCGGATGTTCTACGCCGCCTCGACCATGCTGTGCACGCCGGCCTCGCTGAGCCAGGAGGTGGGCCTGGGCCTGGGCGCCCAGGCGGGCGAGGCGCGCCTGCGCGGGGTCTGCCAGGAGGCCGGCTTCACCCGCTTCCGCCGCGTGGCCCAGACCCCGTTCAACCTGGTGTTCGAGGTCCGCCCCTGACCCAGGCGTCGTGGAGGGGCGTCCACCCCTCCGCACGTTCCCTGGGTTCGCGTCCGCGATAAGCGTGTCGGGAGCGGCCGCTTTGTCGCACCGCGATTGAACGCCGTCCGCTTCCTGGCTATATGGCCAGGATTGACTGCGGGTCTGTGTGTGGCGACCCGGGAAATCCCGCGATGGTTCAAGAGGATAAGGGGATATCGCCATGCTGCTGACGATGATGAAGGCCAAGCTTCACCGCGCCACCGTCACCCAGGCCGACCTCGACTACGAGGGCTCGATCGCCATCGACACCGACCTGCTCGAGGCCGCCAACATCCTGCCCAACGAGCAGGTCGACGTGCTGAACATCACCACCGGCGCCCGGTTCACCACCTACGCCATCGCCGCGCCGCGCGGCTCCAAGGTGATCGGCGTGAACGGCGCGGCCGCCCGGCTGGTGCAGAAGAACGACACCGTCATCGTCGTCACCTACTGCCAGATGCCGGCCGAGGAGGCGCGCAACTACGCCCCGACCGTCGTGCTGCTGGAAGACGGCAACCGCATCAAGAAGGCCGCCTGAGCGTGCGGGCTTCCGCCGTTCGGCTGATCGTGGCCGGGCTGGTCCTGGCCGCCTTGGCCGCCTGCTCGCCCAAGCTGCCCAAGGGCGTCGACGAGCAGCAGCTGTCGGAGTCCGTCGGCCGCGCCATCGGCGGGCCCAACACCTGCGTGCTGCTGGCGAACAAGACCGGCAAGGTGGTCTGGACCGGCGGCGGCTACATCACCTGCGCCCGCAACCTGCCCACCTGCGGCGGCACGACCACCACGGCTCAGAGCGTGCTGGAAGGCGCGGTCGGCAAGCCGGCCCGCTTCGCCAGCTGTCCGTCCGGCCCTGGCGCCAACACCGTCGGCTGGGCCATGGGACCCGTGCCGGTCGGCGCGGGCAAGCCGGACCTGGGCCTGTCCTATGTCGCGGTGATGGAGGGCGAGCGCGCCCTGCCGGGCCGCGAGGTCCAGGAGCGGGTCGAAGAGGCGTTCGCCAAGGCGGGGCTCTGAACGATCGGGGACAGGCCCATGGGCCTGTCCCCGGCCCAGCTACTTCACCAGCTCATAGGTCGCCGAGACGTCGACCCGCACCTTCAGTTCGCCGGCCGAGACCGGGCTGCTGCTGTCGGCCATCTCGCGCTTGGCCATGGCGTACATCGGCGTCGGCGGGGCGGGCGTGTAGCCGCCGCCTTCGCCCAGGCTGACCAGGCGGACGATCCTGTAGCCGGTGGCGCGGGCATAGAGGTCGGCCTTGGCCTGCAGGGCCTTGACCGCGTCGAGCCGCGCCGCGTCCTCGGCCGCCTTGGGGTCCTGCAGGCCGAAGCTGATCCCGCCCACATTGGTGGCCCCGGCGTTGACCGTGGCGTCGACGGTCTGGCCCAGCTTGCTCAGGTCGCGCACCTGGATCGTCACCTGGTTGCTGGCCTGGTAGCCGTTCAGCCGGGGCGGCTTGTTCTCGACATAGACGTATTGCGGATTGACGTTGAGCGTCGAGGTCTGGATGTCGCGCTCGGCGATCCCGGCCTTCTTCAGGGCCGCGACGACCTTGGTCATCTGGGCGGCGTTGGCCGACAGGGCCTGGGCGGCGGTCGGGCCGTCGGTCTGGACGCCCAGGGTGATGGTCGCCAGGTCGGGCGTGACCTTGCTCTCGCCGAAGGCCGAGAGGTTCAGCGTCGTGGCGCGGAAGGCCGCGTCGGCCGTCTGGGCCTTGGCGGGCAGGGCGGCCGCGGTCGCCAGCAGGGCGGCCGCCAGGGCGAAGGAAGCCGCCAGGGGAATCGAGGGGCGGGCGGCAGTCAGGGCGGTCATGATGGTCGTTCTCCATGCGGCTTGGGGGACAGGCGCCGCGACCTTGATCGTCCCGTCCGCCGGCTCCGACAAGCGGGACCGACGACGGACGGTGGCATTCCTGACAGGCTCAACCTGAACCGGACCTTTAAGCCGCGTGCAGCCCATGCTAATCGACCCGTCCTCCCGAAAGGGCCGCGCGCCCCTTTCGAGTCTTTGGGGGCCTGTAGCTCAATGGTTAGAGCCGACCGCTCATAACGGTCTGGTTGGGGGTTCGAGTCCCTCCAGGCCTACCAAAACCTCTGCGGATTTCCCGGAAAGTAAACTGGGGATACCCCGATGGACCAAGGCGGGTGGGACCGCACATTCTCGCGGCGATCGCCGATCGCCGGGAAGCCGCATGTCCAGCCAGCCGCAGCCGAAGGCCACTCCAACGCCCCGCGCGGATCGAGCTGCCGCCGACGCCGCCTCTGCCGCAGGTGAGCGAGAAGCCCGACATCGCCTCGGCGCAGTACTCGACCCACCGCACCAAGCTCTCGACGTTCCGGACCTCTCTGTCGGAGCACCGGACCGACCTGTCGACCTACCGGACCGATCTCTCGACCCACCGCACCGAGATGTCGATGCGGCGCACGCGAATGAGCGACGACCGAACGTTGACGTCGATGATTTGCACCTCGCTGTCGCTGATCGGGTTTGGCTTCACGGTCTATCAGACGTTCCAGAAGCTGCATGACGCCGGCACGATCGCCAACCCCAACGCGCCGTGTAATTTCGGCATCATCCTGGTGCTGCTGGGGATCGTCATGCTGGTCGTCGGCATGATCCACCACGTGCTGTTCATGCTGGAGCTGCGCCGTACCCGGGCCGGCATGAAGCGCCAGGGACTGGTTCACGCCGACAGCCGGTTCCCCGTCTCGATCACCTTCATGGTCTCGCTGGGCCTGCTGCTGCTGGCTTCGCGGCGATCGCCAACATGGTCTTCAAGGCGGCGGTGTTCGGGTGACCGGGCTGGACGGCCGGCGGATTAGGACGGGCTGTTCGGCTCGGCCCCGAAATCCTCGTTCGTCAGGCCCGAGGTGAAGCGCAGCAAGGCGCGAAGGTCGGCCTGGCGGAAGGTGCGTCGCGGGGCGCCGCACGCGTCGGCCGCCGCGTCGAAGGCGCGCTGGAGACGGGTCACGGCGGTCTTGGCGGCCAGATTGCGGCGCTCCAGCGAGGTGGCGGGCGAGGGCGTCAGGGGAGGGGTCTTCCGGCACCAGGCGCCGTGAACGTAGACGTGCATGTGGTCATGGGTGCGCCAGGCGCTGATCCCGTTGGCGCCCTGTTCGATCCAGATCCGGCATTCCTCGTGATCTAGTCCCGACAGCGTGCCGTCCCGCGCGCACCACACCGAAAACGGACCGACCTGGCGGGTGTTTTCCGCCCGCGCGCCACGATACGCCTTCTCCTCCGCCCGGATCGCGGAGGCGGCGAGCAGGCCTGTCAGCAGGACGGCGGCGGCGAGACGGTGCGATGGGCGGGGCATGGCGCGAGCTTGCCACGGTTAGGCTCGCGGTCAAGTTGAGGCTTACGGGGCGACGATTTTCGGCAGGCTGGTGATCGGCTCCAGGACGATATCGCGGAAGAAGGTCTCGGCCCCCTCCGACTGCAGCTGGATCGCGCCGTGGGTGAGGGGGGCGCCGTCGGCCTTGAGGTCGCGGACCTCCATGACCGGCACGCCGTTGACCACGTGGACGGCGCGGTCGCCCAGCACGTAGAGGTCCAGGGTGTTCCATTCGCCGGCCGGCTTCTCGGCGTCGCTGTAGGCCTCAATGTTCCAGTCGGCCGTGCCGCCCTTCGTCGTCACAGCGCGGCCGGCGGGCGAGAACCGCAGCTTGGGAGCGATCAGGGTCGAGTCGTCGACGGCGGTGGCGGTGGCGCTGATCGCCTCGCCCACCGGCACGACCATGCCGATCGAGCCCGTCATGATCTCGAACTCCACCGCCTGGCTCCAGGTCCCCCAGACCGCGCCGGGCGCGCCGTGCGAGTGGTAGAGCAGGCCGTTATTGGGCGCCTGGGCCTCGCGCGGCGCCCAGCGGCCCTTGCCCCACTTGTACTGGAGCCGCAGGTGGTAGTCGCGGAAGTCGCCCTTGTGGACCAGGCTGCCCCAGATCTTGCCGTTGACATAGAGGGCGGGGCGGCCGTCCTCGACCACAGCCTTGAAGATCTCGGCGCTCCGGGGACCGGCGCCGATCGGCGCGACCGGCGGGCGCTTGTAGGTCAGGGCCGGGTCGGCATAGCCCAGCCAGGCATCCCAGTCCTTCAGGTCCCTGCCGTTGAACAGCGCGACGGCCGGACCGGCGGCCTTGGGGACGTCGGCGAGCGCCAAGGGCGGGTTCGGGGCGGCCTGGGCGGGTGTGGCAAGAGCGGGGGCGGCGACGGCGAGCGCCAGGGTGAAGGCCAGGGTCTTGAGCATGCGTCCTCCCGCGCCCCCTGCCGGGGCTGCGCGCCAGGGTAGCTGACAGCGTTGTCGGTGCAAGGCTCGGATGGTCGTAGATCGACCCTGGGCCGGCTGGGCGTCAGGCCCCAGCGTAGCGCTCCAGCAGGATCGCGATCGCCGACAGGCTGACGCAGGAGACGGCGGTGGTCAGGGCCACGATTCGCGCCCCGCCGCGCTCGAACACGCTGTAGGCCTTGGTCTGGATGAAGACGTTGACCGCGGTCGGGGTGGCGGCTAGCAGGGTCGCGCCCAGGCGGAAGGGCAGGGGGGCGTCGACCAGACCGGTCGCGAACCAGGCCAGGGTCGGCATGACCATCAGCTTGCCGACGGCGGCGACGATGATCGGCCCCCAGCGCGGGATCGGCGAGGGCTCCTCGTCGGTCGGCTCGCAGGGCACGCCGGCCGCCGGCAGGCCGGTCAGACCCAGGGCGATCCCCAGGGCGACCAGGGCGACGGGGCTGCCCGAGGCGGCCGCCGCGCCCACGGCGCGGTCCAGCACGCCGGGCAGGGACAGGCCGGCCAGGGCCATGACCGAGCCGGTGATCGCCGCCAGCACGATGGGGTTGCGCAGGGCCTGCATCAGCGAGCGCCAGGTCGAGCGGCCGCCGGCCCAGCCCAGCAGGCCCACGCCGATGGCCGCCACGACCACGAAGTCCACCGCCACGACGCCGGCAGAAACCCGCGCGGCCTCGGGACCGAGCACGGCCAGGGCGATGGGCAGGCCGAGGAAGGCGCTGTTGCCCAGGCTGGCCGACAGGGCCCCGCCGGCCCGCTCCTCGCGGGTCCAGCGCAGGGCGATGCCGATCGCCACCATCAGGGCCACCACCAGCAGGGCGCAGGCCCCGTAGGTCAGCAGGCCCAGGGTCAGGGCGTGGTCGGGAACGCCCACCCGCGACAGGGAGTGCACCAGCAGGGCCGGAAAGCCGATCCAGTAGACATAGGTCGACAGCCCTGCCGACATCCGGGCGTCGAACAGCCGCAGCCGGGCCAGGGTCACGCCGCCCGCCACCAGCAGGAAGAACGGCACCACCCGCTGCGGCACATCGAGCAACAGGTCGATCACAGGGTCACCGGCATAGGGCGCAAGCGTGGCGGTCTCCGCCCGAAGGGGCCGACCGTCGATAGCATCGGTCGCGGGCGGCGGTCAAAGTTCGGCCGTTTTCCAGATCCTCGGACCGGCCGCGCCTAGCGTTCGTCCACCGGTAGGCGAATGTGCACCAGCCGCCAGGTGAACAGCTTGTCGCGCCGGAAGGTGAAGATCGTGGTCTTGGCCGGCTGGCCCGGCCGCTTGACCGAGATTCGCACCCGATTGGGATCCCAGTAGGCGATGGCGGGATGCGGGCCGGCCACGGCGGCCTTGAGCTGGTCGAGGGCGGCGGCGGGTTTGGCGGGAGCGGGCGGGGCGCCGCCGGGCGCGTAGCCGCGGGTCAGGGCCGCCAGGCCGGGAACGGTCAGGTAGCGGTCGACCTTGGGCTCGGGCGGGGCGATCGGTTCGATGGCGCGCTTGAAGACGCGCAAGGGATCGCGCCAGAGCGACGGCGGTTCGGCCGGCGCGGCGGCGGCCGGGGTCTCGTCCAGCTCGGCCGTCAGGCTCCTGCGCACCGCGGGGAAGTCCACCAGCTCGCCGATCGCCTGCACGTCCTCGTACTGGGCGGCGGCCTTGAGGGCGCGAAAGGCGAACCAGGGGGCAGTGGCGAAGGCGGCGGCGAAGACCGCGATCGCCAGGACGACCAGGTCCCAAAGCCGCTTTTGAAAGGTCATCGCCGCTCCGCGCGAAGGCTCGGGACCGAAGGACACCCCATTCCGCCGCCAGGGACAAGCCGCTTCTTGCCCAGGACTTGGCCTGCCGCTCAACCTGACGGTCCGACGCCACGCGCGTCGCCTGCGAGCGAACGGCCTTGCCTCATTGGGGAAAACGCGCGTTTCTTAGGGCGCAAGACCCCCGGCGGCCAGTGAGGTGTTCGTGTCCGATAAGTTCCTGTTGGTCGATGCGGATGGGGCGTATGCGCGTTTCGCGGTGGTCGAGGCCGGCGAGCCGCCGGCGACGGTCGAGGCCATGCCGGCCAGCTCCCTGGACGAGCTGATCGAGGTCTTGAGCCAGGCGCTGGCGAAGCTGGGCGGGCCGCGTCTGCACGGGGCGGCCTTCTCGGCGCCGGGCCCGATCTTCGGCAAGACCCTGCAGGTGACCCATGCGGACCTGAAGCTGGACGCGGACGTGCTGTCCGAGCGGCTGGGCGTGGCCGAGGTCCGCCTGGTCAACGACTTCACCGCCCGCGCCATGGCGATGCCGCTGCTGGGGCCCGAAGCCCTGGAGCAGATCGGCGGGGCGCCGCCCAAGGGCCAGGCCCCGGCGGCGGCCCTGGGGCCGAGCACCGGCCTCGGCGTGTCGATCCTCAATCCCGACGGTTTCGTGGGCTGGGTGGCCACGGCCAGCGAAGGCGGACACGCCGCCCTGGCGGCGGGCTCCGCCCGCGAATGCGCCGTCATCGAACACCTGCGGCTGGCCAACCCCTATGTCTCGGCCGATCGGGTGCTGTCCGACGGCGGCCTGCTTGAGGTCGCCGCCGCCATCGCCCAGCTGGACGGCCACGCGCCGCCAGGCGGGGATTTCGGGCAGCTGGTGGCGGCGGCGCGCGCCCAGGACCCGATCGCGCGGGAAGCCTTCGCGCTGTTCTCCAGCTGGCTGGGGTCGGTTTCAGGCGACCTGGCGCTGGTGGCGGGAGCCCGCAGCGGCGTCTACATCTTCAGCCCGATGATGCTGGGCTGGACCGATCTGTTCGACCGCGACCTGTGCCGGACCCGCTTCGAGGCCAAGGGACGGATGGACGTCTATATGAGGGACATCCCGCTCTATCTGGTCCTGGAGGCCGATTGCGGTCTCCTGGGCCTTTCCGCCCTCTACGCGGGGAGCGGTCCCTTCTAAACCGCGTGACGGTAGGGGAGGTTCAACGAGGGGCAGGCCGCCTCGCCGTGGAATTTCGCCGAGACCGGCGCGACGATTGGGCCGCTGAGGAAGGGGGCCTTCAGCCGTCGGCAGAGATCCAGCTCGCGCAAGCTCTGGACCCCGGCGATGCCCTGCCAGACCCTCTTGTTTCGATAAGCGGCGGGGTCGCGCAGGAAGCGGGTGATCGCCGCCCCGCGCTGCCGTTCGTCCTCGCCGCTCAGCACCAGGGTGACGCTGTTCACCGCGCCGGCCTGCAGGCTCTCGATCCGGAAACCTGGGTCCGACACGTGCAGGTCCAGCAGCGAGAAGCGGTCGATCAGCAACGAGCGGACCTTGTTGATCGCGCCGTAGCTGGGTTCGCGGGGCACGTCATAGATGTTGGCCGCCAGCCGGGGCCTCAGGGCGCGGGGCAGCTTCTGGAGGGTGGTTTCATAGCTCCGCTGCAGGCTGGGCTTGATCAGGGCCGAAAAGCAGAAGGGCAGGAACAGGTATCCCGACGGGCCGGATTTCGCCTCGACCAGGGCGGCCTCGTGGCAGGCCTGGTCGCGCTCCACCGCCTCGACGAGGTCGATGACCGGGCTGCCGTTGATCTCGGCCCCCCAGCCCACGCCGCCGCCGACGAACCGCTCCTTGGGCAGATAGTAGATGCCCCACCAGCCGGTGCGCGGCGATTCAACCTGCAGCAGGTCGTCGATGTCGCCCGGCGCGGGCGAAAGGGCCGCCAGTTCCTCGGCCGGCGGGGCCCCTTCCGTCGGACCGTCCGGCGGCGTGAGGCTGACCGCGCCCTCCGGCGTGATCTTGCAGACTCGGCCGGTGAAGGCGCGATCGTCCAGGCCGTCCAGCAAGGTCTTGAGCGCCAGGGCGGGCGTTCCCGCGAACCGCATGACCTCGGCCTGGTCGCCCTCGAGCATCAGCAGGGTGACCTCGCCCGCGCCGTTCTCGCCGAACAGCTTGTATTGCAGGTCCCGGGACATGCGGCACAGCTCCTCGGCGTCCAGGCTGGTGGCCCGGGGATCGGCGAGGACAAAGGAGAACGGGGCCACCAGGCCGTAGCGTCGCGGCCAGGTCCAGTGAGTTTCCAGATAGGCCGAAGCAACCTTGGCGACCACGCTGGCCATGGTGTCCGTGTCGGCGAAGACCAGCTCCTCGCCCACGAAGATCTTCAGACATGCGATCGCGGTCATGCGGGGGCCATAGGGCAAACTTCTCGATCGGGCGCGCCACTTCAGGGTCGTGGAACGCGCGGCACGGGGGCGCGGCGCCCAGAAGAGCCAATTTTTGTTTCCTTGGCGAGGGCCCGAACGCAAAACGCCTCCCCCTTGCGGGAGAGGCGTCGCGAAGGTCCAGGCCTTGTAGCTTAGGCCGCGGCCATGGCCTTCTTCAGGTTCTCGTCGATCTTGTCGAGGAAGCCCTCGGTGGTCAGCCAGGACTGCTTGTCGCCGACCAGCAGGGCCAGGTCCTTGGTCATGAAGCCGCTTTCGACGGTGTCGACGCAGACCTTTTCCAGGGTGTGGGCGAAGGCGGCCAGCTCGGTGTTGTCGTCCAGCTTGGCGCGGTGGGCCAGGCCGCGGGTCCAGGCGAAGATCGAGGCGATCGAGTTGGTCGAGGTCGACTCGCCCTTCTGGTGCTGGCGGTAGTGGCGGGTGACGGTGCCGTGGGCGGCCTCGGCTTCCACGGTCTTGCCGTCCGGCGTCATCAGCACCGAGGTCATCAGGCCCAGCGAGCCGAAGCCCTGGGCGACGATGTCGGACTGCACGTCGCCGTCGTAGTTCTTGCAGGCCCAGACATAGCCGCCCGACCACTTCAGGGCCGAGGCGACCATGTCGTCGATCAGGCGGTGCTCGTAGTGAATGCCGGCCGCCTTGAACTTGTCGGCGTATTCGGCGTCGTAGATCTCCTGGAAGATGTCCTTGAAGCGGCCGTCATAGGCCTTGAGGATCGTGTTCTTCGTCGAGAGATAGACCGGATAGCCGCGGCCCAGGCCGTAGGCGAACGAAGCGTGGGCGAAGTCGCGGATCGACTCGTCGAGATTGTACATGCCCATGGCCACGCCGGCCGACGGGCTCTTGAACACTTCGTGCTCGATGGTGGCGCCGTCTTCGCCGACGAACTTGATCGACAGCGTGCCCTTGCCCGGGAACAGGAAGTCGGTGGCCTTGTACTGGTCGCCGAACGCGTGGCGGCCGACGATGATCGGCTGGGTCCAGCCCGGCACCAGGCGCGGCACGTTCTGGCAGATGATCGGCTCGCGGAAGATCACGCCGCCCAGGATGTTGCGGATCGTGCCGTTCGGCGACTTCCACATCTTCTTCAGATTGAATTCGGTGACGCGCTGTTCGTCGGGGGTGATGGTGGCGCACTTGACGGCCACGCCGTGCTTCTTGGTCGCCTCGGCCGCGTCGATCGTGACCTGGTCGTTGGTGGCGTCGCGGTTCTCGACGCTGAGGTCGAAATAGTCGAGCTCCAGGTCCAGGTACGGGAAGATCAGCTTATCCTTGATGAGCTTCCAGATGATCCGGGTCATTTCATCGCCGTCCATGTCGACGACGGGGTTGGCGACTTTGATCTTGGCCATTGCGGGGTCTTTCCTCTCGCGGTGGCGCGCCTGTGACTCTTTGGCGCACAGGGCCAAGGAGCGGCGCGGACGGCGTGCCTATAGACTGTTGCGAGCCGGGGGGAAAGCCGAGGTGGCCTCGAACCGGCGATGAAGCCCTTTGCGCACGCTAAGTGTTTGATCCGCGTGTAAATCCTTGTTGAGGCTTCTTGGGGTACGAACCAGGCGTGAAGAAGCGGGCCGCCATAGCCGACGTCACTTCGCCGCTCGCGCGGCGGCTGCTGGCGATCGTCGCGATCCTGTCCATCGCCGTGACGGGCGTGGCGACGGCCGTGACCTTCGTCTTCGTGCAGCAAGCGGCCACCGACGCCCAGATGCGTCACCTGACCGAGTACGCCGCCGAGCGGGTCAAGACCGAGGACCGACTGTTCTCCGACCTGGTCAAGGTGCATGAGGCCGCGTCCGACTCCCTGGCGCGCCGGCTGCAGGCGCTGGATCCTCGCACGGTCGAGCGCGCGTTCGACGCCCAGTTTCCCCGGCGCAGCGACGGCACCCGGCGCACGGCCGATGCGCTCTATGACGGCGGGGTGGTCGACGGCGACTATACCTACGGCGTCGGCGGCTACCTGCGGAACGCCGACAAGCTGACCCCCGCGGAGAAGGCCCTGTTCCTGGCCGCGACCCAGGTGGTGTCGCACACCGGCGAGGCCGAACTGAACCGCTACGACAACTTCTACTTCTTCACGCCCAACACCCGGCTGGTGATGTTCGCGCCCCGGCGGCCGGATCGGTTGACCTACTACCGCCACAAGGCCCCGCCGACCTTCGACGTCAGCGGCGAGGAGATGACCCTGCTGACCCTGCCCCAGCAGAACCGCGAGCGGGTGATGAAGTGCACCAAGCTGCGCAAGCTGCTGTCGGACCCCAGCGGCCGGGGGCTGAACTCGGCCTGCATGACGCCCTTCGACTATCATGGCCAGCAGCTGGGGGCCTGGGGCACCAGCCTGTCGCTGGACTCCTACCTGCTGCGGGCCGTCGAGGACGCCCTGCCGGGCGGGCGCAACATGATCGTCTCGTCGGACGGCGAGCTGATCGCCTCGCCAGGGCTGGCCAAGAACGGCGTCGTCGACGCCCAGGCCCTGGTGCGGGCCCAGGCCCAGGAGGGCGTCGCCGACGTCGTCAGCCAGATCCGCGCGCGGGGCGCGGACGTGGGCGCCATCCGCACCGGCGACAGGGTGATCGCTTATGGCCGGCTCAAGGAGCCCGACTGGTACTTCCTGATGAGCTTCCCGTCCGGCGACCTGGTGTGGTCGGCGGTCAAGACGGCGTCGTGGGTGCTGCTGTTCGGCGTGCTGGGGGTGATCATCCAGGTGGCGCTGCTCTACCGGGTGATGCGCCTGACGGTCGAGCGGCCGCTACGGGTGCTGGCCGAGGCGCACCGCACGGGCAATGTCGTCGACGCCGAGCCCATCGAGCATCGCGCCGACGAGATCGGCGCCCTGGCCCGCACCCTGCGCGACCAGCGCGACGGCAATATCGAACTGCTGCGCTCGCTGGAGGAGCGCGTCGCCGAGCGCACGGCCGAGCTTGAGCACGCCAACCAGGCCAAGTCCGTGTTCCTGGCCAACATGTCCCACGAGCTGCGCACGCCGCTGAACGGGGTCATCGCCATCGGCGACCGCCTGGCCAACGAGACCGACCCCGAGCGCCGTCGCGAGCTGGCCGCCCTGGTCACCTCGTCGGGCCGCCTGTTGGAGCAGGTGCTCAGCGACATCCTCGACGTCTCCAAGATCGAGGCGGGCCAGTTCCACCTGACCCCCGCGCCCTTCGACCTGGCCAGCCTGGTCGGCGGCGTGGCCGAGCTGCATCGGGCGTCGGCGCAGGCCAAGGACCTGGAGTTCCGGTGGGCGATCCAGCCCGGCCTGGCTGGCAGCTATCTGGGCGACGCGGGGCGCATCAGCCAGATCCTCAACAACCTGCTGGCCAACGCCGTGAAGTTCACGGCCATCGGCGAGGTGGCGCTGAGCGTCGAAAGCGGGACCGAGGGGCTGAGCTTCATCGTCAGCGACACCGGCGTCGGCTTCGACGACACTGTGCGCCAGCGGCTGTTCAAGCGTTTCGTCCAGGCCGACCAGTCGATCACCCGCCAGTTCGGCGGCTCGGGCCTGGGCTTGTCGATCTGCGCCGCCCTGGCCGAGATGATGGGCGGCCGCATCGACGCCCGCGCGGTGGTGGGCCGCGGGGCGACGTTCCAGGTCGACCTGCCCCTGACCCGCATCCGGGCTGTCGAGGATGCGGCGCCCGGCGACGAGGAAGAGATCTCGCTGGAGGGCCTGCGGGTGCTGGTCGCCGAAGACCATCCCACCAACCAGAAGGTGGTCGAGATCATCCTCCAGCCGTTCGACGTGAACCTGACCATGGTCGAGGACGGCCAGGCGGCGCTGGACGCCTTCGCGCCCGGGGCCTTCGACGCGATCCTGATGGACATGCAGATGCCCGTCATGGACGGCCTGACCGCCACCCGCCTGATCCGCGAGCGCGAAGCCGCCGTCGGGGTGCCGCCGGTGCTGCTGGTCATGCTGACCGCCAACGCCATGGAGGAGCACGTTTCGGCCGCCAGGGCGGCGGGCGCCGACCTCCACCTGGCCAAGCCGGTGCGGCCGGCCCAGCTGCTGGAGGCCCTGGCGCGGGCGCGGCTGGCGCACGCGGCGGGCGAGCTCAGCGTGGCGGATTAAGCCTCGACCGTCCCGCCGGCCGGACGTCGCCGCAGGCGCCAAACACCATCATGGGGCTTGCACCGCGCGGCGGTCCGGCGGCAAAGGGGGACGATGACCTCCAAGCACGCCCCGCCCTGTGTGATCCTGAACCAGCCGCAACTGGCCGAGAACATCGGCGCGGTGGCGCGCGTGATGGCCAATTTCGGCCTGTCGGACCTGCGCCTGGTCAAGCCGCGGGACGGCTGGCCCCAGGAGCGCGCCTGGGCCAGCGCCTCGGGCGCGAATTGGCCGCTGGACGACGCCCGGGTGTTCGACACGCTGGAAGAGGCCATCGCCGACCTTAAGCTTGTCTTCGCCACCACCGCCCGCCCGCGCGAGACCCGCCTGCCGGTCTACACCCCGCGCGAGGCCGCCGCCCACCTGTCGGCCGACGTCGCCCAAGGCCGGGCCGTGGGACTGCTGTTCGGTGGCGAGCGGGCGGGGCTGGAGACCGACGACATCGCCCTGTGCCAGGCCATCGTCTCGATCCCGATCGACGAGCGCTTCCGGTCGCTGAACCTGGCCCAGGCCGTGTCGATCAACGCCTACGAATGGAAGATGACGGTCGACGACCGGCCGTGGTCCAAGTTCGAGTACAACGTCGCCGAGCCCGCCGACCAGTCCAGCCTGCTGGGCCTCTACGGCCAGCTCGAAGACGAGTTGGAGAAGGCCGGCTTCTATCATCCGCCTGAGAAGAAGCCGTCGATGGTTCGCAACCTGCGCGCCCCGCTGGCCCGGGCCCGGCTGACCGAGCAGGAGGTGCGCACCTTCCGCGGCGTGGTCACGGCCCTGTCCAAGGGGCGGGGCCGGGTGCTGGCCAAGCTGGCGGCCCAGAAGGCCGCCAAGGGCGAGACGCCTGACGCCGAAGGCTAGCGCGCCAAGCCGTACGTCCTTCGAGGCTCGGCTGCGCCTCGCACCTCAGGATGAGGAATTCAGCACAGAGCTCCTCATCCTGAGGCGCCCGCGCAGCGGGCCTCGAAGGACGTACGGCTTGGCCGCGCCGCCGTTGAGCCAGACGTCTTCCGCCAGGCCGGCCGTAAGGGCTCGACCCCGCCGCGCCCCAGGGGCAAAGTCCGGCCCGACTCGACACCCGGAGACCTGACCGATGAAGACCCGCGCCGCCGTCGCCTTCGAGGCCAAGAAGCCGCTGGAGATCGTCGAGGTCGATCTGGAAGGCCCCAAGGCCGGCGAGGTGCTGATCGAGATCAAGGCCACCGGCGTCTGCCACACCGACGCCTACACGCTGGACGGCCTGGACAGCGAGGGCCTGTTCCCCTCGATCCTGGGCCACGAGGGCGCGGGCGTGGTGGTCGAGGTCGGGCCCGGCGTCACCAGCCTGGCGGTCGGCGACCACGTGATCCCGCTCTACACGCCCGAATGCCGCCAGTGCAAAAGCTGCCTGTCGGGCAAGACCAACCTCTGCACGGCGATCCGCGCCACCCAGGGCAAGGGCCTGATGCCGGACGGCACCAGCCGCTTCTCCTACAAGGGCCAGACGATCCACCACTACATGGGCTGCTCGACCTTCTCCAACTACACGGTGTTGCCCGAGATCGCCGTGGCGCGGATCCGCAAGGACGCGCCGTTCAAGACCGCCTGCTATTGCGGCTGCGGCGTGACGACCGGCGTCGGGGCGGTGGTCAACACCGCCAAGGTCGAGCCGGGCGCCAACGCCGTGGTGTTCGGCCTGGGCGGCATCGGCCTCAATGTCATCCAAGGCCTGAAGCTGGTGGGCGCCAACATGATCGTCGGGGTCGACCTCAATCCCGACCGCGAGGCCTGGGGCCGTCAGTTCGGCATGACCCACTTCGTCAATCCCAAGACCATCGACGGCGACCTCGTCGCCCACCTGGTGGCCCTGACCGACGGCGGGGCGGACTACACCTTCGACGCCACCGGCAACACCACGGTCATGCGTCAGGCGCTGGAGGCCTGCCATCGCGGCTGGGGCGAAAGCATCATCATCGGCGTGGCCGAGGCCGGCAAGGAGATCGCCACCCGCCCGTTCCAGCTGGTCACCGGCCGGGTCTGGAAGGGCACGGCCTTCGGCGGCGCCCGCGGCCGCACCGACACGCCCAAGATCGTCGACTGGTACATGGACGGCAAGATCCAGATCGACCCGATGATCACCCACGTCCTGCCGCTGGAGCGCATCAACGAGGCGTTCGACCTGATGCACGCCGGCGAGAGCATCCGGACGGTGGTGACGTTCTAGGGGCGGGAAAGCCCCCTCAGTCGCTTCGCGACAGCTCCCCCAGAGGGGGAGCATCTTGGCGCAACAGCTCCTCCCCCTCTGGGGGAGGTGGCCCGGAGGGCCGGAGGGGGACCTTCGGCGCATGACATGTCCAACGTGGAAACCCTCGCCACCCACCGCACCCAGGGCGGGACACTGCGCTACTGCCGGCACGACAGCGCCAGCACCGGCACGCCGATGAAGTTCACCGTCTGGACGCCGGATGGCGAAGGGCCGTTCCCATACCTCGTCTGGCTGTCGGGCCTGACCTGCACCGAGGACAACTTCACCACCAAGTCGGGCGTCTACGCGCACGCGGCCCGGCACCGGGTCGCCATCGTCGCGCCGGACACCTCGCCACGCGGTGAGGGCGTCGCCGACGACCTAGCCTACGACCTGGGGCAGGGGGCGGGCTTCTATGTCGACGCCACGCAAGCGCCATGGGCGCCGCACTTCAAGATGTACTCGTACGTGACGCAGGACCTGCTGGAAGCCGTCGACGCCGCCTTCCCGCTGGACCGGGCTCGGCGCGGGATCTTCGGCCATTCGATGGGCGGCCACGGGGCCCTGACCATCGCCCTGCGCAATCCCGAGCTCTTCAGGTCGGTCAGCGCCTTTTCGCCGATCGTCTCGCCGCTGAACTGCCCGTGGGGCGACAAGGCGATGACCGCCTATCTGGGCCCTGACCGCGCCGCCTGGCGAGCCCATGACGCCACCGCCCTGATCGAGGACGGGGCAGGGGCAGCCTTCGACGAGATCCTGATCGACCAGGGCCTGGCCGACAGCTTCCTGGAAAGCCAGCTGAAGCCGCAGCTGATCGAAGCCGTCGCCGCCAAGGCCGGCCGCAAGGTCACCGTCCGGCGCCAGGACGGCTACGACCACAGCTACTTCTTCATCGCGACGTTCATCGGCGAGCATATGGCATGGCACGCTGAACGGCTGTAGCTTGGCCCTATGATCAACTGGGTTCGAGCCGTCGATTGGATCGCAGGCGACGGGCGCCTGAAAGGAGCGGTTCTGCGCCTTGGGGTCGTGTCGGGCGGCGGTTTCGTCTTGGCGGTCCTGGATGGCGCTCGTCACGGCCGGTCCGTGGTGGAATCCTTGGCGTGGGCCTTCGTGAGCGTGGCCGCCTTGATCGTCGCCTTCGGGGTCTGGCGGTGGAACGACTGGCGTCGCCGCGTGCAACGGCGGGGAAGCCCGCCAGTACGCACCCTCAATCTCGACTAGGCCGAAGGGGCTGGGTGCATGGCGCGACGATTGGCGGGGCGGTTCGAAGCGCGGCCACTGGCGGCGATCAACCTGACGCCGATGGTTCCCGTGTTGCTGGCGCTGTTCGCGGTGGTGGCCGCCGCGCTTTCGTCATCCCGTTCCAGCTTGACGCTGGATGTGTCGCCCCGGGACCCCGGACCGGTGGAAACTCGTCCTGAGGCGGCTTCGCCTTTCATTTCGGTGGGCAAGGGCGGTGAGCTGTCGCTCGATCAGCACTCGGTCGATCCAGCGGAACTCGAGGCTCGCCTCAAGGTCCTTCGCAGCACGGGACTTCGCGGCGTCGCCATCCGGGCCGAGGCGGACGCCGCCTACGGCGACTACATGTCGGCCGTGCGCCTGGTTCGTCGTCAGGGGCTGGAGGTCTATCTGATCAACGAGGACATCCGTTAGCGGTCAGCGCCGTTGACTCCCCGCCGCCCCTCCGCCATAAACCGCCCCTTCTCGCCGCCGGCTCGCCGGACGGCGCGAAAACCGCATGACGGAATGACCCGAAGCCGCCGTTGAGATCGCACCCTCTCGAGGGCGCCGGCCCGGATCGAACTAAAAGAGTGACTTATGTCCAAGCGCCATAGCGCCAAGTACAAGATCGATCGCCGCATGGGCGAAAACCTCTGGGGCCGGCCCAAGTCGCCGGTGAACCAGCGGTCCTACGGCCCCGGCCAGCACGGTCAGCGCCGCAAGCAGAAGGTTTCGGACTTCGGCCTGCAGCTGCGCGCCAAGCAGAAGCTGAAGGGCTACTACGGCAACCTGACCGAGAAGCAATTCTCGCGCACCTACGAGGAAGCCGCCCGCCGCAAGGGCAACACCTCGGAAAACCTGATCGGCCTGCTCGAGTCGCGTCTGGACGCCGTCGTCTACCGCGCCAAGTTCGTGCCGACCCCGTTCGCGGCCCGTCAGTTCGTCAACCACGGCCACGTGCTGGTGAACGGCAAGCGCGTCAACATCGCCTCCTACCGCGTGAAGGCCGGCGACGTGATCAGCGTCCGTGAAAAGTCGCGCAACATGGCGCTGGTGATCGAGGCCCTGGCCTCGTCGGAACGCGATTTCTGCGACTACATCACGGTCGAAGCCAAGTCGATGACCGCCACCTTCGTCCGCGCCCCGGAACTGGCCGAAGTGCCGTATCCGGTGAAGATGGAACCGAACCTCGTCGTCGAATTCTACGCTTCGTAAGCGTCGATCCTCGAAGACGATCGGAAAGGCCCCGGGGAAACCCGGGGCCTTTTTCGTTTTCGTTGCTGCTCCCCCTTTGGGGGAGCTGTCGCGCAGTGACTGAGGGGGATCTCCGGCCAGGCCGAGCTGTCCCCTCCGACCCTCCGGGCCACCGCCCCCACAGGGCGAGGATCTTTTTCCGCACCGCGGCCCTTGAACCGCCCCGACAGCCTCCTAGATCTCATGGGCGGGCCGGGCCCCTCTGGCGAGTGATGCAAGCACTCGTGATGTCGGACCGCATCGGGTGTTCTCGATGTCTGGGTCCGGTTGTCCCTCCCCCCTCCGCCACCGGCTCCAGCTTCGAGGACACCCGTCCATCAACAGGACAGGGATCCGAAATGCCGCTTCTGATGTGCCCCAATTGCGACGCCTCCATGCAGGCCGTGCAGCGCGCCAGCGTCGAGTTCGACATGTGCCCCCAGTGCCGGGGCGTGTGGCTGGACCGCGGTGAACTGGAAAAGCTGATGGCCATGGAGCGGGGCGAGCCCCAGGCCGCGACGCCGCGCCTGCCTGACTACGATCGGCCCCCTGAGCGTTCCGACCCGCGTTCCGATCGCCGCCCGGACTATCGTCACGACGACGAGCGCCGCCACCAGGGCCAGGGCCATTACGGCCACAAGAAGAAGCGTTTCGACCTGTTCGACATCTTCGACTGATCCACCCAGACCACACGATCCAAGCCATGAACCACCTCAAGACCTTCGTCCTGCTGGCTGGCCTGACGGCGCTGTTCGTCGGAGCCGGCTATATGATCGGCGGCCCGACCGGCATGCTGATCGCCCTGGTGTTCGCCCTGGGCATGAACCTGTTCAGCTACTGGAACGCCGACAAGATCGTGCTGCGCATGTATGGCGCGGTCGAGGTCGACGCCGGGCACCCCGAGCCGTTGATCCGCGCCTATGTCGCCGACATCGAGGACCTGGCCCGCCGGGCTGGCCTGCCGCGTCCGCGCATCACGGTGATCGACAGCGAGCAGCCCAACGCCTTCGCCACCGGCCGCGATCCGGCCCACGCCGCCGTGGCCGCCAGCACCGGCCTGCTGAGCCTGCTGGACCGCGACGAGATCCGCGGCGTCATGGCCCACGAGCTGGCGCACGTGAAGAACCGCGACACCCTGACCATGACCGTGACGGCCACCATCGCCGGCGCGATCTCGGCCCTGGCCAACTTCGCGTTCTTCTTCGGCGGCTCGCGCGAGGACGACGAGCGTCCGGGCGGCCTGATCGGGACCATCGTCCTGGCCATACTGGCGCCGATCGCCGCCATGCTGGTGCAGATGGCCATCAGCCGCTCGCGCGAATACGAGGCCGACCGGGTGGGCGCCCAGATCGCCGGCGACGGCCGGGCCCTGGCCCGGGCGCTGGAGAAGATCGAGGCCTACGCCCGCGGCGGCGCGGTCAATGTCGAAGCCGAGCGTAACCCGGCCACGGCGCACCTGTTCATCATCAACCCTTTGTCGGGCCCAAGGGCGAATGGGGGCGGCGACAACCTGTTCTCGACCCACCCGGCCACCCACAACCGGGTCGAGGCCCTGCTGCGGCTGGGCGTCGGCCAGGCCACGCGCGGGCGGGTCGGGACGGCCGTGCCGGTGGGCGACGGAATCGGCGACGGGCGCCGGCTCGGTCCCTGGCGCTGAGATCCGCGACAATCTGTCACCCTGGCCCCGGTTCGCCCCCGGGCCGGGTTTCCGCCAGCCTTAACTATGCGACAAGGCCCCAGGCGCTATCGATTTGAAACGCTTGGGGGAAAGCCATGACCATGACGCTCGAAGTCCAGAAGACCACCGGCATCGTCGGCCTGCTGGAAGCCCTGTCGGCCGAAATGTCGATCGCCGCGGTCTCCTGTGGGCACCTGGACAGCGCCCTGGGCCAGCTGCTTGAAGCCGTGCCGCTGGAGAGCCGGCTGAAGGTGATGCAGGAACTGCACATGGTCGACATGCTGGCCCAGCACATCACCGCCATCACCGACTTCACCGCCGGCCTGGCCAGCTCGATGGCCGCCGAGGGCGCGCCGGATGTCGATGGCGCCCTGTCGCGCATCACCCTGGGCGACGTGGCCGCGCGTCTGCGCGAGACCTTGCACGCCAAGGCGGCCTAAGGCGCCGTCACGGGCAAGGCGCGGCCGTACTCCCAGGCCCAAGGCATCCCCGTTTCGCCCAGCGCCGCCTTGACCAGCGGCGGGAAGATCCGCTGACCCACCTCGCTGTTGGTCAGCAGCACGATGCAGCGCCGACCGCGCTCGACGCAGGCCAGCATATTGTCGGTGATGTCGTTGTGCCCGCCCTTGAAGAAGGCGTGGCCCTGCGGACCGTCGAACACCACGACCCCGATCCCGGCCGCCAGGCCGATCTCGGCGTTGGCCGGCTCGACCTCGGTGTAGGTCGGCGGAAACTGATGCGGATTGGCGATCGGAAAGCTGGCCTTGGTCCGCTCGGCGGTGGCCTTGGCTGACAGGCCCTGGCCCGAGACCATGGCGGCGGCCAGCTTGGCGAGGTCGTCGATCGTGGTGTCCAGCGATCCGGCCGCCTTCACGCTACTGCGCTCGTCATGCGCCTCGAACTTGCCGTCCTGGCGATAGCCGTCGGCCAGGTTGGGGCGGAAGTCGGGCCGCCAGCTCATGGCGCTTCGGGTCATGCCCAGGGGCTGGAAGATCCGACGGTTCATGTCGTCGCCGACCTTCAGGCCCAGGCCCTGCTCGATGACGAACTGCATCAAGTTCAGGCCCTCGCCGGAATAGACGTAGCGCGTGCCGGGATCGGTCTTGATGTCCAGCTTCCCGTCGGGGTTCAGCCATCGGAAGTTGGGGAAGCCCGCCGTGTGGGTCATCAGCATGCGGGGAGTGATCTTCTCCCAGCGTGAATCGGCGGCCAGGTCCTTGTAGGCGTCGTAGTCGGGCAGGGGCTTTTGCAGATAGGTCTTGATCGGGGTGTCCAGGTCCAGCTTGCCATCGTCGACCAGCATCAGCACGTACTGGCCGAAGGCCGCCTTGGTGATCGAGGCCGCGTACATGACCGTATCGGTCTCCAGCGGCCGCCTCTGCTCGATATTGGCCCAGCCCTGAGCGCTGACATGCGCGACCTTGCCGTGCTCGATCACCGCATAGGCCAGGCCGGGGATCTTGCCGGCCGCCATCAGCCGGGCGGCCTCGGCGTCCAGGGCCTTGTAGTCGGCGGGCCTGGCGAGGGCGGGAGACGCGGCGGTCAGGCAGGCGACCGAGACGGCCATCGAAGCAAATTTACCCAGCACTGGATCCTCGTCGGTTGCGTGCGGCGGGGCCGTGGGCAAACTAGGGCCCAGTTTCAGCTTCTTGCCAAGGTTGTACATGGACCCCGATCGACGTCGTCTGCTGGCCGCGGGACTGTTCCTGGCCCTGGGCGGCTGCGCGGGGCGCGGGGGCGTGACCCTGGTCGTGCGGCCCGGGCTGGAGACCGGTGAGCTGGAGACCTTGCGTGGCGCGGTGGCCGGCCCCGCAGCGCTCGTCTTGAAAGTCGAATCGACCGGTTGCACGACCAAGGCCGATTTCGTCTTCTACGTCGGCCATGACGGTCGTGAGAAAACGGTTTCCTTCGCCCGCAAGCGCCTGGATGTTTGCAAGACGGCCCCGAGCGTGACGGAGGTCAGCTTCAGCTACGACGAGTTGGGTCTCGCAGGGGCGGGGAGTGTTCGGCTCCTCAATCCCGTAAACTGAGCCCTTTTCTCTCCGCTCATCCCGGCGAACGCCGGGACCCAGATGGAAGGGCTTCGAGGCTGACGCCAAGACCGCCGAGTCCATCCAATCAGCCACCGAGCTATGGGATCTGGATCCCGGCGTTTGCCGGGATGAGCGGATCTGAGAAGGAGAGGGAGAGGTCCTAGCTCTTCGGCGTGAAGCGCTCGACCATCCAGGGCAGAACCCGCGCCGGGCGCTTGGCGGCGATGTCGATCAGCACCCAGTCGGTGCGGCTCTGGGCGCACATCTCGCCGTCGGGGCCGTCGATGCGGAAGAAGCGTTCGAAGCGCGGCCCCTTCAGTTCGCCCACCCAGGTGTAGCCGGTGGCGATCTCGTGCGGCAGCAGTTCGCGGCGGTAGTCGATCTCGTGGCGGCGGGCCACCCAGCTCCACGGGGCCCGCTCCTCGGGGCTGGCCCAGGCGTCCCAGTGGGCGATGGCCAGGTCCTGGCCCCAGGCCAGATAGACCACGTTGTTGACGTGGCCGTTGGCGTCGATGTCCGACGCCTTCGGTTCGAAGGTCAGCGTGAAGGCGTCGCCTGGCGGGACGAAGAGTCGACTCAAGCCTCGATCAGGCCTTGCTCGGCCAGCAAGGTCTTCAGCTCGCCCGACTGGAACATCTCGCGGACGATGTCGCTGCCGCCGATGAACTCGCCCTTGACGTAGAGCTGGGGAATGGTCGGCCAGTCGGTGAAGGTCTTGACGCCCTGGCGCAGTTCGTCGTCCTGCAGCACGTCGACGCCGACGAACGACACGCCCAGATGGTCGAGGATCTGGACGGTGATCGACGAGAAGCCGCAACGCGGCTGGTCCGGCACGCCCTTCATGAACAGGACCACGGGGTTTTCGGCCACGGTCTTGGCGATGAAGTCGAGGGCGGGGGAGGCGGCGACGTCGGGGGTGGTGGCGGTCATGGAAGGAAATCCTTGGGCGTAGGCTCTCAGCTAGGCGCCGCGCCCCTCCGGGTCAAGCCTTGGCGCGGCCGAAGGTCTCAGGCGCGACGCTTTGCCTTCGCCGCTTCCTGGGCCGAGAAGCGGGCCATCTCGATCTGGGCGGCGCAGCCGGTGGGCAGGTCGCGCTCGGTGATCGCCGCCAGGGCCTCGATCTCGGCGGGCGAGCTGGCCGTGACCTGGACGCTGGCCAGGGACGGCTCGGTCAGGGCGTAGGCCAGGCAGATCTGCTGGGCGTTCCAGCCGGGCGTGTTGCGCAGGAAGTCGTAGCCGCCGACATCGGCCAGCGGATCGGTCTTGCGCCGCCAGAGCGATGGCTTGGGCAGGAAAGTGGCCCTGTGCGCCTCGCGCAGCGTTTCGGGCCAATAGTCCAGCCCGATCACCGCCATCTCGCGGCCCACGGCGGATCGCACGCGGTTGCGCTCCACCCAGCCCGAGGCCAGGTTGAACGGCGTGGTCATGGCCTCGAACTGGCCCGAGGCGACATAGGCGTCGAACTTGTCGCCGGCCCCCGCCACGCCGAGCAGGCGGATCAGCCGCGCGCCGCGCAGGGCCTTCAGCTGTTCCAGGGTTTCGGCGGGAAAGGCGTTGGCGTCCGGGTCGTCCAGGGTGGCCAGGTCCAGGTGGCCCAGGCCGGTGCGGTCCAGGGCCTGGTCGATCATGTCGTGCACGGCCTGGGCCTTCAGCGCCCGGTCCAGCGAGCCCCGCAACCGCCAGCCGATGAACAGCAGGCGCCGCTCGACCGTGGAGAAGGCCTCGGCCGCGCCCTCGATCAGGGCCGAGGAGACGCCGTCGATCTCGAAGCTGTTGATGCCGCTTTCCAGCGCCGCGAAGATCAGCTTGCGCCAGTCGGCCCCGCGCAGGCGCGGCTCATCCTCCAGCCTCAGCGTGATCGCCGAGACCGCTACGCCCGCGCTTCCGAAGGGGCGATAGCGCACGACCCCTACTCCGTCGGCGCGGCGGTTTCGAGCGCCAGGGCGTGCAGCGCGCCGCCCAGCACGTCGGCCAGGGCGCGGTTGACCATCTGGTGCTGCTTGACCCGGTTCAGGCCGCGGAAGGCCGGCGAGACGATCCGCGCCTTGTAGTGGTCGCCGTCGCCAGCCAGGTCGGTCAGCACGATCTCGGCGTCCGGAAAGGCGTCGTGCAGGCGGGCTTCGAGGTCGGGGAAGGACATGGGCACGGGCGAAGACTCCGAATCTCTCAACCTCGGTATGCGGCGTAAACCTTAAGAACGGACATACGGGAAAATGCCTATTCCTGCTGAAATGTTGCTTTCACGCCGACCCTGCGATGGCCGCGTGATTGGCGTCCTGGCGACCAAGGCGAGGCGGACTGGCTTGCCGACCGGGGAATCCGGACGCATTGAAGGGGGCATGACCCTTCGCGCCTTCCGCCACGCCGTCGCCGTCTCGGCCGTCCTCGTCGGCCTGACCGGCCAAGCCCACGCCGCGTCCAAACCCGGGGCCCACGCCTTGGACGACGTCCGCATCTTGTCGGCGGACAATATGGAGGGGCGAGGCGTCGGCACGCCGGGCGGGGCCAAGGCGCGGGCCTATATCATCCAGCGCTTCGGCCAGATCGGGCTGCGGCCACAGGACGGCAAGTTCGAGCGGCCGTTCACCTTCAAGCCCAGGACCTTCGGCAAGGACGTCACCGGCGTGAACCTGGTGGCGCGAATCCAGGGCACGTCCAGCTCCGACAAGGTGCTGGTGGTCTCGGCCCACTATGACCACCTCGGGGTCCGCAAGGGGCAGGTCTATAACGGGGCCGACGACAACGCCTCGGGGATCGCCGGCCTGTTGGCCGTGGCCGAGGCGTTCAAGGCCAGGCCGCCGCGCCACACCGTGCTGATCGTCGCCTTCGACGCCGAAGAAAGCGGGCTGAAGGGCGCCAAGGCCTTCGTCGCCGATCCCGCCGTGCCGCTGGCCAGCATCGGGCTGAACGTCAATTTCGACATGATCAGCAAGAACGCCAAGGGCCAGCTCTATGTCAGCGGCGCCGGTCCCCAGCCGTACCTGAAGCCGGTGCTGGAGGGGGTGGCCAAGACCGCGCCGGTCAAGCTGCTGCTGGGCCACGACACCGACGCCGAGGGCAAGGAGAACAACTGGACGGCGCAGTCGGACCAGGGGGCCTTCGCCGAGAAGGGCGTGCCCTGGGTTTATTTCGGCGTCGAGGACCACCCCGAATACCACCAGCCCACCGACGACTTCGCCACCGTGCCGCAGGACTTCTTCAAGCGGTCCGTGGCGACGGTGGTGAGCGCGACGCGGGCGCTGGATGACGACCTGGACGGGATCAGCAAGGGGGCGGGGCGGTAGGTTATTTGAACCCGCTCATCCCGGGCCCGGCTTGATTTTCCTCATCCTGAGGTGTTCGCCGCTTGCGGCGAGCCTCGAAGGACGCGGAGAGCTGGCCTGACCTGCGTCCTTCGAGGCCCGCTGCGCGGGCGCCTCAGGATGAGGATCTCCTTAGCTTGTCGCTCTGGGCCTTCGGCTGAACGGATCAGTGAAAGGTTCGACTCACCCCGCGCTCTCGTCCACCTCCTCGGTCTCTCCGTCGTCCTCTTCCAAACCGAACACCTCGTCGATGACCTCGACGATCTCCTCCAGGTCATCCAGCGTGACCCGCAGTTTCAGGGTCTGCTCGTCGTCGCCGGTGACGGTCAGGAAGATCCCGTCGGCGGTTTCCTCGAGAATGAACTCGTCCAGGTTGGGAATGACGGCCATGTCGGTCTCCTTGGCTGCCGGGCAAGCGGCTGGGCGCGACGTTCGTTCCCAGGGCGGCCTTCTGCGTTCCGGAGATAGATAGTGTCGCGATGCGCCAGTGTCGTGACGGCCGGGGAGGGGCGGGCCGGATCGATATTCAGCGGGCGGCCGAAAACCTCGTCCTTCGACAAGTTCAGGATGAGGTTTTCTACGGCTCGGTCTGCAAATGGTCCTCATCCTGAGCTTGTCGAAGGACGAGGACCACGCAGGGCTTGAAGGCCGATCAGGCCGGCTCGCCGACCTTGTAGCGATCGGCCGAGCGGTTGCGCGACAGGTTCGGCAGCAGCTTGGTCCGGGCGGCGTCATAGGCCGTGAAATCGGCCGGGTCGGGCAGGGACGGGATGGTGATCAGCTCGCCCTGGCGGAAGCCGGCCAAGGCGGCGTCCACCATGTCGTCGACCTCCATCAAGCCGTTGGGATCCAGCGCCTCGGCGCCGCCGCTGCCCGAGCGGTCCCAGATCTCCGTGCGGGTCGCGCCCGGCAGCACGGCCTGGAGCTGGATGTTGGGCGAGAGCTGCAGGCGCAGGGTCTGGGTGAAGTAGGTCACGTAGGCCTTGGTCGCGCCGTAGACGGCCATCTGCAGCTCCTGGGCCAGGCCGACTACGGACGAGATGTTGACGATCGCGCCGCGGTCGCGGGCGGCGAAGGCCTTGGCGGCGGCGTGGGCCAGGCGGGTGACCGAGACGACGTTCAGCTGGATCATGCTGTCGATCCGCTCCAGGTCCTGGTCGACGAAGGCCCCGGCCAGGGCGGCCCCGGCATTGTTGATCAGGATGTCGATCGCCGCGTCCTCGGCCAGCCGGGCCTCGACCTTGGCCAGGTCGGCCTTGTTGGTCAGGTCGGCGGTGAGGATGTCGATCTTGACGCCCGTGGCGGCGGTCAGCTTGGCGGCCAGGGCTTCCAGCCGGGCGGTGTCGCGGGCCACCAGCACCAGGTCGTGGCCGGCGCGGGCCAGGCGGTCGGCATAGGTGGCGCCGATGCCGCTGGAAGCGCCGGTGATCAGGGCCGCGCCGCGGAGGTCTTGCTTGCTCATCGTCTTCATCCCGTAGGGGTTGGCCAAGGCCCCATGGCCCGGTCGTGGAGCTGAAGTGGTGAGTCACTTCCGAAATGCAAGTCACTCACTTTCGATTTGCTAGCGATTGCCTATATTGAGCCCATGACCCGACGCGCCTTCGATCCTGGACAATGCCCCGTGGGCCGCACGCTGGAACGTGTGGGCGACACCTGGAGCCTGATGATCCTGCGGGACGCCCTGCAGGGCCTGACCCGCTTCGACCAGTTCGAGAAGAGCCTGGGCGTGGCCCCCAACATCCTGACCCGGCGGCTGTCGGCCCTGGTCGAGGACGGGTTCCTGGAACGCCGGCCCTATCAGGAGCGTCCGGTGCGCCATGAGTATGTGCCGACCGACCTGGCGCGCGACTTCGCGCCGGTGATGACGGCGCTGATGGCGTTCGGCAACCGCCACTATGCGGTCGAGGGCGTCGCCAGCCACATGGTCGAGGCGGCCACCGGCTTGCCGGCCGAGCCGGTGCTGGTGGACCGACGCACGGGCAGGCCGATGGACAGCCCAGACTTCGTCTACGCCGCCGGTCCCGCCGCCGGCCCGATCGTGCTGGAGCGGGTCGCCCAGGTGGACCGGGCGCGGCGGGCTTCAGTCTCCGGTGCGGACCGCGAGGCCGCCGGAGGAGCCTAGTCGATGCAGATCGCGCCGGTCGACTTGCCGCCGACGATCTTGGCGTAGCAGCCGAACTGGACGTTGGTCTTCTGGCACTGGCCGGTCGTGGCGCCCTGGGCCTCCAGGTTGCCCTCGGCGATGCAGGCGCCCTGGCAGTCGGCCTTGTCCGAGCAGGTCTTGCCCGCGTCGGCATAGGGCACGACGCAGGTTTGGCGCTGCAGGCGGCCGACCGGCTGCATCGTCCCGCCGCGCGCGGCGCACGAGGCGTCGGCGCTCTGGGCGGCCGGTTGCGGGGCCGGCGCGGGCGCGCAGGCGGCCAGCAGCGACAGGGCGAGGCTGGCGCTCGCCAGGAGGGAGGTCATACGCATACTGAAGGTCCTTTAGGCGACGGCGCCCATGAAGCCCGGCAGCCAGGCCTCGTGGGCCGTGCGCAGGGTTTCCAGCGGGATGCTGAACAGGTCGGTCGAGGCGAAGGCGTCGCCGCCGGCCACGCCGGCCACGATGGCGTGGACGCCGGCTTCCTTGGCCGCGGCCAGCACCGCGTCCGGGTCGGGCGTGGCCAGCAGGTAGCGGGCCTGGTCCTCGCCGAACAGGTAGGGATGGGCGTGGGCGTGGCTGGTGGCGTTCAGGGTGACGCCAACCTTGCTGGCCAGGGCGATGTCGGCCGCGGCGATCAGCAGGCCGCCGTCCGACAGGTCGTGCAGGCCGGCGACCAGGCCGGTGGGGATCAGGCCGCGCACGAAGTCGCCGTTCTTGCGCTCGACGGCCAGGTCGACCGGCGGCGGGGCGCCGTCCTCGCGGCCGAGGATCTCGCGCAGATAGATCGAGGCGCCCAGTTCGCCGTGGGTCTCGCCGATCAGCACCAGGGTGTCGCCCTCTGCGACATTGCCGAAGCCCATGCGCAGGTCGTAGTCGGAGAGCAAGCCGACGGCGCCGACGGTCGGCGTCGGCGGAATGGCGACGCCGTTGGTCTCGTTGTAGAGCGACACGTTCCCGCTCACGACCGGGAAGTCCAGCGCCCGGCAGGCCTCGGCCATGCCGTCGGTGGCGCGGACGATCTGGCCCATGGTCTCGGGCTTTTCGGGGCTGCCGAAGTTGAGGTTGTCGGTGATGGCGATCGGGGTCGAGCCGGCGGCGGTCAGGTTGCGCCAGGCCTCGGCCACGGCCTGCTTGCCACCCTCGTAGGGGTCGTTCTGCACGTAGCGCGGGGTGACGTCGCTGGTCACGGCGATGGCCTTGCCCTTGCCGTGGATGCGCACGATGCCGGCGTCGCAGCCGGTGGCGCTGTCTTCCAGGGTGTCGGCCATCACGTGGCGGTCGTATTGCTCCCACAGCCAGCGTTTGGAGGCCATGTCGGGACTCCCGACCACCTTCAGCACGGCGGCGGACCAGTCGGCCGGGGCGGGGATCTTGCCCGGGTCGAGGTGCGGATGCAGGGTCGGCTGGACCCAGGGGCGGTCGTACAGCGGCGCGTCGTCGAACAGCGGGGCCAGGGGCACGTCGCAGACCGTCTCGCCGTGGTGCTTGAGCACCAGGTGGCCGGTGTCGGTGGTGTAGCCGATGACGGCGGCGTCCAGGCCCCACTTCTCGAAGATAGCGTGGCCGTCCTGCTCGCGGCCGGGCTTCAGCACCGCCAGCATGCGCTCCTGGCTTTCCGAGAGCATCATCTCGTAGGCGCTCATGCCTTCTTCGCGCTGGGGCACCATGTCCATGTTCAGCTCGATGCCGACTCCGCCCTTGCCGGCCATCTCGACCGACGAGGAGGTCAGGCCCGCCGCGCCCATGTCCTGGATGGCGGCGACCGCGCCGGTCGCCATCAACTCCAGCGTGGCCTCGATCAGCAGCTTCTCGGCGAAGGGGTCGCCGACCTGGACGGTGGGACGCTTCTCCTCGGAGTCCTCGGAGAACTCGGCCGACGACATGGTCGCGCCGTGGATGCCGTCGCGGCCGGTCTTGGAGCCGAAATAGACCACGGCCAGGCCAGGGCCCGGGGCGGCCGAGTAGAAGATCTTGTCGGCGTCGGCCAGGCCCACGCACATGGCGTTGACCAGGATGTTGCCGTTGTAGCCCTTGTGGAAGTTGGTTTCGCCGGCGACCGTGGGCACGCCCACGCAGTTGCCGTAGCCCGCGATGCCCGCGACCACGCCGTCGACCAGGCGCTTGGTCTTGGGGTGGTCGGGTTCGCCGAAGCGCAGGGCGTTCAGCAGGGCGATCGGCCGCGCGCCCATGGTGAACACGTCACGCATGATGCCGCCCACGCCCGTCGCCGCGCCCTGGTAGGGCTCGATGTAGGACGGGTGGTTGTGGCTCTCCATCTTGAAGATGATGGCGTCGCCGTCGTCGATGTCGATCACGCCGGCGTTCTCGCCGGGACCGCAGATCACCCGCGGGCCGGTGATCGGGAACTTCTTCAGCTGGTTCTTCGACGACTTGTACGAGCAGTGCTCGGACCACATCACCGAGAACACCCCCAGCTCGACCAGGTTGGGCTCCCGGCCCAGGCGGTCGAGGACGACGGCGTACTCCTCCGGCTTGAGACCGAATTCGGCGGCCGTGTCGGCCATGGACTTCGCGGGGGCGGTCGAGGTGCTCATGGGCGGGCCTTCTAGCGTGGCCCGGGGGATTCCGCTATATTCTAGAAAGATCAAAGGTGTTTCTAGAATGGGCATCAGCATCAAGCGCGCGGAGACCGAGGCGCTGGCTCGCCAGGTCGCGGACGCCACGGGCGAAAGTTTGACCGAAGCGATTCATCAGGCTCTGGTCGAAAAGGTCGCCCGGCTTTCCGAGCCCTATGCTCTGTCGGAGGCCGAAGAGGCGACCAAGCAGGCGTTCTTCGCCGAGCTGGACGCACGCCCAATCCTCGACCCTCGCGATTGGCGCGAGATCGAGGCTGAGCTCTATGACGAGCACGGTCAGCCGATCGGATGATCGTCGACACGTCCGCCCTGCTGGCCATCGCCCTGCGCGAACCGGAACGCGACGCCTTCTACGTCCTGCTGTTGCGCGCCAAGCGTAGGCTGATGTCGGCGGCGTCCTATGTCGAGGCGGCGGAGGTCTATATGCGCCGGACCAGCGCTTTGACCGGAATCGCCTTGCTGAACCGCGACCTTGCCCAACTGAGGATCGAGATCGTCGCGGTGACGGCCGAGCAGGCCTACGCCGCCGCCGAGGCGCGGCGGGTCTATGGAAAGAGCCGCCACGACGCCGATCTGAACTATGGCGACAGCTTCAGCTACGCCCTGGCCAAGTCTCTGGATGAACCCCTGCTGTTCAAGGGAAATGACTTCATCCACACTGACGTGAAGCGAGCCGCCCCATGATCTCCCGCCGCCACCTGCTCGCGCTCGCCGCCGCCCTGCCGCTGACCGCCGCCGGCGCGGGCCCCGTCCGGGTGCGGATGGTCACGGATCTGGGCCCGATCGTCATCGAGCTCTATCCAGACAAGGCGCCGGTCACCGTGGCCAACTTCCTGGCCTATGCGGACCGGCATTTGCTGGACGGCGGGACCTTCTACCGGACCGTCTCGCCGAAGAACGACAACAACCCGGCCACCATCAGCGTCATCCAGGGCGGGCTGAACCGCGACGACAGCCCGCTGCCCGCCATCGCCCACGAGACCACCAAGGTCACGGGGATCGGGCACACCGACGGGGTGATCTCGATGGCGCGGGACAAGCCGGGCACGGCGGGGTCGGAGTTCTTCATCTGCCTGGGCGACAACCCGGCCCTGGACTTCGGCGGGGCCCGCAACAAGGACGGCCAGGGCTTCGCGGCCTTCGGCAAGGTGGTCGAGGGGATGGACGTGGTCCGCAGGATCCACGACGCCCCCACGCTCCGCAAGGCCGACGATCCCTACATGAAAGGCCAAATTCTGGAAAATCCGGTGAAGATTCAAAAGCTAAGCCGGAACTAAGGCAGCTTGGCGCTAGGAACGGGCGGACTCCCGAGCCGTTTTCTTCTCCGTGCGCGATCGGCGCGCTGTCCAAGGAGAAAGCTCATGGGTGACAACAAAACCCGCGGCCCGCAACAGCAGCAGAACGACCCGCAGCGACAGTCCCCGGGCCAGCAGCAGCAGCAGGGCGACCGCGACCGCCAGAACGAGCAGGGCCGCAATCCCGGCGGCCAGGCCAACCAGAAGGATCAGCAGCAACGCTGAAGAAGACCGCTCCGTGAATGTGAAGGAGGGGCCGGCGGTTTACCGCCGGCCCCTTTTCTTAGATCCTCCCCCTATGGGGGGGTGTCGGCGAAGCCGACGGAGGGGGGAGTGATCGGCAGGCGCCGCACCCGGGATCGATGATCCGAAGGCTCCCCTCACCGGCCTTCGGCCGCCTCCCCCACAGGGGGAGGGTTTTGCTGTTACTGCACCACCGGCAGCTCAATGAAGCTGGCTGTGTCGCCCGCGTGGTAGACCCGCTGCGTCGCCTTCACATAGTCGCCGGGTTTGGCGAAGAAGATGTTGGGCGTGAAGGTCTGCGGGTTGCGGTCATAGAGCGGGAACCAGCTGGACTGCACCTGGACCATGATCCGGTGGCCCGGCTGGAAGGTGTAGTTCGCGGTCGGCAGGATGAACTGGTATTTCAGCGGCGTGTTGGGCTTGAGCGCCTTGGGCGCGCTGAAGCTCTCGCGGTAGCGGCCCCGGAAGATGTCCATGCCGACGGCCAGCTGATAGCCGCCTAGCTCAGGCTGGCTGGGAACCTCGTCGGGGAAGACGTCGATCAGCTTGACCACCCAGTCGCTGTCCGTGCCGCTGGTCGAGGCCGTCAGGTTGACCTTGGGCACGCCGGCGATCTTCAGCGGCGCGGTCAGGGGCTCGGAGACGTAGCTCAGCACGTCGGTACGGTCGGCCACGGCGCGCTGGTCGGTCAGCAGCCAGGGCGTCCAGCGGTCGCGGTCGCCGAACTTCATCGGCCGCGGGATGTAGGGCACGGGCTTGGCCGGGTCGGAGACATATTCGTCATAGGCCGCCGCGCCCTTGGCCGGGGCGGGGGCGCTGAACGACAGGCCGCCCTTCTCGGTCAGGTACAGGGGTTTGTCGCCACCCTGCGGCCAGCTCTTGTAGCGGTCCCAGCGGTTCTGGCCGGGGTCGTAGATCAGCACCGGCGGGGTGTCGGCCTTGGGCGCGCCGTCCTTCAGGTACTGGTTGAAGAACGGCAGCAGCACGTCGCGGCGGAACTGCAGGGCGGTGTCGCCGTCCCACTTGAACGCGCCCAGGCTGGAGCCGTCATAGTTCACCTGGCTGTGCCGCCAGGGACCCAGCACCAGGTAGCTCTTGTCGTTGGCCGTGTCCTTGGGCTCGGTGGCGGCGTAGGCGTGCACCGCGCCCCACATGTCCTCCTGGTCCCACAGGCCCTGAATCCACATGGTCGGCACCTTCAGCGGCTGCTCGGCCATGGTCTTGTCCAGCGCCTGCTGGCTCCAGAACGGCGTGTAGGCGGCGTTCTCGGTCAGCTTCTTCCACCAGGGCAGCACGTCCAGCCCGTTGGCCTTGGCGTAGTCTCCAGCCGAACCGGCCCGGCGGAAGTTCTCGTAGTCGTCGGGGCTGCGGCGCACGATGTCGTCGCCGGCGCCGCGCTTGGTGGTCTGGCCGGTGAAGTAGTCGAAGTTCACCTGCCGGAAGGCGCCGAAGTGGAACCAGTCGTCGCCCATCCAGCCGTCGACCATCGGGCTCATCGGCGCGGCCACCTTCAGGGCCGGATGCGGGTTCACCAGGGCCATGACCACGGTGAAGCCCTCGTAGGACGACCCCAGCATGCCAACCTTGCCGTTGCTCTCGGGCACGTTCTTGGTCAGCCACTCGATGGTGTCGTAGGCGTCGGTGGCGTGGTCGACCTCGCTGTTGTTCAGCGGCCCCTTCAGCGGGCGGGTCATCACATAGTCGCCCTCCGAGCCGTACTTGCCGCGGATGTCCTGGATGACCCGGATATAGCCGTCCTTGACGAACACCTCGTCGCCCTGGGACAGGGTGGCCAGCATCGACGGGCTGTCGTTGCGCGCGGTGCGCTTGGCGGCGTTGTAGGGCGTGCGGGTCAGCAGGATCGGCGCGTTCCTGGCGCCCTTGGGCACGACGATCACGGTGTAGAGCTTGGTCCCGTCGCGCATCGGGATCATCACCACGCGCTTGTCGTAGTCGTAGCCGACCTTGGGCGCGACGTACTTGCCGTCGATGTCCGGGGTGAGGGCCGGGGTCTGGGCCCAAGCCTGAAGAGAGCCGGCGGTGGCGAAGGCGGTCAGGGCGGCGGCGGCCAGCAGGCCGGCGCGGAAGGCGGATGCGAGACTCATCGAAAAGCTCCCCAAGGGTTGAGCGCACCTTAGGAGCGGTTTTCGAGGGGCGCTATAGTGTAACACCGGTCGGCGCGGCGACTTGAGCCGGCGACGGCCGCGTGCTCCCTTGCCCGCTGATCGGCGAGTCGGTGGGTGTTTCATGCGTAGCGTTTTCCTGGCGGGCGTCGCCCTGGTGTCCGCCCTGGCCGCCCAGCCCGCGACCGCCGCGCCGGACCTGGATCTTCGCGACAACTACGCCCATCGGCGCTGCCATGGCGGCGAGAACGCCGGGGAAGGGCTGACCGTCGGCGTGCCGGGGCAGGAGGCCAAGGCCATCGCGGCCTCGCAGGGACGGGTCAAGCGCAGCGGCAAGGTGCTGACGCTGGGCAAGGTGCGGCTGAAGACCAGGATGGTCGACGGCGACGGCGATGGTGGCGAGGAGTTCGAATATCTGGGCGGCTGGGCGCGATCTGGCCTCGAGGTGGTGTTCGTGCTGCGCTACGAGGACCTGGCCTGGCGGCTGATCGACCCGCGCAGCGGCCAGTCGATCGAGATGGGCGGCCCGCCGCTGGCCTCGCCGAGCGGCAAGGCGATCGCGGCGGTCGGCGACGACAGCCTGATCAACGAGTTCAACGGCATAGAGATCGTCGATTACAAGGATGGCCGGTTCGAAAGCCAGGCGATCGACGCCGACTACGCCTGCGACCCGGTCTGGCTCAGCGACGAGGTGCTGCAGCTGAAGGTGCTGTCGCCGAAGTACCGCGACAAGAACGGCGAACTGTTGGCCGGCGAACTGCCGCCGTCGGCTTGGAGGACGACCAAGGTCGTGCGCAAGAACGGCGAATGGACGCTGGTTGCGCCGAAGCCGTAGCCTGGATCGACGTTCAGCTCTGGGGGCGAAAACCTCGTCCTTCGATAAGCTCAGGATGAGGTTTTCTGCGCCCTGGGCCTCTAAAGGTCCTCATCCTGAGCTTGTCGAAGGACGAGGACCACGCACGGCCTTGAAGGCCGATTCGCTCTAGATCAGGCCGAGGCGAAGATGCTGCGGAACAGCAGGGCGCCGTCTTCCGAGCCCAGGTCGGGGTCGAACGAGCGGTCGGGGTGGGGCATCAGGCCCAGCACGTTGCCCTTGGCGTTCATGACGCCGGCGATGTCGCGGGCCGAGCCGTTGGGATTGTCCTGGTAGCGGAACACCACCTGGCCCTCGCCCTCGATGCGGTCCAGGGTCTGCTCGTCGGCGAAGAAGTTGCCTTCGCCATTGCCGACCGTCATGACGGCCGAGCGTTGCTCGCCGAAGCTGGCGGTGAAGCGGGTCTGGCTGTTGACCACGTCCAGGGCCACCGGCTTGCAGATGTATTTCAGCTTCTCGTTGCGCAGCAGGGCGCCGGGCAGCAGGCCCGCCTCGCACAGCACCTGGAACCCGTTGCAGATCCCCACGACCGCGACGCCGTCGTCGGCGGCCTTGATCACTTCGCGCATCACCGGGCTCTGGGCGGCCATGGCCCCGCAGCGCAGGTAGTCGCCGTAGGAGAAACCGCCCGGCAGGACGATCAGGTCCAGGTCTTCCGGCAGGGCCGTCTCCTGGTGCCAGACCATCTCGACGCGGGCTCCGGCGGAGCGCTCGATGGCGACCTTGCAGTCACGATCGCAATTGGAACCGGGGAAGACGACGACGGCGGCTTTCATGGCGCGGGCCTGTAGCACCGTTCGTGGGGGTTGTCAGCGCGGAAAGACCCCTCAGTCGCTTCGCGACAGCTCCCCCAGAGGGGGAGCATCTGGCGCGGCGTAGATCCTCCCCCTCTGGGGGAGGTGGCCCGAAGGGCCGGAGGGGGCTCTTCGCGCGGCCCCTACGCGCACTCGTCCAGCACCGGCTCCACGCTGGCCTCGTCGGGCGCGGGGAAGGGGATCTTGAACGTGAAGGCCTCCGGCGTCGGGCCGTGGGCCTCCAGCAGGGCCAGCTTGGCCTTGGCTTCCTCGATGGTCGGACGGTGACCGGCCGGGACCCACCACAGCACCATGTAGAGGTCCATGTGCTCGAACCATTCGCGGCGGCGGCGCATGAACTGCACGTGGCCGCTGCGATAGACATAGGCCCCCAACGACGGGACGTCGGTCCAGACCGACATGTTGATGGCGACCAGGGCGTCGTCGAACGGCTGCAGGTCGGTGGCGTTGTTGCCGTCGCCCGTCAGGCGCCAGACGAAGCCGGGCGAAGCTTCGGCCAGGGCGTTGATCGGGTCGAGATTATCGGCGAAGTCCTTGATCATCGGGTGGTCGATCGGCGCGCGCAGGCGACCGATATTGACCTGGGCCAGGTGAAACTTCGCGCTCATGGATTTCCTCCGATTTCACCGAACATGGGGCGGCGAAGCGGGAGCGGAAGACGCCGCGCAAAGAAAAAGCGCCGCTCCCGGAGGAGGGCGCCTGATCTTGGGTCCGGCCTTGATCGTCAGGCGATCTCGACGCGGTAGCTCTCGATGACCGTATTGGCCAGCAGCTTGTCGCACATGGCCTTGACCTCGGCCTCGGCCTTGGCGGCGTCGGTCTGCGTCAGGTCGAACTCGATGGTGCGGCCCACCCGCACGCCCGACACGTCGGCCCAGCCCAGGCCGTGCAGGGCGGCTTCGACGGCCTTGCCCTGGACGTCGAGGACGCCGGGCTTGAGGAACACTTGAACCTTGGCTTTCATTTTCACTCGCCTAGTGCACGCCGCCTTGGATGACGGTGGGCATTTCCTTCATGATGCCGAGGCGGCGGGCCACCTCGGTATAGCTTTCGATGACATTGCCCAGGTCGCGGCGGAACCGGTCCTTGTCCATCTTCTCGTTGGTGGCCGAGTCCCACAGCCGGCAGCTGTCGGGGCTGATCTCGTCGGCCAGGATCACGCGACTGAAGTCGCCTTCGTAGACGCGGCCGAACTCGATCTTGAAGTCCACCAGGGTGATGCCCACGCCGCTGAACAGGCCCGACAGATAGTCGTTCACCCGCAGGGCCATGGCCATCATGTCGTCGATCTCCTGGGTGGCGGCCCAGTTGAACGCGGTGATGTGCTCCTCGGAGACCATCGGGTCGCCCAGCTTGTCGTCTTTGTAGTAGAACTCGATGATCGAGCGCGGCAGCGGGGTGCCTTCGGTCAGGCCCAGGCGCGTGGCGATCGAGCCGGCGGCGATGTTGCGCACCACCACCTCGAGCGGGATGATCTCGACTTCCTTGATCAGCTGCTCGCGCAGGCTCAGGCGGCGGATGAAGTGGTTCTGCACGCCGATGCCGTTCAGGCGAGTCATGATGTACTCGCTGATGCGGTTGTTGATCACGCCCTTGCCCTCGAGGACCGCCTTCTTCTGGGCGTTGAAGGCGGTCGCGTCGTCCTTGAAGTACTGGATGAGGGTGCCCGGCTCGGGGCCCTCGTACAGGATCTTGGCCTTGCCTTCGTAGATCTTCTTGCGGCGGGTGGTCATGGCTCTCGTCGAGGCCCTTCTGGTTGCGGGCGCGCCCCTGTCCGGAAACCGGTCCGGAAAATCTCCGGAGAAACGAAAAGCGCGCGCGGCGGATAGCTGCGCGCGGCGTTCGACTCAAGGCCGCTCACGAAAAATGTCGTCCCGAAACTAGCCGAACGCGGCCCCTGGCGCAAACAGGCCCGGAGCATCGCGCGGAAAAGCGGACGCCGGTTTTCCGCAAAAAGGGGATGCGAAGGCAAAAAGCTGGAGCAAGCCGCGCAATTCCCGTATCGCGTGGTTTGCTCCAGCCGGATCGGCGCGATTGTGAGCGGATCGGCGCCGCTGCGGCGTTGCTTACGATTGCCCGGCGGCTCGCCAGAGGATATGCAGCCGGCTCAGAGACTATTGGGGCTTTCATGACCACCTTCGACGACCGCGAACAGGGTTTCGAACGCAAGTTCGCGCTGGAGCAGGAACAGGAATTCAAGGCGACCGCGCGCCGCAATCGCCTGCTGGGCGAATGGGCGGCCGAGCTGATGGGCCTGGCGACGGTCGAGGAGTACGCCCGCGCCGTCGTGAAGTCCGATTTCGAACAGCCCGGCGACGAGGACGTGCTGCGCAAGGTCGCCGGCGACCTGAAGGGTTCGGGCGTCAATGTCAGCGAGGGCGAGGTCCGCCGGAAGATGGACGAGTTGCTGGCCCTGGCCCGCGGCCAGATCGCCGCCGGCGAGTAGAGCCCGGCGGCTGTGGCCGCGAATAATTCTAATGAGTGTGCAAGGCCCGGCCGCGCGGTTCACCGCGGCCGGGCCTTGTCCGTTCAGGGGGCGCGCGACGGCCAGACGGGGTCCACGGATCGTTTACGCCTATAGGTAGATAGAAAAAGAGAAAGCTCGCTCAGGTTTCCTTTAGGTGTCGTCGCGTCTCGGATGTATCACTCTCGCAAAGGTCGATCTTATGTCGACCTACAACAGGAGGATGCGTCCATGGCTGACGATGTTGGTACCCTTCATACCCAGAAGGCCGGCGACAAGGTCGGGCTCTATTTCGTCAAGGCGGTGGTCGGCAACGTCGGCACGCCCGGCGCGCCGATCGTCAACCTGGCCCTGACCGTCCAGGCGGCCTCGGGCCATGTCAGCGGCATCGCCGAGGTGAACCAGGCGGTGCTGGGCGGCAACCATCGCTTCCCGGTTACCGGCCAGATCTATCAGACCGGTTTTGGCCCCAACCACCAGCTGGTCTCGCTGAGCGGCGAGTTCGTCTACAGCGTGCCGCCGCCCGCTATCGGCTCGTTCCTCGTCAAGTTCACGGCCGCGCTCTCGGTCGACCAGACCTGGAACGGCTCGGGCGGGTTCAACTACCTGAACACCCACGTCGAGCACGTGCCGGTCAAGCACATCGCCTGATCCGGACGTTTCAAGGCGTAGGCCCGCGTCGCCCGGCCCCCATCGGGCGGCGCGGACTTTTCCGCGTCACCAGACCCGCGAGCGGGCCTCGGGCGCGAGGTAGTAGGCGTCGCCGGGCTTGACCCCGAAGGCGTCGTACCAGGCGTCGACATTGCGGGTGGGGCCGACGACGCGGAACGACGACGGCGCATGCGGGTCCGACGCCATCTGCTGCTTCAGCGAATCGTCGCGGGCCTTTTCCTGCCACGACTGGGCGAAGGCCAGGAACAGGCGCTGGTCGCCGGTCAGCCCGCCGAGCACCGGGGCCGGCTTGCCGCCCAGCGAGGCGTGGTAGGCGTCCAGGGCCACCTGCAGGCCGGCCAGGTCGGCGATGTTCTCGCCCATGGTCAGCTTGCCGTTGATGTGGGCGCCGGGGACCGGCTGGTAGGCGTCGTACTGCTTGCCCAGCACGTCGGCCTGGGCGTCGAAGCGCTTGGCGTCCTCGGCGGTCCACCAGTCGCGCAGCTTGCCTGTGGCGTCGATCTTGCGGCCCTGGTCGTCGAAGCCGTGGCTGATCTCGTGACCGATCACCGCGCCGATCGCCCCGTAGTTCACCGCCGGGTCGGCGGCCGGGTCGAAATAGGGGGCCTGCAGGATGCCGGCCGGGAAGACGATCTTGTTCTCCAGCCCGCCGTTGTAGGCGTTGACGGTCTGCGGGGTCATGCCCCACTTGCCGTGGTCGACCGGCTTGCCCAGGTCGCTCAGCGTATAGGCCCACTCGAAGCGCCGGCTGGCCGCGACATTGCCGTAGAGGTCGCCGGCGTCCAGCTTCAGGCCCGAATAGTCGCGCCACTTGTCGGGATAGCCGACCATCACCTGCATCTTGCTCAGCTTGGTCAGGGCCTCGGCCTTGGTCGCCGGGCTCATCCACGGCGCCTTTTCGATCCGGGCCGCCATGGCCGTCTTCAGGTTGGCGATCAGCTCGACCATCTGGGCCTTGGAGCTGGGCGGGAAGTACTTGGCGACATAGGTCTGGCCGACCATCTCGCCCAGGCTGCCGTCGACCAGCTGCACGCCGCGCTTCCAGCGGGGCCGCAGGGCCGACTGGCCGCTGAGGACCTTGGTGTACTCGAACCGGCTGTCGACGAAGCGCTTGGACAGGTAGGGCGAGGTCTCGGCCACGATGTTGAAGGTCTGCCAGGCTTTCAGAGTCTCCAGCGGCGTCTCGTCATAGATCTTGGCGATGTCGCGCACGGCGGTCTTCTCGCCCAGCACCATCTTGCTCAGGCCCGGCATGCCGGCGGCGGCCAGGTAAGGCGTCCAGGGGAAGGGCGCGAAGGTCGCCAGCTCGGCCGCGGTGGTCGGGTTGTAGGTCTTGTCGATGTCGCGGCGGTCGGCGACCGGCCAGCTGGCCTGGGCGATCTTGGTCTCGAAGGCCACGACGTCGGCGGCGCTCTTTGCCGGGTCCGGATAGCCGGCCATCTTCAGGGCCCGCTCGACGAAGGCCTTATAGGCCGCCAGCTGCGGCTTGAAGCCGTCGGTCAGGTAGTAGTCGCGGTCGGGCAGGCCCAGGCCCGCCTGGCCGACATAGAGGGTGTTGACCTCCGGGTTCTTGGCGTCCGGATAGATGTCCAGCGAGAAGACGCCGCCGCCGAACCCGCCCTGGGCCTGGCCCATGGCGACGGCGAAGTCGGCCTTGGTCTTGATCGCGGCGATCCGCGCCAGGTCCGCCTTCAGCGGCTTGTCGTCGACCGCCTCGACCTTGGCCTCGTCGATGAAGCTCTTGTACAGCGCGCCGATCTGGGTGGACGGCTCGGCCGTCTCGATCAGGGTGCGCAGCTGGTCCTGCGAGCGGTTGTAGACGTCGTAGCCGACCCCGGCCGAGGCCTGGTCGTCGGGGATCTTGGTGCGCGCCGCCCAGGCGCCGTTGGCGTACTTGTCGAAGTCGGCCCCCGGCGAGACGGACTTGTCGCCGGCGGTCAGGTCGACGCCCCAGTCGCCGTACATCGCCTTGGTCGGCGGATCGGCCGCGAGGGCCGCGGCGGGCAGGGTTGTTGACAGGGCGAACGCCGAAACGGCGGCCAGCAGGAACAGGCGCATAGGAAAGGTCTCCCCTCGAAGCGGGCGATGCTGCCCTAGTTCCGGGCGGGGCGCAGATGAAAAACCTGTAATGTCGCGGCGCGGTCCCGATTTGCCTTTCGCGCGTCTTGGCTAACTTACCTCGCTAAGCGGAGCTCTGATGACCGTCAGCCGGCTCTGGTAGGCAGGTAAGCCCGCAGTCCATTCCAGAGCGCGGCCTTCTGCTCGAACGACCGCGCCGCGTGGGCGGGGCTGGAGGAGGGCAGGGCCAGGGTGGCGATGCGGTCGCCGATCAGCCGCCCGCCCAGCCGGGCCGCCGTCCCGCCGTTGAAGGCCACGCGTTGCAGGTTCGGCAGTCTCGTGACCAGCGCGACCAGGTCGTTGGCGGCCGGGTCGCGGATGGCGGCGTCGAGGCTGCCGGGCCGCTCGGCCTCGGCGATCACGTCCCATAGGCCGACGCCGCGCGACAGCAGGGCGGCCAGGCGCGCCTCATAGGCCAGGGCGACCAGCGGGGTGTCGAGCACGCCCTCCATCAGCCGCCAGAAGGCGTTGCGGGGATTGCCGTAATACTGCCGCGCGGCCAGCGAGGCCTCGCCGGGCAGGCTGCCCAGGATCAGCACCCGGGTGCTCGCGTCGACGACGGGAGGAAAGCCGGATTTTCGGGTCATGCCGGATGTCCTGATTTCGCGCCCTTTCATATTAGGGTCGTCATCCCGGGCCTTGTGCCCGGGACCCCTCTGTCCGCCGCAGGTGCGAAAGGGGTGGCGCGCCTGCGCGCCAAGGCGCTTCACCATCAGCTGAACCAGGGGTCCCGGGCACAAGGCCCGGGATGACGATCATATAAAGGTAGGAGCGAGGCCCCCCTCAGCCCTGCTCGCCGAACACCCGCTCGAAGATCACATCGACGTTCTTGGTGTGGTAGCCGTAGTCGAACAGCTCCTCGAGCTCGGCGTCCGACAGGGCCTTCGACACGACCGGGTCGGCCTTCAGGAAGTCGATGAACAGGCCTTCGCCGCGCCACACCTTCATCGAGTTGCCCTGCACGGCGGCATAGGCGTCCTCGCGCGACACGCCCTTCTGGGTCAGGGCCAGCATCACCCGCTGCGAGAACACCAGGCCGCCCAGCTTGTCCAGGTTCTTGGCCATGTTGTCGGGATAGATGTTGAAGCGCTCGATCACCCCGGCCAGGCGGCGCAGGGCGAAGTCGAGGTGGATGGTGGCGTCCGGGCCGATGCCGCGCTCGACCGACGAGTGGCTGATGTCACGCTCGTGCCAGAGGGCGACGTTCTCCATCGCCGGGGTCACGGCCGAGCGCACCAGCCGGGCCAGGCCGGTCAGGTTCTCGGTCAGGATCGGGTTGCGCTTGTGCGGCATGGCCGACGAGCCCTTCTGGCCGGGATCGAACGGCTCCTCGGCCTCCAGCACCTCGGTGCGCTGCAGGTGACGGATCTCGGTCGCCAGGCGCTCGACCGACGAGGCCACCACGCCCAGGGCGGCGAAATAGGCCGCGTGGCGGTCGCGGGGGATCACCTGGGTCGAGACCGGCTCGACCGCCAGGCCCATCTTGTCGGCCACATGCTGCTCGACCCGCGGGTCGACATTGGCGAAGGTGCCGACCGCGCCCGAGATCGCGCAGGTGGCGATCTCGAACTTCGCCATCGCCAGGCGCTCCTTGGCGCGCTGGAACTCGGCGTAGTAGCCGGCCAGCTTCAGGCCGAAGGTGATCGGCTCGGCGTGGATGCCGTGGCTGCGGCCCACGCACACCGTCATCTTGTGTTCCAGGGCCCGGCGCTTCAGGGCCGCCAGGATCAGGTCGACGTCCTCCAGCAGCAGGTCGGTGGCCTTGCTGAGCTGCACGGCGAAGCAGGTGTCCAGCACGTCGCTGCTGGTCATGCCCTGGTGCAGGAAGCGGGCCTCGGGGCCGACGATTTCCGAAACGTGGGTCAGGAAGGCGATGACGTCATGCTTGGTGACGCGCTCGATCTCGTCGATGCGGTCGCTGTCCCAGACCGCGTCGCGGCCCTTTTCCCAGATCGTCTCGGCAGCGAGCTTGGGGATCACCCCCAGCTCGGCCATGGCGTCGGCGGCGTGGGCCTCGATCTCGAACCAGATCTTGTATTTGGTCTGGCTGGACCAGATGGCGGCGGCTTCGGGGCGGGAATAGCGGGTGATCATGAGGCGGGCGTTTGGTCCCGTCCGCCGGGTGAGTCAAGGGAAGGGGATTATTACTTGGGATGAAGGCCTGAGCGTTTCCAGAATGGCGCTTCCCTCCCCCTTGTGGGGAGGGTGGCCCGCGTAGCGGGTCGGGTGGGGAGCGGTGCAGGGCGTCCGGTGGGTTTGCTGGCTGACTCAGCAGCCCCCCACCCGACCCTGGCGCTGCCAGGGCCACCCTCCCCACGAGGGGGAGGGAAAGGACTTATGCTCGGCCTATTGCGAGCAAAGCCCCGCGATTTCAATGCCTTGAACTTTCTCGACCCGATTTGATCCCCACCCCTTCAGACCGCCCTTATCCTGATCCCACCTGAAGGCATGGGGAGGGCGCACGTACGGCGACCGATGCGGCCTTCGGGGGTGGTCGAGCGGGAAGCGTTTGTCGGTGGTCTTGAGTGACGCTTCGGACGTCCTGGGCAGGTTCCTTGCAACACAGGACGAAGCCCTGGCGACGAAGGATCGGCGGACGCAACAGGCCTGGGCTGAAATCGCCCAGGCGGTCCAGGACGCGCCAACGTCCTGCCCGTCGGGGGCCTCCATCGGAGCGGGTTAAAAATCCGCGACCCGAAGGCTTCCGGATAACGGCCGCGCGAAGCGCTCGTCTTCGTCGAAACGGTACAAAACATCAAGCTACTCCGGGCGAGGCCCGGGCGCTTCGCACCCTTCCCATCAAGCTCAGCGGTTTTCGCGTGAGGCGGCGAAGCCGCGTCCGCGATCGGGGACAGGCGCATGCGCCTGTCCCCAGCCCGGCCTTAAGCCTGGGCCGCCGCCCGCTCCCGCATGTGCTTGACCATGCCGATGGCGGCCAGGGCGTAGTGCAGGGCGGCCCAGGCGTAGAAGCACAGGAGGACAATGATGCCCTGCTGCGTCGAGCGGGCCATGGCGCCCTTGCAGAGCGCGGCCAGGTCGGCGGGCGAGCCCTTGGGGGCCAGGCCGCCCGGGCACTGGGCGGTGAAGCTGGCCGCGCCGGGCTCGGTGAACGCGCCGCCTAGGGCGTGGAAGATGCCGGTCGACCCCGGATGGTTGAAGTTGAACTGGGCCAGATGGTCGATCAGCCAGCCCGTGAACCACGGCCCGCCGCCCAGGGCGATCAAGTTGAGGAAGAAGAACAGCAGGGCCGTGGCGGTGGCGCGGCGGCGCGGCTCGACCGAGTTCTGGACGACGCCGAAGGTCGGGGCCAGGTAGGTATAGTGGAAGATCCCCGGAACCAGCAGGATCAGGGCCAGCATCTTCCAGTCGGTCTGCAGATAGGCGGTGATGTAGATCGGCGTGCAGATCAAAAGACCGAGGGCCGGCACCAGGGCGTACCACTTGGCGCTGCGCTTGCCCGACCAGTCGGTCAGGAAGCCGCCGACCAGGGTTCCGACCCCGGCCGAGAAGCCGCCGATCAGGCCGACGATCAGGCCGACCTCGGCCAGGCCCAGGCCGAAGCCGCGGACGAAATAGGGCGGCACGAACGCCCCCGAGCCGTACGAGCCGAACGAGGCGATGGTCACGCCCAGCATCATGTGCAGCACGGGCCACTTGCCGAACAGCACGGCCATGACCGCGCCCAGCTCCTTGAATTCGTTGACCAGCGAGAACGGCGGCTTGGCCGGCTCGATGACGACGTCCTCGGCTTCCAGGGGCCGTTCCTTGACCTCCGAATGGCCGCGCGGCGGTTCCTTGACGACCAGCTTGACCAGCACGGCCAGCAGGATGCCGGGCAGGCCGACGATCACGAAGGCCACGCGCCAGCTGAACTCCTGGGCCAGCCAGCCGCCGGCCACCGCCCCGAACATCGTGCCCAGGGGAATGCCGAACGAATAGATCGACAGGGCCGAGGCGCGCTTCTTGGGCTCGTAATAGTCGCTGATCAGCGAATGGCTGGGCGGCGAGCAGCCGGCCTCGCCGACCCCGACGCCGAAGCGGTAGAGGGCCAGTTGGGCGAAGCTGGAGGCGCTGCCGCACAGGGCCGTGAAGCCCGACCAGATCACCAGCGACACCGAGATGATCGTCACCCGGTTCCAGCGCTCGGCCATCCGGGCGATCGGGATGCCCAGCAGGGTGTAGAGCAGGGCGAAGTACAGGCCGCCCAGCAGGCCCAGCTGGGTGTCGGTCAGCTTGAGGTCGACCTTGATGGCCTGGCCGATGGTGGCGATGATCGTGCGGTCGATGAAGTTGAAGGTGTAGGTGGCCAGCAGCAGCCCCAGCACCGCGGCCTTGTAGCCGTTCGAATACAGCGGCGGTCCGCCGGCTTGCGAAAATGGCGGCTTCGCGCCGCTCGGCGTCTTCGCCTGCGCCATCCTGGGCCTCTCCCTTCAAACATTTGTTCTAATCGTTTGGCCGACTGTAGACGTAACGGAAGCGCCAAGGCCAGAGGGGAAATCCGGGCGGTTTGGCGGCCGCTGGATGAACGCCGGACAACGAGGGCGCCCGGGCTCGTTCAGGCGCGAGAGTCTTCAATGGGCGCACGGCCGCGACAGACGGTCTTGCAGGAGGTCCGCCATGTACGCCTTGCCCCGTCCGCAACCCGCGCCGACCGCCCGGTCCGCCGAGATCGTTCCCGTCGAGGAACTGAACCGCGCCCGGACGCTCCGCGCCCTGGCCCGCGATCCTGGCCCGCCCGCCGAGCCGTGTCCCTGGGCCTACGTCTTTCCACGGCCGCCGGCCGGCGAAAACGACTAGGCGACAGCTGGCGGCGTTGTCCCGGACGAGCGCTCGGGCTAAGCCCAGGGCTCCCCCCGTTCGCCAAGGAGGCTCGCCATGGAAATCGTCGTCGGCACCAAGAAGTGGTCCAGCTGGTCGCTGCGCCCCTGGCTGGCGCTGAAGCGCACGGGCCAACCGTTCAAGGAAACGGTGATCGAGCTGCGCCAGGCCGGAGCCTCCGAGGCCGAGATCGCCAAGCACTCGCCCAGCCATCTGGTGCCGGCGCTCAAGGACGGCGACCTGGTGGTCTGGGATTCGCTGGCGATCTGCGAATATCTGGCCGAGACGTTCCCGACCGCCAAGCTGTGGCCGCAGGACGCCGCGTTGCGGGCCCTGGGCCGGTCGGCGGCGGCCGAGATGCATTCGGGCTTCACCTCGCTGCGCGGCGAATGCCCGATGGCGCTGGAAGTCGCCCCCGCCGCCGTGGCGATCTCCGAGGCCACCCAGAAGGATGTGCGCAAGATCGTCGAGCGCTGGAACCAGCTGCTCAAGCGCTCGGGCGGGCCGTTCCTGCTGGGCGACTGGTCGATCGCCGACGCCTTCTACACCCCGGTGGCGACCCGCTTCCGCACCTATGGGATCCACCTGTCGGACTATGGCGACACCGGCGCGGCCGGCGCCTATTGCGAGCGCCTGCTGCAGACGCCAGAGTTCCTGGCCTGGGAGGCGGACAGCCTAGCCTGAGGAGGCCAAGCCGCCCATCCGGCCCTGGAAACCTCGTCCTCCGGCAGGCTCAGGATGAGGTTTTCTACCGCCGCGGCCCGCACAATGGTCCTCATCCTGGGCTTGCCGAAGGACGAGGACCACGCACTGGGCTCGAAGGCCGGTTCGCCCAAAGGTCAGTCCCCGGTCGGGAACATCGCGAAATAGGGTTCGGCCTCCTGCAGCACCCGCGCGAACGACGGACGGGCCAGCAGGCGGTCGAGATAGGCCGAGACGGTGGGATGGCTCCCGCCCAGCGGCGCCACCTTGTTGGCGTAGAACAGGGCGGGGGCCGCCGCGCAGTCGGCCAGGCTGAAGGCCTCGCCCGCCGCCCAGGTCCGTCCCGCCAACTGGCCTTCCAGCAGGTCGTAGGCCATGGCCAGCTGCGCGCGGGCGTGGGCCACGCCATGCGAGTCCTTGGCGTCGGCCGGCCGTATCCGGTCGCCGACGATCTTCTGCATCGACTCCTGGACATAGTTGTCGAACAGGCGGTCCAGCAGCCGCACCCGCAACGCACCCTCGGCGTCGTCGGGGATGAACCGCACCGGACCGGGATAGGCCGTCTGCAGGTATTCGATGATGATCGAGGTTTCCGGGACCGTACGGTCGCGCGCCTTGTCGACCAGCAGCGGCATCTTGGCCGTCGGCCACAGCGTCTTGAACGCGGCCACGACCGCGGGGTCGCTCAGGTCGACCAGACGGGCCTCGAACGGGGTGTCGTTCTCGTAGAGGGCGATCAGCACCTTCCAGCAGTACGAGGCCAGCGGGTGCATGTGCAGGGTCAGGGACATGGGAACTCCGGAAAGGGGGGCGGGGACACGTTTACGGGCGTGTCCCCGGCTCGTGGCGCGGCGTCAGGCGTCTTCGCCCTGGCGCTCCAGCTCGACCGCCAGCTTTTCGTAGAGGTCGCGGCACCCGGCCTCGCGCTGGGCGGGGATGTCGTAGCCGTCCAGGAACGCGCCCTGTTCGGTGTAGGTCAGGCGCGTGCCCTTGCCCTCCGGCTTCAGCTCGATCGTGGCGACCGACACCGAGATGCGGTTGCCGTCGATGTCCATGGCGTAGGCGCTGATGATCCGCTGGTCCGGAACGATGTCCCAGTAGGTGGTCTCGTTCAGGACGATCATCTTGCCGTCGGGGCTGAAGCGGCCGTGCTCCTGGCCGCCGACCCGGAAATCGTAGGTGTATTCGGCCACCGGCCAGCCCTCCGACTTCACGAACCAGCGGTCGCGCGCCTCGGAATTTGAGAACGCCTTGAACACCCGGGCCGGCGAGGCGTCGTAGACCCGGTTGATGACGAAGGTGGCGTGGACAACGGAGCGTTCGGTCATGGTCGTATCCTCTTTGCGTGTGTTGAAGGTCAGTTGTCTTCGTCGCCGGCCGTGGCGCGCAGGTACTCCCCCAGGCGGTCGAGCTTGCGTTCCATGAGCACGCGGCGTTCGTTGATCCAGGTCTCGGCGGCGCTGAGGGCCTCCGGTTCCAGGCGGCAGGTCCGCACCCGTCCCACTTTCTCCGAGCGGATCAGGCCGCTGCCCTCCAGCAGCTGCAGGTGCTGCATCACCGAGGGCAGGGACATCGCCAGGGGCTGGGCCAGTTCGCTGACCGAGGCCGGGCCGGCGCAGAGCCGCTCGACGATGCTGCGCCGGCTGGGATCGGCCAGCGCCTGGAACATCAGGTCGAGCGAGGGTTGTTGGTTAGTCATGTGCCTAAGTATCTTCGCGCCGCGCCTAGCGTCAACAGATAGTTTGGCAATTACCTAAGTATTTTGGTCCGCCCGACGAAAAACGCCCCGGACGCAAGGTCCGGGGCGTTCGACGCGAGCAGGCCCGCGGGGCCGAAAGGGGAGGATCGGCGCCGGGCCGCTCGACGCTAGAACCGCGTGGACAGGGCGACGAACCCCTGGCGCGGCGGGATCGGGAAGGTCGAATAGCTGCCGGCCGGCTGCGAGACGGTGACGTTCAGGTCGCCCTTCTTCTGGCCGAGATTGGTGATGTTGGCGCTGAGTTTCAGGTTGTCGATCGGCCAGTTGGCTGGGGTCTGGAAGTCGTAGCTGACCTGCAGGCTCAGCAGCAGGTAGCTGTCCACCTTCAGGTCGTTGGTGTAGGTCGCGAACCGTTCGCCGACATAGTCGCCGATCAGCTGGGCCTCGAACGCGCCGAAATTGGCGCTGGCCACGAACTTGTTCATCCATTCGGGGCTGCCGGGGACCTTCTTGCCGGCGATGCGCACGACCGTCGGGGTGATGACGCCGCCGACCGTGGTCGAGCCGCTGGTATAGTCGTCCTGATAGACCGACCGGTTGTAGGAGACCGCGTCGTAGAACGAGAAGTGATCGCCCAGCTGCAGGGTCAGGGCCAGGTCGACCCCGTCGGTCTTCACCGCGCCGACATTCTGGACAATGGCCGCGCCGCCGATGATCGAGATCGCCGCCGCCGACGGCGCCACGCCCAGCAGGCGGTTGCTGAAGTCGGTGTGATAGACGCTCAGCTGGCCGTCGATGCCGGTGATCGGCCCGAAGGCGACCTCGCGCTTGCCCCGCACGCCGGCCTCGTAGGTCCAGGCGGTTTCAGGTTCGGCGGTCCGCTTGAACTGGTCGAAAGCCGCCTGGCTGCCCAGGCTGAACGGCGACAGGCCGCCGCCGCCATAGGTCTGGAAGTGGCGCAGGTTCTTCTGGACGTTGACGAAGGCCTCCATGCCGCCGTCCAGAGTCCAGACCGCGCCCAGCTGGGGCAGGAACCACTCCTTGGTCTTGATATTGCCCACCGGCAGGCCGGTGGAATTGACCAGGGAGCCGACGATCGGCTGCACCGGCACCGCGCCCGTGGCGTCCTGCACGCTGCTCTTGAAGCCGCCCTGCAGCACCAGGTTCTCGCGGATGCGCCACTGGTCCTGGATGTGGAACTGGTAGACCTTGTTGTCGATCTCGCTGCCGTACTGGGTGATCAGCCAGCCGGTCGGCACGTCGTAGGGCGTGGTCGGGTGGTTGACGTCGAACGGGTACCAGCGGCGATAGGCCGACGACTTGTTGTGCTCATACCAGAAGCCGGCCTCGATCTGGTGTTCGCCGATCGTGGCGCTCAGGGTCGAGATCCCGCCCAGGCGATCGATCTGGTACTCGGTGGTGCGGGTCGCATAACCCGAATTGCCGAACACCTTCTTCAGGTCCTGATTGGGGAAATAGAAGTTGAACAGGGCCGGCAGGCCCGCCACCCGGATCGGGCCCGCGACGATGCCGCGGCCGTGGTCATCGTGATAGTAGACCTGGTTCGACCAGGTGACGTTGTCGGCCAGCTTGGCGTCGTATTTCAGATAGCTCAGATAGTCGGTGCGCTGGGCGGCGCTGAAGTAGTTGCGGTAGTTCTCGCCTTCCGAGACGGGGTAGTTGCCGGCCGCGTCCAGATAGTCCAGCGCCGCGTGGAAGTCCGGATAGAAGAACGGGCGGGTGTAGGGCTGGTAGCTGTCATAGGGCTTGCCGGCGCGGCCCGGGATGTAGCGGGTGGTGCCGTCCTCGTTCGGCTCGATCTTGTCGGAATAGGACAGGTAGAACGTCAGCTTGCCGGCCTCGCCGTCGCGCACGTATTTCAGGTTGGCCTGGTCGCCGCCCTGGTGGCCGCGGAAGTCCCAGGCCCGGGCGTCCTGGTGGGCGTAGGCGAAATAGGCGGTGTTGTTGCCGCCGAACGTGCCGGTGTCGACGCGCAGGAAGGTGCGGGTGGTCGCGTAGCTGCCGACCGTTTCGTTCAGCTGGCCGCCGAACTGGGCGCGCGGATCGCTGGTGAAGGTCTCGACGGCGCCGCCCAGATTGCTGGTCGAAGCGGTGCCCAGCGAGCCGGCGCCCGACGACAGGATGACCTTGCCGACCGCTTCGCTGATCACCGCGCGCTGCGGCGACAGGCCGTTGTAGTTGCCGTAGCTCTGGTCGCCCAGCGGCACGCCGTCCAGGGTGTAGCCCAGCTGCTGGCCGTTGAAGCCGTGGATGAACAGCGAGGTGTTCTGCTCGTTGTTGCCCCAGGGGTCGGCGGTCACGTAGAGCACGCCCGGCAGGGTCTGGATCGCCTTCAGTGGCGAAAGGCCCGGCAGGATCTTCTGCATTTCCGAACCGCTGAGCTGCACGGCCGAGCGGGTGGCGGACAGGCTGGTGACCAGCAGTTGCTCGACCGCGTCGGCGGGTTCGGCGGGTTCGGCGGCCGGCTCGACCGCGGCCGAGAGCGGGACGTCCGCCGCCTGGGCGACCGAGGCGATCGCCAGCACGCCGAACGCGCTGGCCGCCAGCAGGACGTGGCGAGCAGATTTGATGAGCATGGAACCCTCCGACCTCCGCCCCTGTCGGGCGTTTCAAGGTCCGGGGTGTTAGGGCAAGCGCGCGACGCTTCGACGAGGGTTTGGCGACGGGTTCATGACGCCGCCTCAGCCCGCCGCCGGATGGGCCTTTTTCCAGGCGGCGTAGGCGTCCAGCGCCTTTTTTGGGCTGGTGTTGAACCAGGCGTAGCCATTGCGGCGCTCCAGGCTCAGCGCGTTGACGTCGTCATGGATGGTCTTGTCGCGGTCGCCGAACACAGGGGTGTTGGTGGCCTTGGCGTAGTAGCGGGCCCACAGCGGGCCGGCGCCCGGCTTGGGCGTCAGCCGACGGCCGCCCTCGGTGTCGCGTCCTCCCGCCCAGGCCTGGTTGTAGATCGCGTGGGCGGCCAGGTAGTCGGCGCCGGCGTGGACGGCTTTCACCAGGGTTGGCGACGGGTTGGGCAGGCTCATCAGATAGAGCAGCAGGTCGGCGCTTTCTTCGGTCGACAGCTCGGCCGGTTCGAAGTTGCGGCCCGCCACCGGCTTCAGGGTCAAGGCGTCGTGTTGCTGGGCCCAGATCGTGCGCTTGCCGTCGACGATGACCTGGGTGGCCAGGACGCAGGTCACCGCCCGGTCGGCGGCCGAAGCGGCTTGCTTGCGAAGCTCGGCCGGTGCGAAGGCGTAGTCGCCCTGGCCGTTGGCGACGTCGGTCAGCAGGGACGCGGCCTCGGTGACGGCGTCGTCGTTATAGGTGATGGCGTCGTGATACCCGCCTTCCAGCGGCCAGACCTGAGGCCAGCCGCCGTTCGGGAACTGGGCCGCCAGCAGGTAGCGCACGCCCCGCAGGAAGCTGGCCCGCCAGGCCTCGCCCGCCGGCCCCGGCGCCTGTCCGGCGACCCGGGCCAGGAAGCGCAGCTCGGTGATGGTGGCGTCGTTGTCCAGGGTGCCGACATAGTTCCAGCGCGGATCGCGCGGGGTGTCGAAGTCGTCCACGCCCAGATGCTTGGAGACGTTGTCGGCGGCGTAGGGCTGGCCCGGCTGGCGCAGGGCGCCGGTGCGCGGCTGGTTCTTGCTCCAGCCGCCAGCCGGAGTCTGGAAGCTGACGATGACGTCGGCGATGTGGCGAGCCTCGGGCGTGGCGTACCAGGCCGCGTCGCGGTCAAGCGGCATGGCCTTGGGACCGCCGGGACCTTCTTCAGGCGGCGGCGGGGGCGGCTGGTCCGGTTTCAGCTCGGCGGCCAGGGCCGCCCGATCGGCCAGGTTCTGCTGCTCGGAGCGCGCCAGGTAGGCCTTCCAGGCGCCGCGGTCCTGGGCGGGCAGGGCGTCGATGCGCGCGGCGCTTATGGACTGGGCGGGCGTGTTGGTTCCGATCACGGCGGCTTGAGCCAGGGGCGCTGCGCTGCACAGCAGGGCAGCGCTCAGCGCCGCGGCGGGGAAGGGACGGAAAGTCATGGGCGGGTCCGACGATGGGCCGAGCTCGGCCGTTGCAGAACGGTCCGCCCAAAGCGATCGGAACGCACCCCATTTTTCGGCGCGCGAAGGGCCCGCTTTACGAAGGCGCGACGGGCGGCTTTGATCCGCTCCAGGCAGGAGGATGAGCGGTGACGCCAGGCGCGGCCGAGATCTTGGCCAGTGAGTTCGCCGACCCGTTGGTCGGCCGCATCGTCGCGTTCCTGCGCCAGGTTGGCATCCCGGTCGAGGTCTCGGCTCTGGAGGGCGAGACCTTCCTGCCGGGCGTGGCGGTGACGGGCGACGGTCTGCAAGTGGATCCGGCGCGCCTGGCCTGGCCGGGCGACCTGCTGCACGAAGCCGGCCACGTGGCGGTGAGCGATCCGGGCCGACCTGACGAGGGCGTCTCCGACGATCCCGGCGAGGAGATGGCCGCCCTGGCCTGGTCCTTCGCCGCCGCGACGCACATGGGGCTGGACGCCTCGGTGCCGTTCCACGACGGCGGCTATCGCGGCGGCGGCAAGGCTCTGGCCGAGATGTTCAGCCAGGGCGGCTATGTCGGCGTGCCGATGCTGGCCATGTGGGGCCTGACGGTCGAACCCCACCGCGCCAAGGCCGCCGGTGCGAGGCCCTTCCCGCACATGCTCGCCTGGCGGCGGACCTAGGTGTCGTTTCCAAGAAGGTTGTTCACACGCTGCCAGGGTGTGAGACCTTTGATGCCGGCGTGTGGGCGGGCAAGGTTGTAGGCGTCGGTCCACG